>JBAUHH010000082.1:0-12839 GCA_049680165.1 Pseudolabrys sp.
GGCGGTGGCCGCGCTCGGCACCGGCTTTGTGGTGGCGTGGGCGTCGAATGCGCATCCTTCGTTCGGCTACGACGTCTACGGCCAGCTCTTCGAGAACAAAAGCGCGAAGCTCGGCGTCGAGTTCCTCATCAACACCACACGGGCGAAGGACCAGGCCCAGCCGGCCGTGGCTGCATCGGCGAGCGGCTTCGTGGTGGCGTGGAGCTCGGCCGGGCAGGACGGCTCCGGGCTTGGCGTCTATGCCCAGCGCTTCGATGCTTCAGGCGCAAAGCTCGGCGGCGAATTCAAGGTCAATACGACGACCGCGAACGATCAGTCGGAACCTGCTGTTGCCTCATTCACCGATGGTGGGTTCGTCGTCGTGTGGACCTCGCAAGGCCAGGATGGTTCGGGCAACGGCGTGTACGGCCAAGGCTACGATATGAACGGCACTCCGATAAATACCGAATTCCTCGTCAACACGACGACGGCGAAGGATCAGTGGCAGCCGCGCGTGGCGGCGCTGTCGGCAAATGGCTTCGTCGTGGTGTGGACGGCGGTCGACCCGACGACCTCGCTGCAAGGCATCGACGCGCAGCGCCTGGCCATCGGAGGGTTGTAGCATTCGCGCATACTGACGCGCGCCTGACGTCGCGGCTGCGATAGCGCTGCGGAAAAATCAGCCGCGCTTGTCGGCGTCGTATTCGTCGCTGCAAAACGTGCCGCCCTGATAGCGGTCGCCGATCGGATCGGGCAGCACCGCCGTCTGCGCGGCCATCGCGGAGTCGCGATATTTCTCCGCCTGGCCTTGCGGCTTGTAGCCGAAGCGGCGCGCGTTGCTGTTGTCCCACCAGCTGTCGGCATTGTCGGAGACGCCGTAGAAAATCTCGAAATGGATATCGCGATGCTCGAGCCCGATGCGCACGAGCTGCACGAGATCCTCCGGCTTGATCCAGATCGCCAGCCGCCGCTGGTCGATAGGCGCGTCGCCGACATTGCCGATGCGGATGCAGGTCACGCGCAGGCCGTGCTTGTCGGCGTAGAGCGCGCCGATCGCCTCGCCGAATGCCTTGCTCACGCCGTAGCGGCTGTCCGGGCGCGTCGTCACGTTGACGCCGATGGTCTGGCTGCGCGGATAAAAGCCGACGGCATGGTTGGAGGAGGCGAACACCACGCGCTTGACGCCGGCGCGGTAGGCGGCCTCGAACAAATTGTAGCAGCCGACGATGTTGGAGTTCAGGATTGTTTCCCACGGGCCTTCGATCGAATAGCCGCCGAAATGCACGATGCCGTCGACGCCGGCGACGATTTTCTCCACTTCCGCCATTCGAGCGAGGTCGCACGTCATGAAGGTTTCGCCGGCCGTGAGATCGTCCGGCTTTTTGATGTCGCTCCAGCGGATCGACGGATAGACGCCCTTGAGCAGCTTGCGCATGCGCGTGCCGATGCCGCCGGCCGCTCCGGTAACGAGGATTTTCTCCATAAGGTCTCACTTCCTCTTGCTGTCATGGCCGGGCTTAGCCCGTCGAAGACGGGCGTAAACGCCCTTTTGTCCCGGCCATCTCGCTTAGGATGGCAATGCGTCCCTAAACGGGATCACCGGGTCAAGCCCGGTGATGACAAAAGTCACTTGATCCCGACTTGCGCCGCGAGCTTCTCGTAGCGGGCGCGGCTGTTGAGCAGATGTTTCTGCATGGCGGCGCGTGATTGTTCCACCGCGTGGCCCTGGATTGCGCGCAGGATCTGCTCGTGCTCGCGCTGGAAAACATCGAGATGCGCGCGGTTGGTGGCGGGCGCCGAGGAACCCCAGACCGTGCGGCGCGGGATGATGAAGCGGCCGAGATATTCCAGGAACCGCTTGAACTGCGGATTGCCGGTCGCTTCCGCGATCGCGCAATGGAAGGCGAAATCCTGATCGACGGCGTTCTCGCCGCGGTCGATGGCCGAGCGGATGGCGGCAAAGCGGTCGGCAATTTTCTTGACTTGGCCAGCCGAGGCACGTTCGGCCGCAAGTCCGGCCGCCTCGATCTCGACGCCTGTGCGCAGTTCCATGACGTTGAGAACCTCGCGCAAGGACGAATGCTCGTCGAAATCGACCCGGAACGGCCGCCGCACATTGTCGGCGACGAAGGCGCCGACGCCCTGGCGGGTCACCACCAGCCGGTCGGCCCGCAGCGCCGCGACCGCCTCGCGAACGACGGTGCGGCTGACCCCGGTTGCGGCTATCATCTCCTGCTCGGTGGGAAGCTGCGCGCCGGGCGCCAGCTTGCCGCTGGTGATGTCGGCCGTCAGCCGGGCCACCAGCTGGGCGGTGAGCCGGCGGGGGGCCTCCAGCGGCTGCAACAGAGCGAGATTTTTTGGTGCGCGCTTGTTCACCGTCTTGACACCGCAGCCTCCGGTAAGGTCATCATATGACATGATGAGTACCACGCACGCTAGCCGCAGATCAATGCGCCGGGTCTGACGCGCGCTTTCGAGCTGCCGAAAAATCAAAACCGGGAGGAATGTTCGTCATGAAATCCTGCACCGCCATATTCGCCGCCGGCGTTCTCGCCGCCGCGACCGTCTTTGCTTCCGGCGCCGCGCTGGCGCAACAGAAGCTCGTTCTTAAAGCCTCCGACGTGCATCCGACCGGCTATCCGACCGTGGAAGCGGTCGAGAACATGGGCAAGAAACTGTCGGCGGCGACCAACGGCCGCGTCTCCGTGCAGATGTATCCGTCGATGCAGCTCGGCGGCGAGAAGGAAGCGATCGAGCAGGCGCAGGTCGGCGCGATCGCCTTTGCGCGCGTGTCCGTCGGCGCGCTCGGCCCCGTGGTCGACGACCTCAACGTGTTCAATCTGCCTTACGTGTTCCGCAACACCACGCACATGCAGCACGTGATCGATGGCGAGATCGGCAAGGAATTGCTCGACAAGGTGACCAACAGCGGCAAGGGCCTCGTCGGTCTGTGCTGGATGGATGCCGGCGCGCGCAACTTCTACGACACCAAGAAGCCGATCAAGACCATCGCCGATCTCAAGGGCATGAAATTCCGCGTCATGGGCAACCCGATGTTCGTCGACATGGCGAACTCGATGGGCGGCAACGGCGTCGCCATGGGATATGACCAGGTGTTCAGCGCGTTGCAGACCGGGGTGATCGACGGCGCGGAAAACAACCCGCCGAGCTTCGTGTTCGACAACCACTATCAGGTGGCGAAGTTCTACACGATCGACGAGCACCTGATCGTTCCCGAGATGCTGGTGATGTCCAAGAAGATCTTCGACTCGATGTCGAAGGAGGACCAGGCGCTGCTCTTGAAGTACGCGCGCGAAGCGCAGCTCGAAGAGCGCAAGCTGTGGGACGTATACGAAAAGGCGGCGATGGACAAAGCCAAGGCCGCGGGCATCACGATCACCAAGGTTTCGGATGCCGACAAGAAAGCCTTCCAGGATGCGGTCAAGCCGGTGTGGGACAAGTACGGCCCGAAATACGCCGCCACGGTCAAGCGCATCCAGGCAGTGAAATAGCTCAACCTGTCATTCCGGGACGCGAGCGAAGCTCGCGGGCCCGGAATCCATACTCCCGGTCGGTGATTATGGATTCCGGGTTCGCCGCTTCGCGGCACCCCGGAATGACGAACGGCGAGGGCGGGGGAAAATGGCGGCGCAATACCGTAAGGCGATGGACGTCGCCTATTTCATCTGCGTGCTGGTTGCGGGGGTGGCGCTGGTGCTGATTTCCGCGGTGATCCCGTGGGGTGTGTTCACCCGCTACGTCCTCAACAGCGCCGCGTCCTGGCCCGAGCCGATGGCGGTGCTGCTCACCATCGTGCTCACGTTTTTCGGCGCCGCCGCCTGCTACCGGCTTGGCATTCACATGAGCGTCACCGTCGGCGTCGACCGGCTGCCTGCGCCGGCGCGCCGCGTCACCGGTTTCGTCGTCGAAATCCTGATGACGATCATGGCCGTGTTCATGGTGATCTACGGCGTCAAGCTGTGCATCGCCACCTGGCAGAACACCATCGCGGATTTCCCGTTCCTGTCGGTGGGCATCGTCTATTCGCCGATCCCGATCGGCGGCATCTTCACGCTGCTGTTCATCATCGAGCACCTGACGATCGGCCGGCCGACCGCGCTCGCCAACGATCCGCACGCGCAAGCCGCGGCTTTCGACTAGGCGGGCCCGGTCATGGACATCCTCATTCTCCTCGGCACGCTGTTCATCTGCTTCGGCATCGGCATGCCGATTTCCTATTCGCTCGGCTTCGGCGCGCTGGTTGGGGCGCTGTGGATCGGCATTCCGCCTGAGGCGGTGATGCTGAAAATCTCCGACGGCGTGAGCAAAGTAGCGATGCTCACCATTCCGTTCTTCGTGCTTGCCGGCGCGATCATGGCGGAAGGCGGCATGGCGCAACGGCTGGTGAAATTCGCCAACGTCATCGTCGGTCTGGTGCGGGTGCGCGGCGGATTGTCGGTGGTCAATATTCTCGCCACCACGTTCCTGAGCGGCATATCCGGCTCGTCGGTTGCCGATACCTCGGCCATCGGTTCGGTGATGATTCCGCAGATGGAGAAGGTCGGCTATCCGCGCGCATTCGCCACCAACGTGACGATCAGTGCCTCGGTGCAGGCAATCATGGTGCCGCCGAGCCACAATGCGGTAATTTATTCGCTGGCGACTGGCGGCACGATCTCGATTATCAGCCTGTTCATGGCCGGCGTGGTGCCGGGCCTGCTGCTCGGCGCAGCGCTCGTCGTGCTGGTCATCTTCATCGCCTACCGCGATGGCCACCCCAAAGGCGATGCGGTGCCGCTGCGCGACGCGGTGCGCATCACCATCGATGCGGCCTGGGGCCTGATCACCATCGTGATCATCCTCGGCGGCATCCTGCTCGGCATATTCACCGCGATCGAGGCCGGCGCGGTGGCCTGCATCTGGGCGTTTTTCGTGACCATGTTCGTCTATCGCGACTATCGCTGGCGTGACCTGCCGGCGCTCGTGCACCGCACGCTCAAGACCGTGGCGATGGTGATGACGCTGATCGCGATGGCGTCGAGCTTCGGCTACGTGATGGCGCTGATGCAGATGCCGGCGCACATCACGACGTTCTTCCTGACGCTGTCGAACGACAAATACATCATCCTGATGCTGATCAACGTGATGCTGCTGGTGCTCGGCTGCCTGATGGACATGGCGCCGCTGATCCTGATCTGCACGCCGATCCTCTTGCCGGTGGTGATGAAGCTTGGCGTCGATCCGGTTCACTTCGGCATGATCATGCTGCTCAATCTCGGCATCGGCCTTTTGACGCCGCCGGTCGGCGCGACGCTGTTCGTCGGCTGCGCGGTCGGCAACGTGAAGCTCGAGGAAGTGATGAAAGGCATCTGGCCGTTCTACGGCGCGATGTTTCTCGTGCTGATGCTGGTGACCTATCTGCCGGCGCTGTCGCTCTGGCTGCCGTCGGTCGTGATCAAATAATTTTTCAAAACGCCGCGGCGAGATCGCGCGCGCCTGCGGCTTGCGCATTGCGGTTCATGTGATCCTGGATCTCGGCAAGCAGATTGGCGACCACGCCGGTGCGCTTGGCCACCGGGTTGCGGGCGTAACCCTCGGGCTGGAAGAAATTCGCGGTCGGCACCTGCTGGCGCAACGCCGCCGGCATGGTCACCATGTCGAAGCCGTTGCCGTCGCCGGTCAAATTCATCAATTCGAGTTCGGCGGCCGAGAGCGGCGCGCCATAGCCCTTCATGCGCGCGAAGTGCACGGAGTCGATGAGCTTCTGCACCTGCAACATCGGGCCAATGTCGATGTCCAGAATCGCCGCGTGCATGCCATAGCCTTGCGGCGTCTGCTTGGCGACGCGGTCATAGTCGCTCCAGCGCGGCGGAATGGTGCGGCTGTAATTGACCATGCGCTTGAGCGCGTCGATCTTGCGCTCCATCGCGGCTTTGGCGTCGCCAGTGAGCGTTTGCGCCTTGCGCCGCAGCGCGGCGACGTAGTGATGGCCCTGCTCGGCGAGGATCGAGACCGTGTTGGTGCTGAGCAACTGGTTGTAACCGACCGCCGGCGAGATTGCGCGCGTGCGCGTCGCGGATATGCCGGCTTGCGTGTCGTAGGCGCCGTTGCCGCCGGTTTCGAAGGCGTAGACGCCGATGATCTGCTCGCGGGTGAGGCCGGCGGCCAAAGCGGCCTGTGCGTAGGCGCGCTTGAACTCGGCCTCGCTCCGGCGGTCGGGCACGAAGCCGTAGTGCTCCTGCGCGGCGCGCAGAAAATCGGCGATGACCGGGATCTCCGGCTTCTCGGGCGGTTTGGGTGGCGGCGCGAACGGATCGGCCGGGCGCGGTGGTCCGGAATAGACCGGCGGCTGGGCGAGCACATAATCGTTGAGCGCGATCGGCTCGTGGTTGCGCCGCTTGGCGTTGCGCGTGCGGCGCTTGTCGGCGACCGCATTCCAGTAGACGTCGGCCTCCGCCTGATAGGCGCCGTGCACTTCAAGATATTGCGCGAGCCTGGCTTTGTAGTCCGCGGCCGCATCGGGCGCGCTCTGCGCGCGGACGGGGGCCGTCGCCGCCAGCAATCCCGCGGCGATCCAGCACAAGGCGTTGCGGCGCGAACAGCGATGCATCTGGCGATTCATGCCGCGCGCTTGTGCGAGATATCGCTCGAGCGGTCAACCGGCCAAAAAAATGTGCGCCAACGTGGCGCACACAGGGGGGAGGGAGATCAGATAAATCAGCGAATGGTGAGGGTGTCCCGGCTGGTCCAGACCTTGACATTGTCGGGCTTGACCACGCTCGGGCCCTGCGCCGTCAGGATGTCGGTGCCGAGATTGAGGCCGCGCATGGTGATGCCAAACCCGGCGATCAGCGTTGCGGCGATCAGCGCCACAACCACGATCTTCAGGTGGGTCGTACGGTCAGCGGTGTAGAGCGACCAGTTCATGGCATCCTCCAAGGTCTTCATCCCTTGGTCTCGTTAACGCGGTGAAAGGTTCACGCTTATTCCACCCACCAACGTAGATACGGCCCCCGAGTTCCCAAGGGCGCATCACGGAACGTTGAAACCGTGTGATTGGCGCCTTTTTGTGAGCCGGCGCCGGCGAGAATTTGGCTAGATTGTGCCGACTGTCTTGAGCCGCGCCCGCGGGTGGATTTCGGACTGCGACATGACTGGCGTCTGCGCCCGGAAGCGCTCGACGATCCCCCGTACGAACGGCCGGATGCCGCCGGAGGTGACCAGCACCGGGGCCTCGCCCTCGCGCGCCGCCGCCTCGAAACGCTCGCGCACCAGGCCGATGAATTCGGAGAGCTTGGAGGGCTGCATCGCCAGCGTGCGCTCGTCGCCGGTGCCGACGATCGATTCCGCGAAGGCCTGCTCCCACTTGGCCGACAGCGCGATCAGCGGCAGGAAGCCGCCGGCGGTGCTGTACTGCGCGCAAATCTGGCGCGACAGCCGCATGCGTACGTGCTCGGCCAGCGTGATCGGATTGCGCGTGCCGGCAATCGCGTCGGCAATGCCTTCGAGCACGGTCGAGAGGTCGCGGATCGAGACGCGTTCGGCGAGCAGGATCTGCAACACGCGCTGGATGCCGGACACGTTGATCAGCGACGGCACCATGTCCTTGAGCAGCTCGGATTGCTCCTTCGGCACTTCCTTCAGGAGCTTCTGCACCTCGCCGTAAGAGAGCAATTCGGACATATTGCTCTTGAGCAATTCGGTGAGATGCGTGGACAGCACGGTCGCCGCGTCCACGACGGTGTAGCCCTTGAGCGAGGCCTCTTCCTTGAGCGCGGCCTCGATCCAGGTGGCGGGCAGGCCGAAGGTCGGCTCGGTGATGTGGGTGCCGGGCATGTTCACCTGACCGCCGGTCGGGTCCATGACCATGTACTGGCCCGGCCAGATCTTGCCGCTGCCGGCTTCGACGTCCTTGATCTTGATGACGTAGGTGTTGGCGTCGAGCTGCACGTTGTCGAGGATGCGCACGGCAGGCATCACGAAGCCCATCTCGCCGGCGAGCGAACGGCGCAGCGCCTTGATCTGCTCGGTCAGGCGGTCGGTGCCGTCGGGCGAATTGACCAGCGGCAGCAGCGCGTATCCGAGCTCGATCTTGAGATCGTCGATGCGCAGCGCGCTCGTGATCGGCTCTTCCTTGGCTTCATCCTTGGCTTCGGCGGCGGCCTTTTTGGCGTCGGCCGCGGCGGCGACTTTGGTGCGCTTGTCGAAAATGTAGGCGAGCGCGCCGGCGCCGCCGCCGAGCGCGAGGAACGGGAGCATCGGGATGCCGGGCAATAGCGACATCACCAGCATTACCGCGCCCGACATGCCGAGCGCTTTCGGATAGCCGGAGAGCTGAGCGAGCAGCGCCTTGTCGGCGGCGCCGGAAACGCCGGCTTTGGCCACCAGCAAGCCGGCGGCGGTCGAGACGATCAGCGCCGGCACCTGCGTCACCAGGCCGTCGCCGACGGTGAGGATGGTGTAGGAATGCGCCGCGTCGGCAAAGCTCAGGCCTTGCTGCGCGATGCCGATGATCATGCCGCCGATGACGTTGATGAACACCACCAGCAGGCCGGCGATGGCGTCGCCGCGCACGAACTTGGAGGCGCCGTCCATGGCGCCGAAGAAGCCGCCTTCGTCCTCAAGCTGCTTGCGGCGGCGGCGCGCCTCTTTCTCGTCGATGAGGCCGGCCGAGAGATCGGCGTCGATCGCCATCTGCTTGCCGGGCATGGCGTCCAAATGGAAGCGGGCGGCGACTTCCGCGATGCGGCCGGAACCTTTGGTGATGACGACGAAGTTCACGATCACCAGGATGATGAAGACGATGATGCCGATAACGAAGTTGCCGCTCATCACGAAATTGCCGAACGCCTCGATGACATGACCGGCGGCATCGGTGCCCTCGTGGCCGTGCGCGAGGATCAGGCGCGTGGAGGCGAGGTTGAGCGCCAGCCGCAACATGGTCGCGATCAGCAGCACGGTCGGGAACGAGGAGAATTCCAGCGGAGTGTGGATGAACAGCGCCGTCATCAAAATCAGCACCGAGATGATGATCGAGATCGCGAGGGCGAGATCGAGCAGTATCGGCGGCAGCGGCAGGATCAGCACCACCAGGATGGTGAGCACGCCGATCGCGAGCGCGATGTCGCCGCGCTTCAGGTATGTGCCGATTTCACCGAAGCTCGGAAGCTTGAAGCCGCTTGCCGGTTCGGCTGTCGAGACGTCGCTCATGCGCACCAAACTGCCCCCACGTCCCCGGAGGCTCGGACGCTTTTGCACGCGTGGTCGGGATAGCCCGGCCGAGCGCCGGAAAACCCCGGCAATATTTGCCCAGTTTATGGTTAGCGGGGGGTTAACGAATGATGGTGAGGAGCGCCGTCAGGTGCGTCTCGAGCCATGAGGCCCGAGAGCCGCCTCGTCCTTCGAGACGCCGGCCTGCGGCCGGCCCCTCAGGATGCGGCGGGGGGAAAGCCCGCTCCTCGAAAGGAGCGGGCCGTATTGCCAGGTGCGGGGAGGCTCAGCCCGGCAACATCACGGTATCGATCACCTGGATGACGCCGTTCGACTGCATCACGTTGCTGACGGTGATTTCGGCTTTATCGCCCTTGGCGTCGATCAGCCACAGCTTGCCGTCCTTCTCTGCGACGGTGAGCGGCGCGCCTTCGACCGTCTTGAGCTCGGCCTTGCCGCCGCCTTCCTTGACCTTCTCGCGTAAGTCCTTGGTGGTCAGGTGGCCGGCGACGACGTGATAGGTCAACACGCTGGTGAGCTTGCTCTTGTTCTCGGGCTTGAGCAGCGTATCGACGGTGCCGGCTGGCAGCTTCTTGAACGCTTCGTTGGTCGGCGCGAAGACGGTGAAGGGGCCTTTCGATTCAAGCGTCGGTACCAGGCCGGCGGCTTTCACGGCGGCCACCAGCGTCGTGTGATCCTTTGAATTCACCGCGTTCTGCACGATGTTCTTGGACGGATACATTTCGGCTCCGCCGACCATCTTGGTCATTTCCTTGGCGAAGCTTGGGGTGAAGGCTGTCGTTGCGCCTAATGCGAGCGCGAGCGCGGCAGCTCCCGCCAAGGCGGCGTTGTGGATGCGTTTCATCGGTCTCTCCGTGTTTCTGTTGACGCGTCCCCGTGGCGGAGACGTCAGCAGTTACGGAGGCCAGCGCACCATGGATGCGCGGAACGTCTCACAGGTTCGTGAGCTTGCCCTGCGCGATCACCGGGCCGGTCGGCGCGCCGGTGGGGGAGCCGCCCGGCGGCTCGAGCGACACCGCCAGAACCGCTTGCGTGGTCGTCCGGGCGAGCAGGTCGGCCGGGATCGCCAGCGTGACGGATCTCTCGGCATTGAGCAGGCCGAGCGAGCGCGGCTTGCCGCCGGGTGCAATCAGCCAGAGTTCGGGCACGCGGCCGGCCTCGATCGCCAGCGCCGCCGGCACCACCAGTACGGTGGCGTTGCGCGGGTCGATGGTGGCGACGAAAGCGTGCTTGCCTCCGCCGTCGAGCGCGGCGACCAGCGGCGGTTGCGATGGCAGCGTGCCGAAATAGACGAGCGCGGCGATGCTCGCCGCGGCGAGCGCGCCTGTTGCGACCGTGAGCCCGCGCCAGAATGCGAGGCTTTCCCACCAGCCCGCGGGCGACGCCTTTTGCGCCGGCAGCGCCGCGGCGATGCGGTCCCAGACGGCGGCCGGCGGCGGGGCCGGTGCGATCTCCTCGGCCCAAGGGGCGAACCGCGTTTCCCAATCGGCGACCAGCCGCGCGAAAGCGCGGTCGCGCTCGATCCGCCGCGCGGCCGAGGCGCGGTCGGCTCGCTCGAGCACGCCGAGCACGTATTCGGCGGCGAGCAGATTGTCGTCCGGCACGCCGGTATGGTCGTCGCTCTCGCTCATCGTTCCAGGCACGCTTTCAGTTTCATCATCGCTCGCCGGATCAGGCTTTTCATGGTCCCAAGCGGCAGGCTCATGCGCTGCGCCAGTTGCTCGTAGGTATTGCCGTCAAAAAATGCGCCGCGCAGCGCCGCGCGTTCGCGCTCGGCGAGCCCACCGAGGCAAGCGTGCAGGCGCTTGTTCTGTTCGGAGCGTTCCAGCGCGGCATCGGCGGTTAGCGCGGCGTCCGGCACCTCGGCGGCGACGTCGATTGGATCCATCCGCCGGTTCTGGCCCCGCGTGCGCAGGCGGTCGATTGCCCGGTTGCGCGCGATCGCGATCAGCCACGTCATGGGGCTCGCGCGGCCGACATCGAAGTCGCCGGCCTTGCGCCATACCGTGAGATAGACCTCCTGCAATACGTCCTCCGCATCGCTGCGTTCGCCCAAGATACGAAGGCAAACGCCGAATAGCTTCGCCGAGGAGAGGCGGTAAATGGTTTGCAGCGCCGCGCGGTCGCTCGCCGCCACGCGCGCGAGCGCGGAAACGAGCAGGGTGCGGTTAGCGTCGATATCCATCAGGTAGGGAAGGCGCCCTCGTTAGTTACGCTTCCACTCTTCGGCGCCCATCTGCTTGCCGCCGGAGTAGGCCCACACGCCGGTCCAGTTGCCGCCGTCGCTTCCATAAAGCGCAAGGCCGGTATTGTTGCCGGAGCGGTACGACACAGCGATGAAGTCCTTGTTGCCGATGCCGGTGCCGACATAGCGCGTGCCGCCGATCACCCAGACCACGCTATACGTCTGGCCGGTTTTCTCGACGGTGACGGTGCCGCTGTACTTGCCGTTGCCGCCGGGATTGGAGCCTTCGACATCATAGCTGCCGATCGGGTCAGCGGCCATGGCCGCGACCGAGCTGAACACGAGCGCCGCAGCGGCGAGCGTTGACACATAACGCATTGATTTATTCCCCACAGGTTGAGTTGGACGTTTGAGACGGAAAATGGACCGGGGGCGGACACGTCGCATGATCGAGCCGGTACGGCCGCGACGGTGAACGGAAATCCATGATGCTCCCCGGGCTGCAATCCCCGAGGGCCAAGTCTAAGCGGTCCGCAGGGCAGGGATAAAGAGCGGAGAAATGAAATTCGCGGCGCAAGGGCGATTTAACGCCCCGTATATTCGCGATTAAACGCCGGTCTGGCCGGAGGTTTCGCTTTTGCTCGGCGGCCCGGAGAGGCCGTCATAGGCGGGCAGGGCGCGGGAATCGCCGCAGGTCAGCAGGTGAATTTCGCCGCAAGCCGCGCAGCGGATGCGCGCGACGCCATTGGTGAGCCTCGCGACCGTCTTTTCGTCGGTCAGCAGCACATAGCTGCCGACCTGCGGGCAACGGAAACGCAGCGCGCCCGTGGCGACGGCGGTCGCCGACGCCCAACGTGACGCGGTATTCATTTGGCGGAAAACGGACGAATGGATACGCGTCCACTCGGGGACGCGCCTGGCGATGACCAGGACATCCGCACTCACTTTGCCCATTGTAATTTGCTCCGAGATGCGCCCGTCCTCGGATCAACGGCCCGGCCGTCCGTCGGTTCCGCGCTTTTCGTTATGCGAGATGTGCAAGCGCGCGAATATCCGGCAGCGGATCGACGCGCGTCACGGCGGAAATCGCAAGCGCGCCGTAAAGATGCGGAAACAACGCGCCGCCGCGCGACGGCTCCCATTTCAGCGCATCGCCTAATCGCGCGGCATCGACATGCAGCAACAGCAGATCGCGCTGGCCGGCGAAATGCTTTGCCGCTGTCGCGGCGACTTGTGCGGCGGTGGAAAAGTGGATGAAGCCGTCGCGCAGGTCGTCGTTGGAGCCGAGAAAGACGCCATTGCGCTCGGCCTCGCGCCAGAGCGGCGCCGGGCAGATTTTGTAGATCGCCGTCATTCCGGGCGACTTATATCGCGGGAGCGATCCTCAACGAAAGACGGCCCGCGCGTGGCACGGGCCGTCTGTTTTTATCACAAGCCTGGCGGG
>JBAUHH010000083.1:0-1698 GCA_049680165.1 Pseudolabrys sp.
GCGATAGCCAGAGTGAGCAGGGCGCGGCGCAAAATACGTCGGATTATATGATCGAATGCAAGGCGCATGGTGCTACCGTCGGTTCGCCAACCCGGCGAGAAACCCAATCCCGGCGGCCACTGCCAGCATGAGCCACGGGCGCTGTTCTACTTCGCTGCTCAATTTCTTAAACGCCTCCGCCCCGGCATTTGCGGCTTCGTCGGCGAGTGATTCGCCGGCTTCAGCGGCGCTTTCGCGCACGCGAGCCGTGATGCGCTCAAGCGCTTCGCTCACAAAAGCGCCAACGTCGCCGGATGCACCGGATGCTTCGCGGCGGGCACTTCCGGATAAACGGCGCAGCCGTTTTTCCAGATCGCTGACCAGGTCTTCGATCGCCGCGATTTCTTCCGCGGTGGCGGATTTTGCCCGTGTGGCCATTATTGTTCCTCTTGTTTTTCTTGATGAAACCCGCTGATACAAAACGTCAAACCCGCTCAAAAGGTTCCCGAATAGCCCGAGCGCTGTCACGGCCAAATCCAAAGCAACCCGGTGCTCGCGGTAATGTTAGTTGACGATGCAACTGTTCGTAATGATCGACGTTAACTTGTTCTGCCGCCGTCGAAATAGCCGACCGCGGGGCGACGTCCGAAGCGAGGTACCCGTTGGCCTCATTCATTGACAAAGCGTCCTGCCGCCCTTTTCATTGCAGCTTCCGATTCACAACTCGCCCGTCCCGACGCTTGCGTGGGACGTTGGCGAGCAAGCCGACGTGAATAGCCGCCATGGCACACGAATTGTCGAGGGCGGCGGATGCGGAACTGGCCAGGCTGCAACAGGAATGCCAGCAGCTTGAAGCGCGGCTCAGCGCGCAAGGCGGCGAACTTAATTTGCTGCGCGCGCGATTTGCGCGTTACGAAACGGCGCTGCGCGGTTCCCAGGTGACCGTCTACACGCAAGACCGCAACCTGCGTTACACCTCGCTCAGCAACCCCATGTTCGGGCGGTCGATCGAGGATATTCTCGGACGTACTGATGACGAAGTCTTGCCGGCGGACAGCGGCAGAACCATGATCGCGCTGAAACACGAGGTCCTCGCGAGCGGCCAGCCGAAACGCACGGAGGTCGTGATCGAAAGCGATCACGGTCCACGCTGCTACGACCTTCATATCGAACCGTTAAGCAACGAATCCGGCGGGGTTGTTGGTCTCACATGTGCGGCGGTCGACATCACCGAGCGCAAGGAAAGCGAAGCCCATTTGAGGCTGCTGATGCGCGAGCTGACGCATCGTTCGAAAAACCTGCTGGCTGTTATCCAAGCGATGGCACGGCAAACGGCGCGTCACGCCGGATCGACTGAGACATTTCTCAACCAATTCGCGGCTCGCCTGCAAGCCTTGGCGGCATCGCATGACCTGCTGGTGCGCGAGAGCTGGTACGGGGCGTCCTTGCGCGAACTCGTTCAATCACAATTGACGGCCTATATCGGCTGCGCTGAAGAACAGGTCGCGATCGACGGTCCACCGGCCGCGCTTAAGCCCGAGGCAGCGCAGAATCTCGGGCTCGCGTTGCATGAACTGGCGGTCAATGCCGCGAAATTTGGCGCGCTTTCGGTGCCGAACGGTCGCGTGTCGATCACCTGGACGCTGCAAAATCACACGCTCGCGCTGGAGTGGCATGAGCAAGATGGCCCGAAGGTGAAGATCAGGCGCAAGCGGGGAT
>JBAUHH010000084.1:0-1594 GCA_049680165.1 Pseudolabrys sp.
CGGACGGCAGGCCGCGCAGTGCGATCATGCCCATGACGCTCGAGCCGCCGCCCATGACGCGCGCCTGCGGAAAACGGCCGGGCGCGTCACCTTCCCTCATGCTCGCGGTCGTCTGCGGCCAGAAATAACTTCGGTTGAGAAACGCCGACGGAAAAATCTCCGCGATATCATTCGGCACGGCGCCGGGCGGCGTGTCCTTTCCTGCCTCGATCAACAGCACGCGCAAATTCGGCTGCTCGGAAAGCCGCGCGGCGAGTGTCGCACCAGCGGAACCGGCTCCTATAACAATGACGTCAACGTGTTCCACCGGCCGCTCTTCGATGCTGTGAAAAATCCGCCACCGCTGCGCCCACTCTGGCATCGCGCGCGGCGTTACACTAGCATTTTGCCTGCGCAATCCTGCTGCGGCCAGTCGAGTCAGCATGACCTTCACAATCGGCAGGACCGTTATAGTTGTGGCTTGCATCGGCCTTGGTTTCGGCATTTGCGCAGCGTCCGCCGATGACGACGACGCCATCGACAAGAACGGCATTCCGAAGTCGTCGATCGCGCACAGCGTCCCGAACAACGGCGATCCAAGCGGAGGGCGCGCAGCGCTCGCCGCGCACGGCATCACCTACGGCTGGACCTATACAGGCGAAATGTTCGGCAACATTTCCGGCGGCGTTCAGCGCGAAACCGTGTACGAAGGCCGGTTCGACGCGTATGTGAAGGCGGACCTGGAAAAGCTGATCGGCGCGCAAGGACTGACCTTTTACGTCAGCGGATCGCAAATCCACGGGACAGGAGGCGTTCGCCGCGACGCGGTTCCAAGCCTTGCGACGCTCAGCAATATCGAGGCGCTACCTTCGACGCGATTGTTCGAGCTTTGGCTCGAACAAAAATCCGCCGACGGCAAGGCCGCAATCCGGTTCGGTCAACTCGCCGTCGATACGGAATTCTTGATCAGCCAATATAGCAGCCTGTTCTTTACCAGCGGTTGGCCTGCCATTACCGGCACGGATCTGCCGTCGGGTGGCCCATCATGGCCACTGGCAACGCCGGGCGTGCGGCTGAAAGTCGAGCCTGACAAGAATTGGACGATGCTCGTTGCGCTGTTCAACGGCGATCCGGCCGGGCCAGGCTCTGGCGATCCGCAGGAGCGCGACCGCAGCGGCGTGGCGTTTCGCGTGAACGATCCGCCGTTCCTGATCGGCGAGATGCAGTACCATTACAATCAGGACCCGCGCGCGATCGGCCTTGCCGGCACGGTGAAGGTCGGCGCCTGGCATCACTTCGGCCGGTTCGACGACCAACGCTTTGGCACTGACGGCTTGTCCCTTGCCAATCCGGCCAGCAACGGGATGCCCGCGCGATTGCGCGGCGACAGCGGCATATATGCCGGCATCGACCAGCAAATCTATCGGCCGCCGAAGGGCGAGGCCGACAGCGGCATCGGCTTGTTCGGCCGCATCTCGGCGAGCCCGTCCGATCGCAATATCGTCAGTTTCTATGCCGATGGCGGCATCGTTTTCACTGGCATGATCCCGGGCCGGCCCGACGACAAATTCGGCGCGACGCTGCTTTATTCGCGCGTTTCCGACAGCGCGCGCGC
>JBAUHH010000085.1:0-36208 GCA_049680165.1 Pseudolabrys sp.
GGTGGAAGGGTTCGATGCACCGCGCTGCGCACGGGCGCGAGCCCGATCGCAGCGCGGCGCCGACCTCAGACAGTCAGCAGATGCGGATCGAAGCAGTCACGACTTCGCTCATCGTCACCGTTTCGGCACGGGTACATCCGGCCGCACGGGCACGGGCACATCCGGCCGCACGGGCGCGGGCGCGTCCGCGCGCATCGGCACGGGCACATCCGGTCGTGCCGGTACAGGCACATCCGGTCGCGCTGGCACCGGCACATCCGGACGCACGGGCATCGGTTTATCGGGGCCACTTTGTGCGGCCGCCGGGGCTGCGAGAGCGAGCAGGCCGATCGCCAATCCAACGTGAAGGGCCTTGATCATGTTTTCATCTCCCGTAATGCGAATGAGCGCTTTATGTCAGCACCCGTACGCAATTGGTTTGCTGCCATCGTCCTGCTAAACAGCAGGACAAAATTCGAACTTATGGACGATATGGACGACGGCCGGCCCCGGTCTATTGGACCGTGGTCCAACGCCTATTGGACGGCGGTTCTGCTGCCTCGCCGAGGCGAGCGTATTGAATAAAATGATTTGCGATTGGCGTGCGTGTGCGCGCCGCCGATCCGACTCGCGAAATCACCGGCAGTCTGACGTCAAGCGCGCAGTCGCAACAGTGACGCGTCGCCGGCAAAGACACTTTCAAAATGCGCGAGTGTGCCCTTGGCGGCGTTTTCCGCGCCCGGCCGTCCGGACAATTTCCAGTCCGTGCCGGGAAGACGTTGCGTCGCCAGAAACCAGTCGGCCGGCGTGTCGCCCACGGCGCTGCAAAAATCGCAATGGCGCGGCTCTTCGGCGAGCAGCCCCAGCCACAGAATCATGAGGTCCTGCACCGAGTGCGCCGCTGTGCGCGTTTCCGCAACATGACGGGCGGCATTCTGCCCCACTCTTTCGCGTAGGTCCGGCGACGACAGCAGCATGTCGAGGATCGACGTGCAGTCTTCGAAGGAGTTCGCAACGAATCCCGTCTGGCCGTCGCGGACAATCGCCATCTCCGCCGGGTTGTTCAACACCACCGGAACCAACCCCAGCGACATGGCTTCGACCAGCGCATTCTCGGCCGTTCCGTAGTGATCGGGCTGGAGTGGATAAAAGAAGATATCGGCGTTCGCGAGCGCAGCCGCGGGCGCGTCGGTCTCGCCCATGAAGATGACGCGCTCCGGATGCTGCATGGCGCGCGCCTTTGCGGCGACGGCGCTCGAGGGATCGTCGCGGCCCCAGACCGCGACGGAGATATCGTTGCCTTCCAGCCGGTCGATGGCTTCGAAAAATCCCGGGTGCATTTTGATGAAGTCAATGGTGCCGAGATAGGCGATGACGGGCCTGTTGTCGCGCCGGCGCGCGCGCGGCGAAACAGTTGCAAAGCCAAACCCGCTGTTGATGACGGAGGTTTTCCGCGGCGTTGCCTGCGCGACGTATGGAATCGAGCGCGACGCCTCTGTCGTGAAGACAAAGCGCGCAGACTCCTGGATCAGGCCCGGCGGGATCAGCGGCTTGAACAGGCCCGAAATATGCGACCAGAAAACGCTGCGCATCGGGCGAAAATCACAGCGCGCCAGACACTCGAACAGGCGGGGATGGTTCCAGAACTCGAACTGGACGATATCCGCCTCGCCCGCCAGGTCCGCGATTTGATCGAGATTTTCCGCGACGGCAACACACGCGCCCGCCCCTTCGACCATCTCCACGTAGCGGCGGTCCTTGGGTTGCTCGAGCAGAACGAAAGTCTGCCGCACCGCCTCTTTGGGCAGCGCCGCGCTGATGGCCGCATGCGCCTTGCCCACGCCGCCGCCAAGATGCGGCGCGATGTGCAGAATTTTCATTCCGCCGCCACGGCCGCGAACCTCCGATTGCTTCCGCCGGGAGGCTCGACCTTGGGGTCGACGGTGACGAGTTTCTTGAATTTCTCCAGCAGCATCACACGGTGCCCATCGATATTGTCAGGCAGGCAATGGCTGAGTTGGCCGCAATTGCCGCAGACGCCGTTCTGCCGCCGCCTGCCCTCGAGATGCTGGAGGCGCAGCGCGTTCATCCGCTCGGAGTTCCAGATTTCCTTCATGGACTGCTGGCGCACGTCGCCGATGATGAGCTTGCGTCCCCAATCCAGGAAGCAGGAGCTGATAAGGCCGTCCGCGTTCACCGAGTAGCCGTAGAAAATATACGGGCACGTGTCGGTGTCGCCGATGTCCTGCTGATAGATGCCCTTGCTGATTTTTACGCCGGTGTGTTTTTCGATATCGAATTCCGGCCAGCACGGCGCGAAATTTTCCACGAAAATGCGGTCGCAATGATCACCGAACGTGTCGAAGAACTCCTGGCGCTGCGCGTCGGTGATCAGCTCGCCTGGAATCTTGACGACAATCTCGCAATTGCCCTTGTTGTCGTTGAGCCACCTGACATTCTCGACAAATTTCCTGAAGTCGAACTTGAACCCGGTAAAGCGCGCGTAGGTTTCCTCGTTCATGCCGTCGACGGAAATATTGATCTTGTCGATGCCCGCTTCGAGGATCGGCCCCATGCGTTCGGGCGAAAGGAAAGTCCCGTTCGTCGTCGTGTCGATATAATCGATGTGGCCGGATTTCTTGGCGTAGGCCACCATGTCGGCGAAGCGCTTGTTGAGCAGCGGCTCTCCGTCCTTGTACATGCGCAGCACCTTGATCGGCTTGTCGAATGCGCCGAGATCGTCAACGACCTTCTGGAACACCTCGAACTTCATCACGCCCTGGAAGCGGCCGGTCTCGGCGATCATGTCGCGATGACCGGTCGGGCAGAACGTGCATTTGAAATTGCAGGAGCTCGCCGGATCGACGAATACGATAAAGGGCGTGGAAAGCGGAATTACCGTTTCCAGCGGCGTGCGGCCCTCGAGATTGATGCGCGGTTTCAGGCTAGCTTTCATGGCGCAGCCCCGGCTGAATCGCCCGGTTAACAATCGTTAAAAGGCTGTACAGGAAAATGGTTAACCGAAGCTGTCGACCGCGGCGGCACCCAAAAATCCAGCAAAAACGCTAGTTTGCAGTGGGTACCCCGACGACGCAGGGCGGATCGGTAAGGTTGTCCGGCCGCACCCCGAAGCGGAGCAAATCGCGGCGCCCGTATTCGTCAGCGATCGTCTCGGCGAGCTGCCGCACCGTTACGCCCTTGCCGGAGCAGATGTTGGCCGGTCCCTGCACCGGGCCGAGCGCCGCATTGACGACAAGACGGGCGACCTCAGCGATGTCCATATAATCGCGGATCTGCGTGCCGCTGCTCAATTCGGCAGGTTCGCCGGCCGAAAGTCTGCCGCGCAGGTAAGGCACAAGCCGCCGCGAGTCTTCCCCGTCGCCGTAGAGGTAGAACAGCCGGCACCAGGCGAATTCGATATTCTGCTCCGGCAGCTTTTCCGAGAGCGTCTTGAAAACGGCGACCTTCGCTTGGGCGTAGAGCGTGGACGGCTTCAATGGCGTTTCGACGCTGAGCAGACCTGCGCTCAAGTCGTATTCAAAGCAGGTGCCGATGCCGACGAAACGTCGGACGTGCGCCTTGGCCGCACCGTCCGCCAGCCGCAGCGTGCCGTCCAAGCATTCCCTGTTCTTTGGCGACTGAAGATACTGACCTGGCTCGGCATACCACGCGGCGTGAATGACGATATCGACGTCGCGGCAAACGTCGGCATGCCAGCCGACGCTCTCAGAAAATAAATCGGCAGTCGTAACCATCGACTCGATTACCGGGAAGCTGGAAATTTTGTTTATCGATCCATCCCTTGCGATGAGGCGCACGCGGCGTTGCCGCCTCGCGAGCTCACGCAAAATATGCCGGCCCACGAAGCCGCTTGCGCCGGTCAGCAAGGTCAACGGGCCATCAGCGGCCATGCGGCATCCTTCGCGGATATTTCGGTGACCGCACGCGGCCATTTAATGGCGAGCTGCGGATCGTCGTGGCGCAGACCACTTTCGGATTCTGGCGCGTAGAACGCACTCACCATGTAGAAGACGGCCGCACCACCGGTAAGCGCCTGATAGCCATGCGCGAAGCCTGTCGGTACGTAACTCATCGCCCCATTTTCCTCCGACACCTCCGCCCCAAAGGCATGCCGCGCTAATCGGCACGCGGCTCAAGATGGACAAGAAATTCGCCGGCCAGCGACGTCGGAAGGAAGCGCATGCGACCTCAGCCAGCCTTTGCGGCGGTCACTTCGCCACCGCCAGCTCCGCAGGCTGCCCGGCGGTCCAGCGCAAATCCTGCGACAGTCTGTTCGCGGCTTTCAACTCCCGCAAAACATTCAGACGCAGATGCGGTGAGGCCCGGAACGGCAGCCCGCCGAAATCGATCCGACTGATCTGGTCCCTCAACTCGCGCACCGCGACATCGAATTGCTTTTGCGGCTGGTGGTCCGGCGCCAGTTGCCTGAACAGGGAAAAATCGACCCGGTAGGACCTGTTGTCCGGCTGCGCGGCCTTGTTGACGGAAACATCGACCTTTTCCAGAACGCGGGCTACGTCTTGCGCGAGATTTCCGATCTGCCAGGTCCATTTGTGCGAGCCGACATTGATGCTGAGAAACGGACTGCCGATGCGCGACAAGGCCCATTCGATCGCACGCGCCATGTCCTCGACGTGAATCAGCGGCCGCCACGGCGACCCATCGGACAAAACATCGATGCGCCCCGCCTGCACCGCCGAGGCGACAAAGTCGTTCAGCACGAGGTCGAGACGCAGACGCGGACTGGCGCCACAGGCGGTCGCAAAGCGCAAGCACGTAATTGAGAATGTGCCGTCGGCCAGCGGCCGCAATTCGTTTTCTGCCTTGACCTTCGACCGCGCATAGGTCGTGAGCGGGTTAAGGGCATCGCCTTCGGTGCGCGGGGTCAGCCCTGCGGCGCCGTAGATGCTGCAACTGCTGGCAAAGACAAAACGCTTCACGCCAAGCCGGCGGCAACGTTCGGCCATAGCAACCGCCGCAGCCGCGTTGATCTGCATGGTCGCCGTCTCGAATTCCGAACCCATCGGATCGTTCGAAACTGCGGCAAGATAAACGACTGCATCGGCGTCGCGCAGCACATCATCGCCCAATGCGCGCACGTCCGCGCGGAGCTCACGGTGGAAATACGCCGCCGGGTCGAGACCACTGAGTTGCGTTGCGAAAAATTCCGCGTCGATGCCGGTTATTTGCCAACCAAGCCGGCGCTCTGCCACATGACGAGCAAAGACCGGACCGATATAGCCTTTGTGTCCCGTTACGATCAGGCGCATCCGGCATCTCCTGTCGGGCTGACGACGTATATAGCGGCGAAAGCGATGGCCCTCATGAGCTCACGGCCCTGTCCGCATTCTCGATGAGAGGGCGGCGGTTGAGCAGGATCGCGTTCCAGAAATCGAAATAGCTTTTCGCCTGCCTGTTCGAGAACAGCGCGATGAAGCCGCTCACTTCCATCACCATGTCGGCGAGCGACAGCTTCCCGGTCGATGCCTGCAAGGCGGCGCACAAGAGGTCGGCCTTGTCGGCGAGCCCCGAGTCAGAGACGAGCCGCTTGTGGTCTTTGAAGCGGCGA
The DNA here is from genome assembly GCA_049680165.1 of Pseudolabrys sp. Taxonomy (GTDB): domain Bacteria; phylum Pseudomonadota; class Alphaproteobacteria; order Rhizobiales; family Xanthobacteraceae; genus Pseudolabrys. The sequence goes on from JBAUHH010000085.1 coordinate 5,570, forward strand.
AGCATCGCCGCAAGCCAGCGGCTTCCGACCGCCTCGCGCTGCGCGAGGGTGTAACCGGGAAACATCTGCGTATTCATGGTCAGCGCGGCGCCTTCGAGCGCGCACATGAACCACTGCAGCTTGCCGATGGCCGGATCCATTTTCGCCGCCCTGTAGAAATCGGCGTCGCGCTTTTGCCCCAGTTCGTCGTCCTCCCAGATGCCGAGGTCATACAGATAGAAAAGCCGCTCGAGCCGAATGAGTTTTCCGCTGAGTAAATAGAGCAGGCAATAAATCTGGTCGTGAAACGAAAAAAAGAAAGGCATCGTGCGCATGAAGGCCGAGATGCGGCGAAGCACGTCCTGCCGCAACACGGCGTAGAACAGCACGTTCGGGCCCGAAAAATTCAGATAGCCGGCCACGCGCGCGGCGGCGTCATCGGAATCCACGTCCTGATAGCTGACGATCCGCGAGCCTTTCGACGTGTCGATGGCGTAGGTGCCGGTCACGCCGACAAATGACGGATCGCTGCCGTGCCGCGCGATGGTGCCGGGCAACACGGCCATGGCGCGGTCGAAGCAAAAATCGTCATCCGCGACGCAATAAAGAAAGTCGCCCTTCGCCAGCGCAAGCAGCGCGGAAAATTGTTCGAGCGGCTCGCAGGGATCGACGGTGGCAATAGTGCAGTAGTCGTGTTGCAAATGGCCGAGCCATTCGCGCTTCTCCGCGTTGCCGGAATTGTCGCGGACGATGACCTCGATGTTCGGTCCCGCCCACGAGCAGGCCTGCGCAATTCTGGAGCAAGCCAGCGGGCCGGTCCGGTTGGTCGGCACCAGGATAGAGAGTTGCATCGCCATTCTTGCTGTTGCCGGCGCAAGCGCAACCCGTGCCGCGGAACCCGCAACGGCACGGCGCAAGGCCAAAACATTAATGCTGCATTACTGATTCGCAGCATAACAAGAAGGCGCCAAATCTGCCACGACTATGGGCAAGGACTCCCGGCGATGGCAAAAATGTCGCTGCCGATTCGCACGCACGGCGGGATTTCTTTGCCGCACCAGGCCCGATCATTTGCAGAGCTGCCGCGCCCCGATCGGGCGGCGTCCCTGCTCGCTGAAATCGCCGCGGCGCCGTGCGCGTTTTCTCCGGTGGCCGCCGACAGGCCGCTCGCGCTCTATGGCGCGGGAAGTCTCGGCCGCCTCGCGCGCGACTTCCTGAAAACGGTCGGACACAGTTTTGTCATGGCCGTTGATCGCGACGTGGCGCGGATAGCGGACGCGCCGGACTGGCGCGGCGTGCGCGTGGTCCGCCCCGAAGACGTGCCGGCCGGCGAGAGACGCACGGTGCGCCTCGCGGTAAGCCTCGTCACCTCGCCCTATGTGCCGCTCGAACGCTCGCTCGCGAATCTCGGCTTTGAGGACATCGTGCCGTTCTACGACCTCGCCGAAAGTTTCCGGCGTGTGCATCCGCTGTCGAACGGCTGGTTCGCCGCGCCGCTCACCGCGGAGGATCGCGGCAACACCGAAGCCGTGCTGGCGCGCTGGCACGACGACCTGTCGCGGGCGCATCATCTGCAATTCCTGGCCTGGCGGCGACTGCGGCAGGAATGGACCTTCGCGGACGCGCCGGTCGCCAACGACAACCGCTTCTTCATTCCGGAGCTTCGTAGCGTGTTGCGCGGCGGCGAGGTGTTCGTCGACGGCGGCGCGCACCATGGCGAGGTGAGCGAGGCCTTTGCGAAGGCTGTGGGCACGGTCCGCAAGATCGTCGCCGTCGAACCGGACCCCGCGAGCCGCGCACGGCTCGCCGGCAACTTCAGTGCGCGGCTCAAGGCCAGCGCCGTCGTCCTTGATTGCGCGCTGTCCGATGAGGAGGGTGAGGCGCTCTTCCACGACGACCTCGATTACGCCTCACAGCTCTCGCCGACGGGACGCACGCGCGTCATGCGCCGCCGTCTCGACACGCTCGACCTCGCGCCGACCGTCATCAAGCTGCATCTGGAAGGCGCCGAGCTGCCCGCTTTGAAGGGCGCGCGCGATACCCTGCTGAAGCACCGGCCAATCCTGCTGGCGACCGTCTATCACAACGAGGACGGCATCTGGAAAACGGCGCACTGGCTGATGGACACCCTGCCCGACTACCGGTTTCTATTCCGCGCCCACTCATGGTGCGGCACCGGTGCGGTGATCTATGCGATCCCCGAGGAGAGGGCCGCATGAGCCGGTTCGCGCGCGACAGCCGGCTGATCTTCGACCTCGGCATGAACAATGGCGACGACACCGATTTTTATCTGGGCCGCGGTTTTAAGGTCATAGCGCTCGAAGCCAATCCGTCGTTGTGCGAGGCGGCGCAACGGCGTTTCGCACCGGCCTTGGCGGAGCAGCGTCTGACCATCCTCAACGCCGCAGTGTGGGACAGGCCGGGGGAAGCGACATTTTACGTCAACCTCGACAACGATCACTGGAGCAGCCTGGACATCGGCTGGGCCGGCCGCGATGCGAGTCGCTGCCGCGAGATCAAGGTTCGCTGCATGACACTCGACGAGCTGTTCGCCGCATTCGGCGTGCCGCACTACCTCAAGATCGACGTCGAAGGCGTCGACCTGGCGGTGCTCGAGCAATTGGGAGGCGCCGAAAAACTTCCGCTCTATGTCAGCGTGGAGGATTGCCGGTTTGGGCCGCGCTACATGGAAATCCTTGCGGCCTGCGGCTACGACGGGTTCAAGCTGCTCGACCAGTCGCAAGTGTCCCGGCTCGTGGACGGCGGCCGCGCCTTTCCTGCCGGCGCATCAGGGCCCTTCGGCAACGAGGTGCCGGGCGACTGGCTGTCGCACGCCGAGATGATGGCGCTCTATTCGACCACAGTGCGCGACGCGCAGGGCAACCGCATCGCCCCGCGCACCCGCTGGTGGGATATCCATTGTACTTCAATCGAACAGGCAAAGGCCGCATGAGCATCGAAGCCGCAGATAAGCAGTTCGGCGATTATGTCCGAAAGAATATCGAGGGTGCCGGCGCCGACGCGGCATTCCGCGATCTGTCGCTCGCCTGGGTGCGGGCCTGCATCGGGCACAACTACGCGCAGAACTTCACCTGGCTCGGCCGCCCCATCATCCAAGTGCCGCAGGATGCCTATGCGATTCAGGAGTTGATCTGGACCTGCCGGCCGGACCTCGTCATCGAGACCGGTATCGCGCACGGCGGTTCGCTGGTGCTGAGCGCCTCGATCCTCGCATTGCTCGATTATTGCGACGCCGTGGCGGCCGGCAAGACACTCGATCCCAAGGCCAGCCGGCGCAAGGTGGTCGGCGTCGACATCGATATTCGCGCGCACAACCGCGCCGCCATCGATGCGCATCCCATGCGGCACAAGATCGAGACCATCCAGGGCTCATCCATCGCCCCGGAGATCGCCAGGCAGGTCGCCGCGCAAGCCGAGGGCTACGAGCGCGTCCTGGTGATGCTCGACTCCAACCATACGCACGATCACGTCCTGGAAGAGCTGGAGCTTTACGCGCCTTACGTCTCCAAAGGCTCCTATTGCATCGTTTGGGACTCGGGCGTGGAGGATCTTCCGGCCGACATGTGCACCAACCGCCCCTGGGGCAAAGGCAACAATCCGAAGACCGCAGTCTGGGAATACATAAAGCGTCTCGAGGCAGAAGGCCGCAAGGCGCGCGACGGCGGCGATCTGCGGTTCGCCTACGACCGCACCATCGAGCACAAGCTCATGATCACCGCCTCGCCGGACGGCTTCCTGAAACGCGTCTGATCAATTCGCGCGCACGCCCTCAACGATGCTGAGCGGGCCTTTGGTGGGAAACACGCGAGTCAGCTTTAAACCAGCTTTGCGGAATATCTCTGCAAAGTCCGCCTTCGTGCGCTCCCGGCCGCCGATGATAAGCATTTCGATATCGAGGAGCTTGACGTAACCGGGATCGTTACCGGGCGGGATGATGCTATCGACGACCAGCAGGCGGCTGTTCTTGTTCATCGCATCTCGGCAATTCGAGAGTATCTTTATCGACTTTTCGTCGTCCCAATCGTGGAGGATGTACTTCATCGTATAGGCGTCCGCGCCTTTGGGCACGGAATCGAAAAAACTGCCGGCTTCAAATGTGCATCGCGGTGCAATTTCCTTTGCAATTAAAGGGCCGCTCGTTCTCGCGCCTTCGATGACGGAAGGGCGATCGAAGAGCACACCCTTAAGTTTCGGATAAGTCATCAAAATAGCAGCGAGCAGACTGCCATGCCCTCCGCCGACTTCGACGAGCGTACGAAATTTTGAAAACTTGTATGCGGCCGCCACCGCTGCATTCGTGAGACCGGTGGTCGCTTCATGGAATACGGCGTGCTCTTGCGGATGCTTCTCCAGGTACTCGAAAACCGGCAACCCGTGAGCCTTCTCAAACGGCACTTCGCCGGTCTTCAAGCCGTGAAGGAGTTGCTTCCACGCGTCCCATTGCCAGTCCGAATTCAACAGCATCGCCTGCTTGCGCATCGAGCCGGGCGCGTTCGTCTGCAATGTTGCCCCCAGAGGCGTCAGCTTGAACCGCCGGTTTTTCGTTTCCGCCACGACGCCGACACTCGCGAGCGCGCGAAGCACCCGATAAAGGGGCTGCGGCTGAACGCCCGCGATGGAAGCCAGTTCTTCGGACGTGCGCTGACGATCCTTGAGCAGGTCTGCAAAATTCAGCGCCGCCGCAATCTGGACGAGGCGCGAAACCCAGTGCCCCGTGACGAGATTTAACATTGCCGAATGCGGCGAGGCTTTTCTGCCCATCGCGGATCTCTCCATGCGGATGCCGAACGGAAACTATCGCGATTCGCTGCGACCCGGGCAGGCGGCAACCTATTGATTGTCTACTGGATACCGGCCGGCCGCATCAACGCCTCACCTGCCCGAGACCCAAACGGCAGTGGCGGCGCAAAATGCACGCCGTATTTCTCGGCCACGCCGCGCCACCAGTCGTCGGCTTCGCAGATTTCCTCGAAACGCTGCAAGTGCTCGTCCGCCAGCGCCTTGCTTCCAGTCGCGCGATAGCACTTCGACAGGAAATAGTGGCCGAAGGCGTGGCCGGGATATTTGTTGACGACGTTCTTGAGATAATCGATTGGCACGTCGTAGCGGCCAATCTTCATGTTGTAGTTCTCGACGAAGTTGACCCGGATTTGCATCTCGTAGGCGAAGGCTTCGAGCTTGACCGGATCGACGCCGGGCGCGCGGATCACCGACTTCGTCGCAACGAAATCCTGCGAGCGCGGATTTTCGATGTAGCCGTTCTCGACGCAGATGTCGTAAAGCCGGCTGCCGAAGATCGGCATCGCCAGATAGACGTGCACCCAGTCGAAGCCGCTGTCGATCAGCATTTGCAGCGTCTCGGCGCGGTGCTCGTCCTGCTCGCCTGGCAGGCCGATGACGATGAAGACGTGCGAGCGGACGTTGAACTTGCGCAGCGCCTCGACCGCGGGACGGATGAGCTTCTTCTTCAGCGGCTTCTTGATGATGTTGTTGAGCACGTGGTCGGAGCCTGACTCGACGGCAAGCGCCACCGCCGACACGCCGGCCTTCGAGAACAGCTCGGCCACCTCGTCGTCGATCGCATAGACCGCGACGCCGTTCGGGAATTCCACGCGGATGTCGAGCGCCGCGAGCTCGCGCAAGATCTGCTTGGCGCGCTCCTTGTCGTTGAAGAAATGATCGTCCTCGAGCAGCAGGACGGTCATGCCGAATTCTTCCTTCATGCGGCGCACGTCTGCGACCACGCGCGCGATCGACATGGTGCGCACCTGCCGGCCATGCAGCGACGGGTTGGAGCAGAAGACGCACAGGAACGGGCAGCCGCGCGAGGTGTGGATCGCCATCTCGCGCTTGTTCGCCTGCCCGGCGTAGTGCTTGTCGATGCTGCGGCTGTTGTAGAAATCGAGATTGATGCTGCTGAAATTGAACGGCGGGATTTCGTCGAGGTCTTCGATGAACGTGTGCTGCGGCACCTTGTTCGCGGCCAATTCGTCGCGGCTGATCCAGGACTTGTGCGTGCGGATGACCTGCCACGGGTCGTCGGCGTCGAGCAGATCGCGCAACGGCAATTCCCCCTCGCCCTTGCAGATGGCGTCGAGGTCCGGGCAGCCTTCGAGCATGAGCTTGTAGGCCGCGGACGGCAACCCGCCGCCGGCCAGCGTCAGGACGTCCGGGTCGTAGTCCTTGCAGCACTTGACGACGTCCTGGATGTAGCGGTTCGACGAGTTGAATAGCGCCGACACCCCGACGATCTGCGGATTGAGCTCGCGTAGCCGCGCCTCTATCTCGCGATTGAACGTGGCGACGTAATTGCCGCTGAATTTTTCATCGACCAGCTTTTTCAGCGTGATGTTGAGGTCGAGCAACGCGATCTCGACCGGCGACTTGCAGGCCGCCGTGAGGTAGCTCTCCATCGACAGGATGCCGTACGGGATCGTGAAGGCCGGCAGCACCGCCGCCCGGCTCTTGTTGAGGTAGTCGTCGGCATCGAAGTACGGGGGGATGATGAAGAGCACTTTTTTCATACGCGCTGCCTTCGGCGGTGGACCTCGGTCGAGCCTCGCCGTTAAGGTAGGCGGCCATTCTTAAGGTCCCGTTAACCAAAGGATCGCCGGCCAGGAAGCAGGAGAAGAAAGAGATGATCGCTGTGATCTTTGAGGTCTGGCCGAACAAAAAGCAGGAATATCTCGACATCGCCGCGGATTTGAAGCCGATTCTGGAAAAAATCGACGGTTTCATCTCGGTCGAGCGCTTCGAAAGCCTCTACGAGCCCGGAAAAATTCTCTCGCTCTCATTCTTCCGCGACGAAGCCGCCGTGCAGGCCTGGCGCAACACCGACGAGCACCGGATCGCGCAGGCCAAAGGCCGTGGCGGAATTTTCGCGAATTATCGGCTGCGTGTCGCGGGCGTCATCCGCGACTACGGCATGAACGAACGCGCGCAGGTCCCGGCGGACAGCCGCGAAGTCCACCGCGCTTGAGGCCGGGTGCATTGCGCGCTTCTCTCCATTCCCGATTGCGGCCTCGGCTTGCTTCAGCCCAATTGGCGCGCTTAACTCAAGCGGAACACACAAAGTGTCAGGGGAGGCGTTCGTGCGGCATTCAATTCGAGCGGCTGTAATTTTTCTCGGCCTGCTGTTCTGCGTGACCTCCGCGTCGGCGCAAGACACCAAAATCCGCTTCACCCTCGATTGGAAACTGCAAGGCATCCACGCCTGGTACTTCTGGGCGAAGGAAAAAGGCTATTTCGCCAAAGAGCATCTCGACGTGACTATCGACCAGGGCGACGGCTCCGCCTACACGGTCACGCGCATCATGTCCGGCACCTACGACGCCGGCTTTGGTGACGTGAATGCGATCATCCAGAACGCCGCGCAGCGGCCCGACGTCGCGCCCGTGATGGTATACATGATCTATCACAAGGCGCCGTTCGCGCTGCTGACCAAGGCGTCGGGCCCGATCAAGAGCGTCAAGGATATGAAAGGCCGCAAGCTCGGCGCGCCCGCGGGCTCCGCGGCGCTGACTCTCTTTCCGCCACTCGCGAAGAAGAATGGCCTGGACCCCGGCACGGTCACCATCCTGAATATGACGCCGGCGTTGCAGGAGCCGATGCTGCTGCGCGGTGAAGTGGACGCGTCCGCCGTATTCACCGCTACCAGCTACATGAATCTCGTTGCGCTGAAACTGGATCCCGATAAGGACTTCCGCTGGCTCTATTACACCGACTTCGGGCTCGATCTCTATTCCAACGGCGTGATGGTCTCCAAGCAGCTCATCAAGGAAAAGCCGGAGGCGGTGAAAGGCCTGCTGCGCGCGATCGCCCGCTCGATGCGCGAAGTGCTCGAGAATCCGGATGCGGCGATTGACCTGCTCGCAAAATCGCAGCCGCTCATCAACAAGGACATCGAAAAACGGCGGCTTCTCTATGTGGCAAAAACGCTCATCGACACCCCCGAGAGCCGCAAGCTCGGCGTCGGCGACATCGATGACAAGCGCATGGCTGCGTCCATCGACGTCATCGCGCAGTCCTACAATTTGCCGCGCAAACCGGCGGTGAAGGAAGTCTTCGATCGCTCCTTCCTGCCGCCGATCGCCGACCGCATGCTGCCGAAAGCCTATTGAATCGCGGCTCGTCGCGCTTCAAGCTCCGCCGCCGGCCGGCCCCCGAGGCGTCAAGCTTCGTGTGCAGCCGGTGATGTCAGTGGAGTCGGTGGCGTGACCTGGTCGATCATCGCACGCGATGAGCACAGCGGAAAGCTCGGAATCTCTGTTGCAACACGGTTTTTCGCGGTCGGCGCACTGGTTCCTTTCACGCAAGCAAACGTTGGCGCAATCGCGACGCAAGCTTTGATCAATCCATTTTTCGGCACCGAGGGACTGAAGCTCCTGCGCGAGGGCCTTTCCGCTCCTAACACGCTCTCCCGACTGGTCGCCGCGGACCAAGGCCGCGATCATCGCCAGCTTCACATCATGGATGCCGCCGGGCGCGTTGCGGCACATACCGGCGCGACGTGCGTCGATTGGTGCGGCGCGGCTTCCGGGCCCAACCTGTCGGTTGCCGGCAATATGCTCGCGAACGCGGACGTCATCGCGGAAACCGTCGCTTCCTTTCGCGCAAATGCAAATATGCACTTCGCCAAGCGTCTAATCTTGGCGCTCAAGGCGGGCGAAGCCGCCGGAGGAGACAAACGCGGGAAGCAATCGGCGGCGCTTATTATTCAGGGCGACGAGGACTGGCCCGATCTCGATTTGCGCGTTGACGATCATCCCGATCCACTCGCCGAGCTTGAGCGGCTCGAAAGCGTGAGCCGCGAACGTTTCGTGCATTTCATGCAATTCCTGCCGAGCCGCGACAATCCAACCGGCACCGTCGATCGTGCGACCATCGAAGCCGGGATCGAAAAAGCGCTTGCCGCGCAGGCCCAACCATGAGCGCAGCCCCGCTGATCGAGATTTCCGAGCTGCGAGTGACGTTTCATGGCGACCGCGGTCGCGTGACGCATGCCGTCAATCAGGTCGACCTGACTGTAGCGCGGGGAGCGACACTCGGCATCGTCGGCGAGTCCGGCTGCGGCAAGAGCGTTACTGCGCTGGCGCTGATGGGGCTTTTGCCGGACAGCGCTGAAGTCAATGGAAGCGTGCACTTTGACGGCCGCGATCTACTGCACATTCCAGACGAGGAATTGCGCGACCTGCGGGGCGACCGGCTGACCATGATCTTTCAGGAGCCGATGACGTCGCTCAATCCGAGCCTCACCATCGGCGATCAAATCGCCGAGGTCCTCATCCGCCACCGCGGACTGTCGTCCAACGCTGCGCGCGACAAGACGATCGCCCTGCTGCGGAAGGTCAAGATCCCTTCCCCGGAAAAGCGGCTCGACGAATATCCACACAATCTGTCGGGCGGCATGCGCCAGCGCGTCATGATCGCCATCGCGCTTGCCTGCGATCCTCAATTGCTCATCGCCGATGAACCCACAACGGCGCTCGACGTCACTATCCAGGCGCAGATCCTCGACCTGATGCGTGAACTGAAGGCCGAATCCGGCGCCGCCATTATTCTTATTTCTCACGATCTCGGCGTCATCGGCGAAATCTGTGACGAGGTCGCCGTAATGTATGCCGGTGAAATCGTGGAGCGCGCACCCGCTGCGGCGTTGTTCGAGCAGCCGGAACATCCCTACACCGTCGGCCTCCTCGGCTCGATCCCGCGGCTCGATCGGCAGACCGACGAACTTGCCGCCATCAAAGGCATGGTGCCGGAAATGTCGGCGCTCGCCGGCAATTGCCGCTTCTCGCCACGTTGCCCGTTTGCCGATGAACGCTGCCGTACCGAGCGGCCTCCGATCATTACATTCGAAGGCGGACGATGGTCGCGCTGCTTTTATGCGCCGCTCGAAAAGAACGTCGCATGAGCGCGCTGCTTGAGGTCGAAAATCTGACCCGGCATTTCGTCGTCCGGCGAACGCTGCTTGGCCGGCCAACCGCGTCGGTAAAAGCCGTCGACGGCATCAGCTTTTCAATCGATGCCGGTGACACCTTCGGCCTTGTCGGAGAATCGGGCTGTGGCAAATCCACGCTCGGGCGGCTGGTGCTCCGGCTGATCGAGCCGCAGACGGGACGGATCTTGTTCGACGGCCGCGACATCACCGCGCTTAGAGAAAATGAATTGCGTTCGTTCCGCCGTAATGCGCAACTTATCTTTCAGGACCCCTACGCTTCGCTCAATCCGCGCATGACGGTTGAGCAAATCCTGCTCGAGCCGCTATTTCTCCACGACGTCGTGGCCGCGCCACGGCGATCACAACGGGTAGCGGAGCTTTTACGCCTTGTCGGTTTGCCTGCGTCCACGGCGCAGCGCTACCCGCACGAATTTTCCGGCGGCCAGCGGCAACGAATTGCGATAGCACGCGCGCTCGCGGTCGAGCCCAAGCTCATCATCTGCGACGAGCCCGTGTCCGCGCTCGACGTCTCCATTCGCTCGCAGGTGCTCAATCTGCTGCGCGACTTGCAGCGCCGTTTCGGCCTCACCTACATTTTCATTTCACACGATCTCGCAGTGGTCAAACATATCGCGAACAAAGTGGCGGTGATGAACCTCGGCCAGATCGTTGAGCTGGCGCCGGCGCACGAGCTGTTCTCGGCCCCACGTCATCCCTATAGCCGCGCGCTGCTTTCCGCGATCCCGGTGCCGAATCCGCAGGCGCGGCACGACCGCATTGTCCTTCACGGCGAGCTCCCAAGCCCGATGGCGCCGCCGCCGGGGTGCCGCTTCCACACGCGCTGCCCCTATGTCATCGACCGCTGCCGTGTCGAGCCGCCGGAGCTCGAATTCGATGCAAATGGGCATGCCGCTGCCTGTCACCGCGTTGGCGAATTGCCACCTTCCGAGCCGGTCCGCGGGTCTCATTTCTCAGCTTCTTTGGAGCACCTCATGGCGGCTTTCACCCGCAATGCGGATGTGCGGCCCTAGCCCGGTGTTGATATGATCGAACCAAAGTGAGGCCGGCGGAGAGAGCCGCCGGAACGACAAGAGGGGGATTCAACATGAAGATGCTAAAGGTCGCCATTTCGGCGGCACTACTGGCGCTCGCCGCCACAACGGCGCAGGCGCAAACCACGCTTCGCATCGGCCTGGCGGAAGATCCGGATATTCTCGATCCTACGCTTGCGCGCACCTATGTGGGGCGCATCGTCTTTTCGTCGATCTGCGACAAGCTGTTCGACATCGACGAAAAGCTCAACGTCGTGCCGCAACTCGCGCTCTCGCATGAGACGTCGGCGGACGGGAAATCCGTCACGATCAAATTGCGGCCGAATGTCACTTTCCAGGACGGCGAAAAACTCGACGCCGAAGCCGCCAAGTTCTCGCTCGAGCGGCACATGACGATGACCGGCTCGTTCCGCAAACCGGAGCTTGCCGCAGTCGATCATATCGACGTGGTCGATCCGCTCACCATCCGGATGGTTCTGAAGGCGCCATACGCGCCGCTGATCGCGCAATTGACCGACCGCGCCGGCATGATGGTGTCGCCAAAGGCGGCCAAAGCAGAAGGTGACAAGTTCGGACTGCATCCGGTCTGCGCCGGGCCTTATAAATTTGTCGAGCGCGTCGCGCAGGACCGCATCGTCGTCGAAAAGTACGCTGGCTACTGGAATGCAAAGAACGTCTTCATCGACCGCATTATCTATCTGCCGATCGTCGATGCCACGGTGCGGCTGGCGAACCTGAAATCGGGCGGTCTCGACTTGATCGAACGGTTGCTCGCCACGGACATCAAGGCCGTGCGCGCCGACAAAAACGTCCGGCTCGCGACCGCGCTCGAGCTCGGCTACCAGGGAATGGACATCAATGTCGGCAAGGGCGAAGCCTCCAAGGGCCCGCTCGGCCAGTCGGCCAAGGTGCGCAAAGCGCTCGAGCTCGCGATCGACCGCAAGGCGCTCACGCAAGTCGTGTTCAACGGCGAGTTCGTTCCGGGCAATCAGTGGGTCAGCCCCGAGCACCCCTACTACCAGAAAAAATTTCCGGTGCCGGCGCGCGATGTCGCAAAGGCCAAGGCGTTGATGAAAGAGGCCGGCGTGACCGACCGCGTTTCCGTGGACTTCATGGTGCCGAAGGGCGCCGAGACACAAGCGGTGGCGGAAGTCATTCAGGCGATGGCCGCGGAAATCGGCATCGACATGAAGATCCGCGTGACCGAATTCGCGACCTCGCTCAAGCAAGCGGAAGCCGGCGAGTACCAGGCTTATCTCCTGGCGTGGAGCGGCCGCACCGATCCTGACGGCAACCTTTATATTTTCGACAAGTGCAAGGCGCCGCAGGACTACCCCGGTTACTGCAACCCGGAAGTCGACAAGCTGCTCGATGAATCGCGCATTCCGTCCGATCCGAAAGCGCGCATGGCGATCTACGAGAAGATCACCAAAATCTTGCTCGACGATATTCCGAAGATTTACCTCTACCACCGGCGCATCCTGATCGCACACCGCGCGGCACTCGAAGGCTACAAACAAATGCCAGACGGCCTGGTGCGGGTGATCGGGCTCAAGTTCAAGTAAGGACACGTGGATCGTCGATGCTGAAATTCATCGGTAAGCGATTGCTGCAGCTGGTGCCGACGTTGTTCTTTGTGTCGGTGCTGATTTTCTCGCTGCAGCATTTGCTGCCGGGCGACCCGGCATTGGTCATGGCCGGCGAAGAAAACGACCCGGCCGTCGTCGAGCAGATCAGAAAACAGTATCACCTCGATCAACCGATCCCGTTGCAATACGTCTATTGGGTCAGGGGCATTCTGTCCGGCGATCTCGGCGAGTCGATGCGGATCAAGGAGCCCGTACTTAAGTTGGTTCTCGAAAAGCTGCCTGTGACCATGCAACTCGCCTTCATGGCGATCGTCATCGCGTTGACGATTGGCATTTCGGCTGGCGTGATCTCGGCAATAAAAAAGAATACGGTGTGGGATTACGCCGCCAACATCTTCGCGCTGTGGGGCATTTCCACGCCTAATTTCTGGCTTGGGATCATGTTGATCTTTTTCTTCTCTGTGGAATTGGGCTGGCTGCCGGCGTCTGGTTATGTGCCGTTGAAGGAAAATTGGCGGGAGAGTCTCGCTTCCACCATCATGCCGGCCTTTGTGCTGGGTAACGCCATCGCCGCGATCCTGATGCGGCACACGCGTAGTGCAATGCTGCAAGTGCTGGAAAGCGACTATGTGCGCACCGCCCGCGCCAAGGGCCTGCTCGAACGCACTGTCATCATCAAGCACGCATTACGGAATGCGCTTACTCCGGTCATAACCCTGGGCGCGCTTGAATTTGGCACTCTTCTGTCCGGAGCGGTGCTGACGGAGCAGATTTTCACCATCCCTGGGTTCGGCAAGCTCATCGTCGATGCCGTGTTCAACCGAGACTACGCGGTCGTCCAGGGCGTCGTGCTGGTGACCGCGACCACGTTCATCGTTCTCAATCTACTTGCCGACGTCGCCTACCACCTCGTCAATCCGCGCCTGCGGGAAGCAATGTGACCGATACGGTACTCACCGCTCCGATTATTGACGATGCCGGCGCCGAAAGTCCGGCCGCGCGGGCGTGGCGGCGGCTGCGGCGGCGGAAAGGCGCCGTTGTGGGGCTATTCGTGATCGCGCTCTTCATCGTGGTGGCGATCTTTGCGCCACTCATCACACCCTATGATCCGGTTGCACAAAGCTGGTCGGCCGTGCGCAAGCCGCCTTCCCTGATTTATGTCTTCGGCACCGACGACGTCGGGAGGGACATCCTCTCGCGCGTCATTTATGGCGCCCGCGCCTCGCTGTTCGCGGGCGTTATTTCGGTCAGCATCGCGCTTGCGGTCGGCGTGCCGCTAGGCCTTCTCGCCGGCTATCGCGGCGGCTTCATCGACGCCCTGCTCTCGCGCATGACCGACGCCATGCTGGCGTGTCCCTTTATCATTCTCGCAATCGCGCTGGCCGCTTTTCTGGGGCCAAGCCTCGGCAACGCCATGATCGCCATCGGCATCACCACCACCCCGGTTTTTGTGCGATTGACGCGCGGACAGGTGATGGCGGTGAAGGTCGAGGAATACATTGAAGCGGCGCGCGCGGTCGGCAATCCGCGCTGGCGCATCGCGATCGTGCATATCCTGCCGAATATTCTGCCTGCCCTGCTCGTGCAGGCGACGCTATCGATCGCGGCCGCCATCATTGCCGAAGCGGCTCTGTCATTTCTCGGTCTGGGTCAGCAACCGCCCTATCCGTCCTGGGGGTCGATGCTCAACTCTGCGCAGCGCTTCCTGTCGAACGCACCCTGGATGGCCGTATGGCCCGGCCTCGCCATCTTCCTGACGGTGCTTTCATTCAATCTTGTTGGCGACGGCATGCGCGACGCACTCGATCCCCGTGAGCGATAAGCCGGACACCTCGACCGCGTCATGACGTCAGCACAACCGGATTTTGCAACGCTTGACGCCATCGCGCGAAAGATTGCGCCCTATATTCATCGCACGCCGGTCGTCCGTTCCGAGTATCTGAGCAAGTTGACCGGGCACGAGGTTCATCTCAAGGCCGAGTTGTTCCAGAAGACCGGTTCGTTCAAGCCGCGCGGAATGCTGGCGAAGCTGCTGACGCTGAGCCCGCAAGACCGTGCGCGCGGCGCGATAACGTTTTCCGCCGGCAACGCAGCACAGGGCCTCGCCTATGCCGGCGCGATCACCGGCGCGCCGGTCACCGTGGTGATGCCTGAAACCGCAAGCGAAATTAAAGCCACGGCGACGCGCGGCTATGGCGCGCGGGTGGTCTTGCACGGGAACGTGAACGACGCATACGCGCGTTGCATGGAGATCAAGGAAGCCGAGAACCTCATCTTTGTCTCCGCGTTCGACGACGAAGACCTCATGGAAGGCCATGCTTCGCTGGGTATCGAAATCCTGACCGACCTGCCGGACCTCGATGCCATTGTTGTTGGAATTGGCGGTGGCGGCCTGATCAGCGGCGTATCGCTGGCGCGCAACGTCATGCACGCGCGCGCCAGGATCTACGGTGTCGAGCCGACTGGCGCAGCGGCGATGACCAGAAGTCTCGAAGCCGGAAAGCCGGTGAAGCTCGACAAAGTGCAGACGATTGCGGATGGCCTTGGCGCGCCCTTCGCTGGCGAGCGCTGCTTTCCGATCGTGCGTGACCACGTCGATAAAGTCGTGCTGGTGTCGGATGACGAGATCATCGACGCGATGAAAATATTGTTGTCGCGCTGCAAGCTGCTGGCCGAAGGTGCCGGTGCGGCTTCCGTTGCCGCGCTTGTTAACGCGCGAGCACAATTGCCGGCGAAAAGCCGCGTCTGCTGCGTGATCAGCGGCGGAAACCTGGACCTGGCGCGGCTGAAATCAATTCTTTGACCGCTCATGTGCGGCGCTGATGAAGGCGGCATAGCTCCAGGTCAGATGGCGCGCAGAAGTCTGCTGTCCCGTTTCCCGGTCGACTTGCTCGGACAGCGCGCCGTCCGCCGGTGTGAGATCGCGCACCGTCGCCATGAACGCATCGCCACGCTGGATCAGAGTATCGCGGTCCTGCCCCGGAACGTGCGCCAGCCGATAACATAACCCGGCCGCCGCCAGGGTCGTCGGATACCAGGCGCCGCCGCCGAAATATCGGTCGCCGCAATAGCGGCCGAGCGCGGGCGCGGTCCTGCCGCAATTGATCGGAAACTCGCGCGTAAAATAGTCTTCAATCGCCTTTTGCGTCATCTGCACGCGCTGATCCTCCACGCTGTGCGGACCGTCGGGCAGATCGGCGTCCCACGCCGCCAGCAGGCAGGCGGCGTCGAGCGCTCCATCCGCCGGTTCGGGCGAGATCGGCAGGTAAGCCTGCTGCTTCTCCGACCAATGGCGGTCGAGCGCGGCGCGTAATTTATCCTCCGCCGCCGTCCATTCCCGTGCGGCGTCGCCGGCCCACGCGCGGCCGTGTACCAGCGCGCCCAATTGCACCAGCGCGACATAATAATGGTGCGCACTCTGTCCCGGCTCTTCCCATGGCCCGATGCAGGGCTTGCCCGCGTGTCGGCGCGTGAAGTCGAGATCGAGCTTCATCAGCCGCGCAAGCTCGCCGGTCTTTTCGCCACCGGCCTCAAGATAGCGCATGCAGGCCAAGGCACGCAGCGCCGGACCGTCAAATTGCGGCCGTGACCAGCGCAGGAAGTCGATGGTGCCATCCGGATTGAAGCGCGGCTCGCCAAACACCTTCTCGCCGGTGAGCGCGCGGAGATCATCATCGTCACGAAGGAATTTCCGGTACTCGGGATTGGTCACCTCCCGGTACGAATTTTTATCGAGGAGAGCCGCGCCGTCGAGATTGTTAAGCTGCAAACTAAAACGAACAAAGTCCTCGAAGTGCCGGCGCCATCGATTGCGCTCTTCCACGGACGGAGTCCCCTGCATCAATTCGGCGACAGCGCGCATCACGATCGCTGAATCGCGCAGCCAGTGGAAAAAATAATCCGGCTCGGGATTCCAGTCGGCGATCACCGGCGACGCCAGCACCGATCCGGGCAATGGCCGCACGATCTGATCGAATGCCGCGCGGTACCGCACCAGATGCGTCGCGGAGATTGCCTGCTCCATCGCCGCGGCGCTGCGCCGTACCTGCTGAACAATCCATCCGTCGAGGTCCACCGAGAGTTCCCGTTTTTATGAGGCGGTCGGCTTGAGTTCCAGCCGTGTCGCGTATGCAATTACTACCGCTATTGTCGTCCCGGTCCGGAATTATGTCTTGAATTTTCGCACGTTCGGGTGTTGACATGACCCATATTCACCAAGTGCTAGTGATCTCACTGTAGTGCTGGTTTCGGGGCCAGCTACTTACGGCAACAACGTGCATAATCGACAAAGCGGAAAAGCATCCGGGGAAGCACCACTGCCGGCAAAGGGCCTCTCCTCCGAGGCCGATAGCGGACGCGTCTCCAATAACGCCGCCACGCCAGACACCGAGTTCCGTGTTCCCGCTGCCGCCTATGAAGGCAAGAGTGCATTCGCGGAGAGCGCCACTCTGCTGCGTTGCCTGTGGTCCTCGTCCAGTCGCCTAAGAATAGTTTTTCTGGCCATCGGCATAGCCGTCGCGCTTGTCGCGAATATGTTCGGCCAGATCAGGCTCAATGAATGGAATGGTCCATTTTTCGATGCCATTCAGGAGCGGAAGCTCGGCGCGCTGGGTCATCAGCTTCTGATCTTTCTTGTCATCGTCGGCGCGCTGCTGGCGGTCGTCGTCGGGCAGACCTGGATGCAGCAGATGCTGAAGGTTCGTCTGCGCGAGTGGCTAACTCATCATTTATTGGATGAATGGCTCGTCGCCGGCCGAGCCTATCGCCTCGGACTTGCCGGCCAGCTCGGCGTCAATCCCGATCAACGCATCGAGGAGGACACCCGCAAGCTTTGCGAGCTCTCGGCCGGACTCGGCGTCGGGCTCTTTCAAGCGTCGCTGTTGCTGGTGAGTTTCATCAGCATCCTATGGGCGCTCTCCAACAATGTCGTCATCGCGTTCGAAGGATATCGCTTCACGATTCCGGGCTACATGGTTTGGTGCGCCATTGTATATGCGGCGATCGGCTCGTTCCTGACGTGGCGTGTCGGCCTTCCACTCATCGGTTTGAATGCCGAGCTCTATGCGCGCGAAGCCGATATGCGGTTTGCGTTGGTGCGTGTCAACGAAAGCGCCGAAAGCATCGCTCTTTGCGGCGGCGAACCCGACGAGCGCCGTCAGCTCAACGGCAATCTCGACCGCATCATCGGAACCATGGGACAGCTTTCCCACGCCCTGTCGCGATTGACCTGGATCACGTCCGGCTACGGCTGGATCGCGATCGTGGTGCCGATCATCGTGGCATCGCCCGGCTATTTCAGCGGCGAACTGACAATGGGCGGCCTGATGATGGTAGTCGGCGCCTTCAATCAGGTACAGGCATCGTTGCGCTGGTTCGTCGATCAGTTTCCCTCAATCGCCGATTGGCGTGCGACGCTGCGCCGCGTAACTGCGTTCAAGGAAGCTGTCGACAAGGTCGACGCGATCGACGCCGCGGTCGATACGATCAAGATGGTCAGCCATCCCGACGGACAGCTCGCATTCGACAGCGTCAGCGTATTGCTCTCCGACGGCCGCATGGTCATCGCAGAGGCGAGTGTGGAGATTCAATCCGGCGAGCGCGTGCTGATCGTCGGGGAATCCGGCGCCGGCAAGAGCACGCTGTTGCGTGCGCTCGCCGGGCTCTGGCCGTGGGGTAGCGGCACCATCCGCCTTCCGGATCCCGACAGCGTCATGTTCATGCCGCAGCGGCCTTATCTACCGCTCGGCACGATGCGCACGGCAATCACCTATCCGGATCCGCCGGATGCATTCGCTACCGATGAAATTGAAGGCGTGATGAAGCGCGTTGGTTTGGCTGAGTTTCTGCCGGCGCTCGACGCGACCGAGCGCCTCGACAAGAGTCTCTCGCTCGGTCAGCAGCAAATGGTCGCTTTCGCGCGCTTGCTGCTGCATCAGCCGTCCTGGGTATTCCTCGATGAAGGCACATCGGCGCTGGATGAATTGAGCCAGCGGCGCGTGATGTCGATCTTCGACCATGAGCTGAGCGGCACGACGGTGCTCAGCATCGGGCATCGCCCGGGCCTGGAGACTTTCCATACGCGGGTCTTGCACCTTGTGCGTACGCCGAATGGCGCGACGCTGGGGAATGCCTCGCCGCAGAATGTCGTACGAACGAATTACCGGCCCGCACGAAACAGCGCAGGCATACGCGCGCGGATCGCGCGTTCCACCACCGCTCAGGCCGGCGGGTAGTATTGATAGAGCCACGTCTCGGTCAGCGCTTTTCCGGCGTCGCGAAGGAAGCAGCGCAGATTGGTCGGCTGTTTTCCCAATCCGTGAACGTCGAATAGCGCGCGCCATCGGTTGGTGCCAACGACTTTGATGACATAGGCATTGACGATCTTGCCGCGCGTCGTGGTCACCACCGGCTCGATATCAAAACGCGGCGCCATTTTGGCCAGCGGGCCGCCGACGAAATCGATTACGAATTTCCAGCTGTCTTTGTCTTCAGGCGATGGCTTTCCCGGCACACCGCCGCGGCCGATGCGCGTCGCGACTACGCTTGCGACGTCGGTCGGCGGGTGCGGATTTTCGTTTTGCCAATAGAGCCGGTAAGCGAGGTCGAACTGCTCGCCGGCCTTGACCACGCGCTTCGGGGTCCAATAGACGACGATATTATCGTGGATCTCATCCTGGGTCGGAATTTCGACCAGTTGGACCGCGCCCGGGCCCCATTCGCCCTGCGGCTCGATCCACATGCTCGGCCGCTTATTATAGAACGCGCCATCGTCCTGATAGTCGGCAAAGTCGCGGTCGCGCTGCATCAGGCCGAATCCCTTAGGGTTCTCATCGAGAAAGGAATTGGTCAGCACGGACGTGGGGTTGATGAGCGGCCGCCAGATCCGCTCGCCCTTGCCGGTCCATAGCTCCAGGCCATCGCTGTCGTGGATCTCGGGTCGCCAGTCGCTGGCAAAGCGGCGGTCGTTTTCGCCAAACCAGTACATGCTGGTCAGCGGCGCGATTCCGAGCTGAGCGATTTCGCTGCGGATAAACAGGTCGGCGCGTACGTCCATGATAGCGCCCGACTGCTTTGACGCGACAAAGTGATACGCGCCGGCCACACTCGGTCCATCCAGAAGCGCAAAAATAGTGATCGAAGGACGCTCCGATTCCGGCTCGACCAGCCAGAATTCGGTAAAGCGCGGGAATTCCTCTTTGGTTGAAGCGGTGGTATTGACCGCGATGCCGCGCGCCGAACCGCCGTACTGGTTCTCCTGGCCAGAGCTGCGGAAATAGCTGGCGCCCTGAAATGCCAGCCAGTCCGTCGGCTTGTCGGCGCCGTCCATGACCCGGAAGCCGGAAAAACCGAGGTCAGCCGGCAGCTTCTTGTCCAGGCCGGTATCGCCATAGTCGAAATCCTGCGTCGAATAGGCGACGCGACGCGCTATGCCACCAGAGACGACATTGATCTGGATCGGAAGCGGGTTGAATTTGTCCACATGGAAGAGCCGGACCGGAAATGGGCCCGATCCATCGCCCCAAAGTGCCCGGTCGGCGCGAAATTTGATCTTCTGCGCCACATCGAAGTCGATTTTGGCGATTATGTCTGCCGCTGGCGTCTCGGGCGCGACATAGGCTTTGCTCGCTAGCGTCTTGGCGGCCTGCTTGAGCCATGCGAAGTCGAAAGGATGTGGTTGGCCAAGCCGTTCGGCCGCAGGGGCGGCAAAGCTGCGCGAGTTAGCGATCTCGACCGCCGTCAGCGCCAACGGGACACCGGCCAAAAGAAGCTGTCGACGATCTAGCCCAGGCATTGCTGGTTTTGACACCGATTTATGCGTGCCGTGACGAAACTAAGCGGCCCGCAGTGCGTTTCACAGAAGAGTGCGTTTGTCCCCGGGGTCCGAACGCTCATCCGAGCCTGAAGTTCCCTTCATGAAACCACATTGGTCGAAGAAATGAATACCCGCCAAAGGTTGACGCAGCCGGATTATGTCGAACGGACATCAAATGTGAACGAGGCGACCCCGCCTCGCCGCGTTGGGCCTATGCCGAGGCAAACGATTGCTTTCTGGACGCCGCGCCTTGCCTTGACTGCGATGGTATATTCCATGAAGGAGCCGAGGCGGCTACAGCGCGTTACCCAGCGCGCCTCCGTCGTCTTGCCGAACGTCGATGACGCGCGATGAAATCGCGGTCCAGCGCTGGCTGATTTTTGGGCTCGTAGTCGCGACGACGGCCGCCGCCGCCGCACGGCTCCTGGGGATATTCCGGGTTGACGGTCCTTCGGTTCTGGAATTTGTGCTGCTCGCAATCTTCGCCCTGCTCTTTTCCTGGGTCGCCATCTCGTTTTGGATTGCCTGTCTCGGCACGCATGCGCTCTGGCGCAGCCGTGCCGACGTTCCGCTGCGTGAGCCGGCTGTGACCGAAGCCGCAGCACCGTCCAGCCGCTCGCGTACCGTCCTGATCGTGCCGGTCTACAATGAGGACTGCACGCAGGTGTTTGCGCGTTTGCAGGCAATACGAGAGTCGCTACGTGACGTTGGCGCGTTGGATCAATTCGACTTTTTTATCCTGAGCGATTCTAACGATTTCCAGCATTATACGGCCGAAGAGCGCGCATGGCACGATCTGCGGCGGCAGGACGCCAGTGCCCGTATCTTTTATCGCCGCCGCGAGAAGAATGTCGGCCACAAAAGCGGCAACATCGAAGACTTTTGTACGAACTGGGGCGCGCTTTACGACTACATGGTCGTACTCGATGCAGACAGCCTGATGACAGGCCGCTCCCTGACCCGCCTTGTTGGACTGATGGACGCCAATCCGCGCACGGCGCTCATTCAGGCAGCGCCATTATTGATCGGCGGAGAGTCGCTGTTTGCGCGCAGCCAACAATTTGCGTCCTGGCTTTATGGCCGGATGCATGCGGCGGGCTTTGCGCGGTTGCAGGGGCCGGATGGAAATTACTGGGGGCACAACGCGATCATCCGGGTGAAGCCGTTCATGGAAAATTGCGGGCTACCCATTCTGCCCGGCCGGCCGCCGCTCGGCGGCGAGATCATGAGCCACGATTTCGTCGAGGCTGCGCTGCTACGCCGCGCGGGCTGGGAAGTGTGGCTGGCGAGCGACGTTGACGGAAGCTACGAGGCGTCGCCGCCGACATTGGTCGATCACCTCAAGCGCGACCGGCGCTGGTGCCAGGGAAATCTTCAGCACATCAAGTTGATATTCGCGCAAGGCTTGCGCCTGCCGAGCCGCATCCATCTGGCCTTTGGCGCCATGAGCTATCTTTCCTCTCCGCTCTGGCTGATCCTGATCGTCTTGTTCGCGGCCAACTCCGTTCTGCTCGAGCACGCGCCGCCCGTGACCTACGTGGGCCGCTATCCGGTGCTAGCATGGCCGATCTCGCATACCGTCGCCTTCATCAGCCTCGCCATCGCCACGCTGGGCATGTTGTATGTGCCGAAATTCCTGGCGCTCGCTTTGCTGCTGCGCGACCGCGAAGCCTTGAAGAATTTTGGCGGCGCACGGTCTGCATTCGTCAGCGTGATTGTCGAGACGCTGCTCTCGACATTGATGGCGCCCGTCTTCATGCTCTCGCATAGCTGGTTCGTGCTGAACATCCTGATCGGCCGCAATACGCGATGGGGCACGCAG
Source organism: Pseudolabrys sp. (assembly GCA_049680165.1). Classification (GTDB taxonomy): domain Bacteria; phylum Pseudomonadota; class Alphaproteobacteria; order Rhizobiales; family Xanthobacteraceae; genus Pseudolabrys. Next base: position 27,786 of record JBAUHH010000085.1, read on the forward strand.
CGGCGCGGCAGCCACGGTACCGGCCTTGGCCGTTCTATCGTCTTGTTCGCCCCGCACACCATCGTTGCAATCGCTGCGGGCGTTGTGGCCTGGCATTGGACACCGACTGAATTCTGGTGGTATGTGCCGATATTGGCGGGTTTGACTGTCGCGACCTTGATCGGCTGGTTGACCAGCCTTCCGGCACTGGGAGCCGCGGCGCGCCGTTGGGGCGTATTCCTTACGCCGAGCGAAACGGCCGGCCTTCCGATTGTCGACCGCTTCAATGCGCTTGTTGCCGATAGGGATCTCAGTCGCGTAACCGCCGAGGAGACAGGCCGCGAAAGCGACACATTGCAGACGGCGGCGTAAGCGTTTCCTTTTCCCAACACGCAAGCGGCTTCGGCAACGATGCCCGACTTCATCGATTCTCTGCTAGGCCGCATGACCCTGACCGATAAGGTCGGGCAGCTGAATTTGCTCAGCCCGTCCGGCGGCGACACCACCGGCGCCGGACCCGCCGCAAACGACATCGAGAATCGAATCCGCAGGGGCGAGGTCGGAATTCTGCCCGCCGGAGTCGACATCGCGCGACTGACCCGATGGCAAAAGCTGGCGGTGGAAGAGTCGCCACAGCGAATTCCCCTGATGTTCTCGCTCGACGTGATCCACGGGCATCGCACCATCTTTCCACTTCCTATCGGGCTTGCGTGCAGTTGGGATCCCGCGCTGATCCGCGAGACCGCGCGCGTGGCTGCACGCGAAGCCGCCGCGGCTGGTGTTGCGCTGGCCTGGGCGCCGATGATCGACGTCTCCCGCGATGCACGCTGGGGGCGCTGTGCCGAAAGTCCGGGCGAGGATCCTTTGCTGTGCGCCGCATTCGGCGAAGCGATGATCGAGGGTTACCAGCAGGACGATCTCACGCGCCACGACACCGTGATGGCGACGGCCAAGCACTTCGCCGGCTACGGCTTTGCCGAAGGTGGACGCGACTACAACGCCGTCGATATGAGCCCCTACCGTTTGCACAACGTCGTGCTGCCGCCGTTCAAGGCCGCGGTCGATGCCCGTGTCGGCGCGATCATGGCCGGTTTTCACGACCTCGCGGGAATTCCAGCCACCGCGCACCGCGAACTGCTGCGCGATCTGTTACGAGAGAAATGGGGTTTCGACGGCCTGATCGCGTCGGATTACACGGCAATTCTCGAGCTGGTGCATCATGGCGTCGCGGCGGACACCAAGGAAGCGGCGTTTCTCGCGTTCAGGGCCGGCGTCGATATCGACCTGGTAAGCGAAGCCTATTTCCGGCATCTGCCCGAGCTGGTCGCGGAAGGCCGCATCAAAGAGGCCGAGATCGACGCTGCCTGCCGCCGTGTTCTGCGCGCGAAAGAACTGTTGGGACTGTTCGACCATCCGTATGGCCGTCTCGATGAGCGGCGCCGGCAAGCAGTGACCCTCACCGCCGACAATCGCCGTCTGGCGCGCGAGGCGGCAACGAAATCCTGCGTTCTGCTGAAAAATTCCGGCGCATTGCCACTCAAGCGCGACGGCACCATTGCGGTCGTCGGGCCGCTCGCCGACAGCCGCGTCAACATGCAAGGCACTTGGGCCGTCGCGGCGCAATCGTCCGACAGCGTCACGGTCGTGGAAGGAATACGCAGCGTTGCCGGCGACCGCACGCAAATTCTCTACGCCAAAGGCGCCAACATTGTCGACGATCCGAACATCGCCGCGCGCCTCAATGTCTTTGGCGAGACCTTCACGATTGACCAGCGCCCCCCCGATGACCTGATCGCGGAAGCCGTCAGCCTGGCGCGCCGCGCCGATGTCGTAATCGCTTGCGTCGGCGAAGCCAAAGAACACTCCGGCGAGTCTTCGACCCGCACCGATATAAGTCTGCCCGGTAGTCAGCAAAAATTACTGGAAGCTTTGCATGGAACCGGCAAGCCACTGGTGCTGGTCACAATGAGCGGCCGACCGTTGGCGCTCGAATGGGAGGACCGGCACGTCGCGGCAATCCTGCACGCCTGGTTCGCCGGAACCGAAGCCGGCAATGCCATCGCCGATGTGCTGTTCGGCGAAATTAATCCGTCTGGCAAGTTATCCATGAGTTTTCCACGGTCCGCTGGACAGTGCCCCATCCACTATGCTGAACCACCGACCGGTCGGCCGATCGACAAGATCGGCATCGACGTTGCGGGCGACGAAGAAACCAGCGAGTCGGGCCAGCGCGTGTTCCGCAAGTTCACAACGGCGTGCCGTCTCGAAGGGCCGCACACCCCGCTCTATCCCTTCGGTTACGGAATCAGTTACAGCACGTTCGCCTATGGCCCGCTCAGCGTCGATAAGACCGTGCTGCGCGGGGATGACGACACGCTCAATGTCACAATGACGATACGCAACACCGGACCGGCCGCCAGCGAGGAAATCGTCCAGCTTTACATCGGGGATCCGGTGGCGAGCCGATCGCGCCCTGTGCGCGAGCTCAAGGGCTTTCAGAAAGTTCCATTGCAGTCTGGCGAGGAGCGGCACGTGGCCTTCCGGATTACCACCGCCGACCTGAAATTCTTCCGCGCCGACCGCATTGCCGCGCCCGAGCACGTCTGGGAGCCTGGAACTTTCCTCGTGCAGATCGGACCAAACTCGCAGACGCTCACGACCGCCGCCATCGAGTGGCAGGCGAACGAATGAGCCCAGCAACCCAGCCGGCGGTCGTTTCCGAGCAGCCGGATGAAAGGCTGCTCGGTCTCATACAGCGGCAAACGCTGAATTATTTCTGGGAATTCGGGCATCCGGCCAGCGGCATGGCGCGCGAGCGCAGCAACCCGGTTGCCGGTTACGACTTCCAGCAAACGGTGTGCACGGGCGGCACCGGATTCGGCATCATGGCGATGTTGGCTGGCGCTTCACGTGGCTTCCTGCCGCGCACGGCGGTGCTGGAGCGCATCAGGAAAATCGCCGCGTTTCTTGACCGCGCCGAAAGCTACCACGGCGTCTTTCCTCACTTCCTGCATGGCGCAACCGGCGCGACCATTCCATTTTCCGCGATGGATGACGGCGGCGATCTGGTCGAAACGTCATACCTGATGGCTGGATTGCTCTGCGCGCGCCAATTTTTCTCCGGCGCAGCGCCCGCCGAAGTGGCGCTGCGCGACGCAATCGAGCGGCTCTGGACCGCCGTCGAATGGGACTGGCACACGCGCGGTGGCCGGGACGTTTTGTACTGGCACTGGAGCCCCCGGCACGAATGGCTGATGAACCTTCCCATCACCGGCTGGAACGAATGCCTTGTCACGTATGTCATGGCGGCCGCTTCGCCCAGCCACCCGGTCGCGCCAGCTGTGTATCATCGCGGATGGACCGACAGTCCGGTCTTCCGCAACGGCCAGAGCTATTATGGCATCACGTTGCCGCTCGGGCCGCCGCACGGAGGGCCCCTTTTCTTCTCGCAATATTCTTTTCTCGGCCTCGATCCGCGCGGCCTTCGCGACCGATACGCCGACTACTGGCAACAGAATCTGGCCCACACCCAGATCAATCGCGCGCACTGCATCGCCAACCCCAACGGCTTCGCCGGTTACGGCGCGGATTGCTGGGGGCTTACCGCGTGCGACGGCGACACCGGCTACGGCGCCTTTTGTCCAAACAATGATCGTGGTGTGATCGCGCCAACGGCCGCCCTCTCGGCGATGCCCTATACACCCGCCGAGTCGATGCAGGTGTTGCGGTATGTGTACAGAAACCTGGGGCCGTCAGCCGCCAGCGCCTATGGCTTTGTCGACGCCTTGAACCTGTCGCGAAACTGGTTCGCGAAGAGCAACCTTGCCGTCAACCAGGGACCGATCGTTGTCATGCTCGAAAACTACCGCTCGGGTCTGCTCTGGGATTTGTTCATGAGTTGCGCCGAGGTGCGTTCCGGCCTTCATCGCCTCGGCTTCGATGGATTTCAGGCGTAGGCTCGGATTATTACCCGCCGTTCCGGCGGGCACCCCCCTTCAGAGCAGATTTTCATGGCCGGCGGTGAATTTGCCGGGTCTCCACCATATGCCTGTTCCGTCTGGACTATCGCGATTGGCTGACCCTACACTCGACTCTGGGGAACAATGCCTGCGCGATGAGCGGCCGATCAGGCCGCAGTACTGATTTTGTGAGGGGGAACATCATGAAGCTCAGAACCGCGATTTTGGCCTTCGGACTAGCGCTCGCCTTTTCAGTCAGCCAGGCGTCCGCGGTCACATTCAAGTTTGCCTTCCAGGGCGACCTGAAATCACTCGATCCCTATTCGCTGAACGAAACGTTCACCCATGGTGTGCTCGGCAACGTCTTCGAGGGCCTGACCAAACGTGACAAGGATCTGAAAGTCATCCCCGGCCTCGCGGAGAGCTGGGAAGTGCTCGAACCGACCCGCTGGCGTTTCCATCTGCGCAAGGGCGTCAAGTTCCACAACGGCGAGGACTTCACCGCCGACGACGTGGTCTTTTCCGCCGATCGCGCGCGCGGACCGTCTTCGGACGTGAAGACCCGCCTGCCCGCCGACGCCAAGGTCGTGAAGGTCGACGACTACACTGTCGACTTCATCCTTTCCGGGCCGAATCCGATCCTGAATGCCGAATGGGACACCTGGTACATCATGTCCAAAAAGTGGTGTCTGGAGCATAATTCGATGACGGCACAGCCGCAGGCCGGCACGCAGATGAACTATGCCGCGCTGCACGCCAACGGCACCGGCCCCTTCATCATCACCGAGCATCAGGCCGGTGTGCGCACGATCTTCAAGCGCAATCCGCATTGGTGGGGCAAGCTGGAGAGCAATTTCGACGAAGTCATCTTCACCACCATCTCGAATGACGCAACGCGTGTCGCGGCCCTGCTCTCCGGTGATGTCGACTGGGCGGATCCGATTCCGTTGCAGGACATTCCGCGCGTGAATGCGAGCGGCCGGGCGAAGGTGCTGCAAGGGCCGGAACTGCGAACGATTTTCCTCGGATTCGATCAATATCGTCCGGAACTGCGCTATTCCAACATCAAAGGCAAGAATCCCTTCAAGGACGTGCGCGTGCGCGAGGCCTTCTATCTCGCAATCGACGAGAACGCGATCGCCGCCAAGGTCATGCGCGGCGCGGCGACGCCATCCGCACTGATGATCTCGCCTATCCTGTTCAGCCTCTCAAAAGACTTCAAACGTCCAGCCTACGACCCGGACAAGGCAAAAAAGTTGCTGGCCGAAGCCGGCTATCCGTCAGGTTTCGAAGTAACGATGGACTGCCCGAACGACCGCTACGTCAACGACGAAGCGATCTGCCAAGCTGTCGTCGCGATGCTCGCGCGCGTCAGCGTGAAGATAAATCTGCTGGCGCAGCCGAAAGCCAAGTACTTCGCCAAAATCCTTGTCTCGGGCGGGTATGATACCTCGTTCTATCTGCTTGGCTGGACGCCAGGATCGTTTGACTCCTGGAACGTGCTTGCCAACATGTACCGCTGCCGCGACGAGAAGGGTGCCGGCGGAAACAACAACGTCGGTAATTACTGCGATCCGCAGGTCGAGAAATTGACCAACGAAGTCCTGGTCGAAAGCGACACGGCCAAGCGCGATCAGCTGATCAAGCAGGCCTATGAGATCGGCCAGGTCCGCGATTGGGGCTATATCCCGCTGCACCAGCAAGCTTTGGCCTGGGGCGTTTCCAACAAGGTCAAGGTGGTCCAACGGCCGGACAATCAGATCCTGTTCTACTGGTTCAGAAAGGAATAGCGCCCACGGCTATCGGGCTCCGCTCGCACCGCGGGGGCGGCGCGGACAACAAGCATGACCTGAAGGTCGGAACGTAATGCTCGCCTTCATCATCCGCCGCGCCCTTCAGGCTCTGCTTGTGATGATCGTGGTCGCGTTGATCGCGTTCACGCTGTTCCGCTTTGTCGGCGACCCGGTCAACCAGATGGTGGGCATCGAAACGAGCGCGCAGGAACGCGAGCTCCTGCGCCAACAACTAGGCCTCAACGACCCGGTCCTGATACAGCTCGCGCGCTTCATCTGGGCCGCGGCGCATTTCGATTTCGGCGCGTCCTACCAGTTCAAGCAGCCGGTCATCGACCTGATTGCCGACCGCTTTCCGGCAACCATGGAGCTCTCAGTCGTTTCAGCGCTGTTTTCCCTGTTACTTGGCATCCCGATGGGCGTCTACACGGCGTTGCATCGGAACTCATGGTTGTCGCGATTTTTCCTCACAGTTTCGCTGGTTGGGATTTCCCTGCCGACCTTCCTGACCGGCATCCTGCTCATTTTTCTTTTTGCCGTGACGCTGAATTGGCTGCCGTCGTTCGGTCGCGGTGACGTTGTCGCGCTCGGCTTCTGGACGACGGGGCTGCTCACGGAGTCCGGCCTCAAGGCGATCGTTCTGCCATCGATAACGCTCGGACTGTTCCAGATGGCTCTCATCATGCGGCTGGTGCGCTCCGAAATGATCGAGGTACTGCGCACCGACTACATCAAATTCGCGCGCGCGCGCGGATTACCGAACCGCATCGTCTACTTCGGCCATGCCCTCAAAAACACCCTTGTTCCCGTAATGACGATTGCCGGACTGCAGCTCGGTTCGATCATCGCCTTCGCGATCATCACCGAAACCGTTTTCCAGTGGCCCGGCATGGGCTTGCTCTTTCTGAAGGCCGTGCAGAACGCCGACATTCCGATCATGTCGGCTTATCTGCTGCTGGTCGCCTTCATTTTCGTGACGATCAACCTAATCGTCGACCTGCTCTACGTCATCGTCGATCCGCGTATCCGGATCGAAGCACGTCCGGCGTGATGCGATGACCGTGGAACAAATCCCTCACCCGGCTAACGTCACGCAACGAAGCTGGCTTTCGAGACTGCTCGATAGCGATATCGTCTATTCGTTCTGGCAATCGAAGATCACTGTCATCGCCGCGCTGGTCACGCTCATCATCGTGCTGGGCGCGGTGCTGGCGCCGTGGGTCGCGCCGCACGACCCCTTCGATCTCAAGACCCTGAGTCTGCTCAATTCGCATAACCCGCCGGCATGGTTGCAGGGCGGCGACAGAAGCTTCCTGCTCGGCACCGACGATCAGGGCCGCGACGTTCTATCCACCATCCTCTATGGCTCGCGCCTGTCGCTCGCGGTCGGATTGATGTCGATCGCCTTTGCCGCCGTGCTTGGCATCGGGCTGGGGCTGATCGCTGGATACGCCGGCGGATTCGTCGATACGTTGATCATGCGTGCGGCCGATGTGCAGCTGACCTTTCCGGCGATCCTGATTGCATTGCTCATCGACGGAACCGCGCACGCGCTGTTCGGCCAATACACCGACGAAAGTGTCACCGTCTGGGTGCTGGTGCTGGCGATCGGCCTTTCTTTCTGGGTGCAATACGCGCGCACCGTGCGCGGGCTGACGTTCGTCGAACGTAACAAAGACTATGTCCTCGCCGCGCGGCTGATCGGCATTCGCCCGGGACTCATTCTCCTCCGGCACATTCTGCCGAATGTCATCGGCCCGGTGCTGGTGATCGCTACGATTAATCTGGCGCTGGCGATCATTCTTGAGGCGACGTTGTCGTTCCTGGGCGTCGGCCTTTCGCCGACGCAACCGTCGCTCGGCACCATGATCAGAATCGGAAACAATTTCCTGTTCGCCGGTGAATGGTGGATCGCGATATTTCCCGGCGTCACGCTTGCCGCGCTCGCTTTGTCGGTGAACCTGCTCGGCGATTGGCTGCGCGACGCGCTCAACCCGAAACTGCGATGAGCACCCCGACCCTCAGCGTCCGCCATCTGCGCGTCGAGTTTCCGCGCCGGCGCGACACGCTGGTCGCGGTGAACGATGTCTCATTTGATATTGCCCGGGGCGAGGTGCTCGGCGTGGTCGGCGAGTCCGGCGCCGGTAAGTCACTGACCGGGAATGCGATTATCGGGCTGCTCGAACCGCCCGGCCGCATTGGCGGCGGCGAGGTTTGGCTTTCCGGCGAGCGCATCGATCGCCTGCCGCCTGAGGGAATGCGGCGCATTCGCGGCAAACGAATAGGGATGGTGTTTCAGGACCCGCTGACCAGCCTCAATCCGCTTTACCGGATCGGCGAACAACTGATCGAGACCATCGAAACTCACACCGGTTTGCGGGGCGATGCCGCGCGGCGCCGCGCAATCGGCCTGCTCGCCGAAGTCGGCCTGCCCGCGGCGGAAGGGCGGATCGACAACTACCCTCATCAGTTTTCCGGCGGCATGCGCCAGCGCGTTGTTGTCGCGCTCGCGCTCGCCGCTGACCCCGAGCTCGTCATCGCAGATGAGCCGACCACCGCGCTCGACGTGTCCGTGCAGGCGCAGATCATTGCGCTGTTGAAGCGGCTGTGCCGGGAGCGCGGCACCGCAATCGTGCTGATCACGCACGACATGGGCTTGATTGCCGAGACCGCGGACCGGGTTGCCGTGTTG
>JBAUHH010000086.1:0-9370 GCA_049680165.1 Pseudolabrys sp.
CAGGACATGTTCATCGAGATCAATCCTGCCGATGCCAACGACCGCGGCATCAAGGACGGCGGCTGGGTTTGGGTGACGGGCGCGGAGAACAGTTCGAAGGCGAAGATGAAGGCGCTGGTCACCGAGCGCGTCGGCAAGGGCGTCGCGTGGATGCCCTTCCACTTCGGCGGCTGGTTCGAGGGCAAGGATCTGCGCGGCGCTTATCCGGCGGGCGCCGATCCCTACGTGCTCGGCGAAAGCGCGAACACGATCACGACCTACGGCTATGACCCGGCGACGGGCATGCAAGAACCCAAAGTCACGCTCTGTCAGATCAGAGCGGCATAAGGAGCAACGACCATGGCACGTATGAAATTTCTCTGCGACGCCGATCGTTGCATCGAGTGCAACGCCTGCGTCACCGCCTGCAAGAACGAGCACGAGGTGCCCTGGGGCATCAACCGCCGGCGCGTCGTCACGCTCAATGACGGCAAGCCCGGCGAGCGCTCGGTGTCGATGGCGTGCATGCATTGCACCGACGCGCCCTGCGCGGCGGTGTGCCCGACCAACGCGTTCTACACGACCGCCGACGCGGTCGTGCTGCACTCCAAGGACATCTGCATCGGCTGCGGCTATTGCTTCTACGCCTGCCCGTTCGGCGCGCCGCAATATCCGAAAGTCGGCAATTTCGGCTCGCGCGGCAAGATGGACAAGTGCACTTTCTGCGCCGGCGGACCGGAAGCCGACAACAGCAAGGAAGAGTACGAGAAGTACGGCGCCAACCGGCTGGCCGAAGGCAAGCTGCCGCTGTGCGCCGAAATGTGCTCGACCAAGTCATTGCTCGCCGGCGACGGCGATGTGATCGCGCAAATCTACAAGGAGCGCGTCTCGAAGCGTGGTTATGGTTCGGGTGCCTGGGGGTGGCAGACCGCCTACCGCGAGTCGATCGCAACCTAATACATGCGCGGCGGCGCGCGAATTTCGCACCGCCGGTTTCGTTTCGAAGAACACTCGAAAGCAGGGAGAAGATCGCATGGCGAAATTTTTAGCGCATATGCGCTTGATCGCCGGTGTGCTGGCACTCGCATTCGTGGTCGCAATGGCGGCGCCGGTGTCGGCACAGCAGCCGAGTTCGGTCAATCCGACGGCCGACGCGGTGAAGGAGCAGCAGCTCCTGCAACAGCTCAACAAGATTCAGGGCCGCGGCACGATCCCTGATACGAAATCCTATGTGCTCGAGCATCCGGTCGGCCGCGACTGGCAGCATTTCCACAACGTGACGCTGCGCTGGATCGGCGGCATCGCCATCCTCGGCATCCTGGCGCTCTTGGTCATCTTCTATCTGTGGCGCGGCATGGTGCGGCTCGAGAGCGGACGCTCAGGCCGCACGATCGTCCGCTTCAACGCGCTCGAGCGGTTCGTGCACTGGATGACGGCGACCTGTTTCATCATCCTCGCGATCTCCGGACTGAACATCACGTTCGGGCGGCCGCTGCTGCTGCCGCTGATGAGTCCGGAAGCCTTCACCACGTGGTCGGAGGGAGCGAAATACGCGCACAACTATCTGAGCTTCCCGTTCACCATCGGCGTGGTGCTGATCTTCCTGATGTGGATCGCCGGCAATATTCCGAACAAGGTGGACGTTGAGTGGTTCAAGCGCGGCGGTGGTATGGTCGGTCACGATCATCCGCCGGCCTACCGCTTCAACGGTGGCCAGAAAGCGATCTACTGGATCGTCGTGCTCGGCGGCGGCGCTGTCGCCGTCACCGGCTACGTGCTGATGTTCCCGTTCTACGGCACCGACATAGACTCGATGCAATATGCGCAGATGGTTCACGCCGTGGTCGCGATGCTGTTCATCGCCGCCATGCTGGGACACATCTACATCGGCACCATCGGCATGGAAGGCGCCTTCGAGGCGATGGGCGAGGGCACTGTGGACGTCAATTGGGCGAAGGAGCATCACAGTTTGTGGCTGCAAGACGAGCAGGCCCGCACCGGGCCGAACCAGTCGCAGCGGCAGCCGATGGCGACGCCCGCCGAATAGCAGCCGCTTACTGCATAATCCAACGCCCGGCTCTCGCCGGGCGTTTTGCTTTCTTCACCCTCCTCCTTGCGGGGAGGGTCGGCGAAGCATCGAACGCCAGTGAGATGCAAGCCGGGGTGGGGCGATTTTGTTGGTTTCACCCCACCCGATGCTCGCTGCGCTCGCATCGACCCTCCCCGTCCAGGGGAGGGTAGAAAGTTGACGGCCGGGCGTTTTGCTATAAGGGGCCTCATGAATGCACCCATGAAAGGCTCCATGCGGATTATCGGCCTCGCCGGATGGAGCGGATCGGGCAAGACCACGCTGGTCACCAAGGCGATCCCGCGCCTGATCGCGCGGGGGGTGCGCGTCTCCACGCTCAAGCACGCGCACCATGGCTTCGATCTCGACCAGCCGGGCAAGGATTCATTTTTCCATCGTGCCGCCGGCGCCACCGAAGTGATCATCTCGTCGGCCAAGCGCTGGGCGATTTTGCATGAGCTGCGCGAGGAGCCGGAATGGGACTTGCCGGCGCTGCTCGCCAAGATGTCGCCGGTCGACCTGGTGCTGGTGGAAGGCTTCAAGCGCGACAAGTTTCCCAAGCTGGAAATCCACCGCGTGGCAAACGGCAAACCGCTGCTGCACCCAGAGGACCCGCACATCGTCGCGGTCGCCTGCGACACGCCGCTGCCGCAGGTCAAAGTGCCGGTCGTCGACCTCAATGACGTCGAAGCGGTTGTCGATTTGCTGCTGGCGCGCGCCGTGCCGGTGGCGTCGCTCAAGCAAATGAGCGTCTGATGGCGCAGCTTACCGACGATTGTTTCGCCTTCTCCGGTCCGCTGATGCCGATCGCGGCGATGGAAGCCTTGATCGCGGAGCGCATTACGCCCGTTGCTGAAACGGAGCGCGTGCCGCTGCACGGGGCGCGCATGCGCGTGACCGCGGCGGACGTGAAGGCGCCGCTCGATCTGCCGCCGTTCGATAATTCGGCGGTGGACGGCTACGCCGTTCGCCACGCCGATCTCAAGCGCGACGGCGAGACGACGCTCAAGGTCGCCGGCCGGCTCACCGCCGGGCGCAAGGCCGACGTTGCATTAAGTCCAGGCCAGACCATCCGAATTTTCACCGGCGCGCCGATGCCGTCCGGCGCCGACACCGTGTTCATGCAGGAGGACGTGCAAGCCGACGGTGACAGCGTTGCGCTGCCGAGCGGATTGAAGCTCGGCGCCAACCGGCGGCTTGCCGGTGAGGATGTGCGCGCGGGCAGCGTCGCTATTGCGGCCGGCACAGTGCTGGAAGCGCGCCACATCGCGCTCGCCGCCGCGCTCGGACTGACCGAAATCGAGGTGCGCCGCCGTCTCAAGGTTGCGATCTTTTCAACCGGCGACGAAGTGGTCGAGCCGGGCGCCAAACGTAATGGCGCGGCGATCTACGACGCCAACCGCTATCTGCTGTCTGAATTACTGGAGCGACTTGGTGCCGTTGTCACCGATCTCGGCATTCTTGCCGACAAGCCGGACGAGCTTGCGCGCGCGCTTCAAGCGGCGGCGGCGGACCACGACCTGATCGTCACGTCGGGCGGCGTCTCGACCGGCGAAGCCGACTACGTGCGCGACGCGGTTGAGAAAATCGGCAACCTGGTGTTCTGGCGCGTTGCCATCAAGCCGGGCCGGCCGGTGGCGATGGGCGTCATTCGCGGCAAGGGCGCGCAACACGGCGCGGCCTTCGTCGGCTTGCCGGGTAATCCGGTCGCGGTATTCGTGACGTTCGTGCGAGTGGTGCGGCCGCTATTGCTGCGGCTCGCCGGCGCGCGGCCGCAAAGACTAGTGGCGCTGCCGGTGCGCGCGGCTTTCGCCTATACGAAGAAGAAAGGCCGTCGCGAATATGTGCGCGTCGCGCTGCATCGCGCCGCCGACGGCGAGATCGAGGCGGTCAAGCATCCGCAGGATGGCGCCGGCATCCTGACATCGCTCACCGAGACCGACGGTTTGCTGGAATTTCCCGAAGACGTGACGTCGATCGAGCCGGGCGCGCGCGTCGGCTTTCTGTCCTACGCCGCGCTGACGGGCTGATCAGGTATCGAGCCGCACGTTGCCGGTTGAAAATGCCTTGCCGGCGTCTTCCTGCACGCTGCCGAGCACAACGCCGCCGATAATGGCGATGACGATGGCCGCGACGCACGCGATGATGAATGACTTCATGACCGTTCCTCTTCTGCCCCATGTGTCGCCATTGTAGCAGATAGGAAGCGGAAGCGGGATCGCCAACCGTCTCAGCCGCCCGAATGCTGCAGCGCAATGCTCTCGGCGCGTTTGGCGTCTTCCGGCGTGTTGACGTTGAAGAACGGGTCGACCGGTTGGTCCGGCCAGTCGGCAACCGCGATGCCGTGCCGCGCGGTAAAAACCTCGATCTTGCGCAGGTTCTTGTCCACCAGTGCGTGCCGCAGGTCGGCGCGCAGCGCCAGCGGCCACAGGGCCACGACTGGGTGCCGCCACTCGCCCGAGCGCGCGCAGGCGAGCGGCACGCCAGCACCCATCTTGCGCCGCGCCTGATGCAGCCTCTCGACCAGGTCGTCCGGCAGAAACGGGCAATCGCCCGGCACGCTCAGCATCCATTCGACGCCGGTGTCCTGCTTCGCCAGCCAGTCGAGCCCGGCGAGGATACCGGCGAGCGGCCCGGCGAAACCGGGCACGTCGTCGGCGATCACCGGCAACCCGGTGTCCGCGAAGCGTTTGGGATCGCCGTTAGCGTTGATGATGATGCCAGTGCATTGCGCCGACAGGGTCGCCAATACGCGGTCGAGAATGGTGACGCCGCCGATTTCGAGCCGCGCCTTGTCGCCGCCGCCCATCCGCCGCGCCAATCCGCCGGCGAGCACCATGCCAAGGGTGGGGGGAACGGGTGAAATCATGACGTGTAGGTGGTGAAAGCCGGCCGCAGCGGCAAGCGCTCTTTCCCTCTCCCTAGGGGGGAGAGGGTGGCAAGCGCGGAGGGAAAGTGAGGGTGCGGCGCGTGCATGCGCAAAGCCTTAGTCGTCATGCACTGCGGCCTTGCGCCGATGCCTGGCGCTCTCTTCTTCGACGAAGGCGAGATCCTGATCGAACACGATGCGGTCCTCGCCCGCGAGCGCGACGAAGCGTTTTCCCCGAGCGCGCCCGATCAAGGTCAAATTCGCTTTGCGCGCGAGCTCGACGCCCCACGCCGTGAAGCCGGAGCGCGAAATGAGAATCGGAATACCCATGCGCACGGTCTTGATCACCATCTCGGAGGTGAGTCGCCCGGTGGTATAGAAAATCTTGTCGCGCGGGGACACTTTCTCCTTGAACATCCAGCCGGCGATCTTGTCGACCGCGTTATGGCGCCCGACGTCTTCCATATACACAAGCGGCTTGTCTTCCTTCGCCAGCACGCAGCCGTGGATCGCGCCGGCCTCAAGATAAAGCGACGGCGTGGTGTTGATCTCGTGCGCGAGCTTGTAGAGCCAGGACGTGCGCAGCTTCGCCTTCGGCAGCTTCACGTCCTCCAGCGCTTCCATCAGGTCGCCGAACACGGTGCCCTGCGCGCAGCCGGAGGTCTGCACTTTCTTCTTCAGCTTCTTTTCGTAATTGGTCTTGCGCTTGGTGCGCACCACGACGGCGGCCAGCTCCTCGTCGTAGTCGACTCCGGTCACCACGTCGTCGGGCAGCAGCATGTTCTGGTTGAGCAGGTAGCCGATCGCGAGATACTCAGGATAGTCGTTGATCGTCATCGCCGTGACGATCTCCTGGCTATTCAGAAAAATCGTGAGCGCGCGCTCGACCGTCACCGACGTCTCGATCCTGGCGCCGGTCTGGTCGATGCCGGTCACCCGCTCGGTCAGCCGCGGATCGTGCGGGTCCGGCTTGATGATGTAGGGGTCTTTCGTCATGACGCTAATGTAAGCGCTTGCCGGCGCTCTTGAAAGCAGCCCTTCCTTCAAACGCCCCCCGCGCTGGAAGCCGGCCGGGGAGCCGCCATATATAAAGACCGGACGCCATCTATGACCGGATGCTGGCGTGAATCAGGACCAAGTCCATGGCCAAGACATTCAAGGTTGGCGATCACGTCAGCTGGAATTCCGAGGCGGGGCGGGTGCGCGGAAAAATCGTCAAGGTGCATAAGAGCAACGTCAACTACAAAGGTTACGTCCACCATGCCACCGCCGCCGATCCGCAGTATGAAATAAAGAGCGACAAGACGGATCACGTCGCGTTGCACAAGGGGGCGGCGCTACGGCGTCTCGGCTGACCGCCCGCCGTGAATTTGAAAGTGCGGCAACAGGCATGGCGCTTCCTTTTTTCACCATCGGCCATTCGACGCACCCGACCCGTGAATTCATCGATCTGCTTGCCGCGTCCGAAATTGGTACGGTCGTGGACGTGCGTACCGTGCCGCGCTCGCGCACCAACCCGCAATTTAACAGCGATACGCTCGCCGGCTCGCTGGCGGAGCGCCAGATCGGCTACGAGCACATCGCGACGCTCGGCGGCCTGCGCCCGCACGCGAAAGATATTGCGCCCGAGGTCAATGGATTCTGGCAGAACCAGAGCTTCCACAATTATGCCGATTACGCCATGAGCGCCGGCTTCCGCGCGGGCCTCGCGCGCTTGCGCGAGCTGGGCCGCGCGCGGCGCTGCGCCATCATGTGCGCAGAAGCGGTGTGGTGGCGTTGCCATCGCCGCATTATCGCGGACCATCTTCTCGCCGGCGGGGAACAGGTGTTTCACATTATGGGGCCGGGCAAGGTCACGTCCGCAACCCTGACGCCGGGTGCGCAGCCGGGTCCGGACGGGACGCTGACCTATCCGGCGCAGAACTAAGGACAAACGTTAGATCGGTTCGCCCAACGCATGGCTGATCCGGGCATCCGTCGGCGTCACGTGATAGAATTTGCTGAAGAAATCGCGCGTGAGCTCGTGCATGTCTTCCGGGAAAAGGTCGGGATAAAAGATCTTTACCAGCCACCACAGGCCGATCAGCCGGTTGGCGGACGGCGTACCGCCGACCCAGCCGAACGGAAGCCTCGGCGCCAGGTAAACCTGGTTGTCGCGCACCGCCTTTACCGGGGACCAGGCAGGGTCTTTGCGGACAGCGTCGGCAAAAGCGGGGTCGCTGGCAATGATCGCGTCGGGATTCCAGGACACCACCTGTTCGATCGAGACATCGGCGAGGCCACCATGGGTCGCGCCCGCGACGTTGCGCGCGATCAATTCGATGGTCTCCATGCTGGCCGAGCCGCCGAGGCCGGTGGTGAGCCCGCGCGGCCCGCGCGCGTAATAGACACGCGGCCGCTGGTCCGCCGCCACCAGCGCGATCCGGTTGGTGATGCTGCCGAGCGTCATGTTGCAGTAGTCGGCGAAATCGAGCCCGTCGCGCTCGCGCCCGACCAGCCGGCCGAGCTTTTCGTAGGTTGTCGACAACGAGAGGAAACGCCCGTCGAGCAGCGCGTAGGGAATCCTGGTCTGCTCTTGCGTTCTGTTGGCGAGCGAGATGTACCTCTCACTGGTTGCGCCGACATCGACGATGAGATCGGGCCTGAGCGCGATCACGTTTTCGAGGCTGGCAGTGTTACCGCGGCCGGTGAGGCGGCCAACTTCGGGGCGCGCGCAAATGTCCGGCAGCATGTAGGCGCATTCTTCCAGACCGTTGGCGCGGGGCCAGCCGAGCAGCAGGTCGGGCGCCAGCGTGTAGAGCATGATCGCGGCCGGCGGCCCGGCGGGCAACACGCGCTGAACATTGTCCGCCACAGTGACGGCGCGGCCGGCGTCGTCGGCCACCGTCACGGCGCGCGCAATGCGCGGCGCCAGCAGCGCGGCGGAGGCTCCGGCCAGGACTGTGCGGCGGGTGAGGCGCATTGGCTAATTATACATTGTCATGCCCCGCGAAGGCGGGGCATCCAGTAACCACAGAAAATGACGTGATTACTGGATTGTCGCCTGCGCGGGCAATGACACCGAATTCAATCCACCCCCACCATCACGCTGCTCGCCTTGATGATGGCGTAGACGGCTTTGCCATTCGCGAGCTTGAGCTCGTCGGCCGACTCGTTGGTGATCGAGGCGGTAACGATCTGCCCGCCGATATCGATGCGGACGTGCGCCGTGGTGGCGCCTTTCTTTACTTCCACGACCTTGCCTTTGAGCTGATTGCGGGCGCTGAGTTTCATCGCTCGTTCTCCTTAACGGGTTGCCGGCGCAAAGCCGTGCCGCGCCAGAATGTTCTGGCCAGTTTCCGACAGGACGAATTGCGCGAAGGCTTGTGCTCCCGCCGGAGCGCCCTCGATGACGGTCAGCCCGTAATCGGCTGCAATCGCCAGCGCATCGGGAAGCATAACAGATTGCTGGCCGGGATTCTCCTTCTGCGCGGTCAGCGCATTGGTGCAGTAGGTGAGGAAGATATCGGCGCGCCCATCCGCCACGTGCCAGCCATAGACGGTGCGACCCGCCGGCGGCGCGGCGCTCGACGCCGAGCCGGTGAGTAGCAGCGCTTTCTTCTCCAGCGCGGCCTGCGCGCCGGGCTTTATCTTCTCGGCGTGCGCGAACACCGCGAACGCATAGTCGCCGGACGGATCGGCTTTCGGCGTCGAGGTGCCAAGCTTCACGGCTGGATCGAGCATCCGGTCGAGCAGGTTTGCGCTCGTGACGTTCAGCCCGGGCTTTACCAGCGCGCACAACTTATTGCGCGTGAACAGCACGACCGGGCCACTTTTCCTTGCTTCTGAAAGCGCGCGCGGGTGCTCCATATTGGCGGAGGCGAAGACGTCCGCTTTCACGCCACCCGCGATCTCGTTCTTCAAAATTCCGGACGGCCCATATTTCGCCTCGACTTTATTTGCCGTCTTCTCCTCGAACGCCTTGGCCACGTCGTTCAGCGCGGCGCGCAAGCTGCCCGCGGCGTAGAGGTGGACGGTATCGGCAAGGGCCACACTGGTCATTGAGCTCACCGCGCACAAAGCGAGGACAAAAGCAACGAGCCGCGAAGCGCCCATCACGCACTCGGATCGTGGGCGCCCGGATCGCTCTTCGGCCCGATTTGCACGAGATGAACCGCTGAAACGTTGTCTGGCATTTGGATATTTTGGCATCTTTCGCGCCGGCCAATGCTATGAAACTCAAAGGCAATTTGGCGAATTCGGCATTCTGTGCTCCAGCTACCGACGGGGGTCAATAGTCAGGCGGTGATGGGTGGACGCCGTCCGGGTTGTCAGCTTCCGACTGCCGCTATATGCCTTGCGCAATCCGGGATTTGACGTTCGGAGAGGTGGCTGAAGGCGTACGAGCACGCTTTGTGCGCGTCTTTACGTAAAGATGCGTGCGCCTTCCTAAAGCGTTGATTGGAGAGGTGGCC
>JBAUHH010000087.1:0-1515 GCA_049680165.1 Pseudolabrys sp.
CCGCACCAAGCGCGCGGCCCCACAACACCGCGTCGCCGCGGTTTCCGGCGTGGCCGAAATAGAGCGCGTCGGCCATTTCCGGAATAAATTGCCGTACCAGCTCCGGATTCCCCCCGTAACCGTTACACGCGAGCACCAGCGCCTTGCAGCCGATGCGCTCGCGCCCGCCGTCACCGCGCACGATCTCAACACCCGAAATCGTTCCGTCCGCGTCCGCGTAGAGCGTTTCCGCGACGCTGTCGCACAGAATCGTCAGCCCGCGCCGCTCGGCGGCGCTGCGCAGGCGGTCGATCAGTTCCACGCCGCTGCGACTCGGCAGCCCGTGCATGCGCAACGCGGAGTGCCCGGAATAATTGAAGTCGTCGATCACATCGAAAGGAAAATCGTAACGCTCAGCCAGCCACTCGACGGTTGGCGCCGCTCCCTCGCTCACCGCGCGCACCAGCACGGGATCGGCCTCGCCATGCGACTTGCGCGCAAGGTCTGACCCGAACAACTCGGCGCTGTCGGCAATCCCCTTCAGCCGCTGGAAACGCGTACCCGCGGCGGGAATGAGCCCCGCCGACAATGCGGTCGAGCCGCGCGGCACCGGATCGCGCTCGATCAGCACCGGCTCGACACCCGCCTCCGCAGCCGCCAGCGCCGCGCAAAGCCCGGCTGCGCCCGCGCCGACGATCAGCAGCGGCACGTCCGTGTCGAACGAAACGCCGCCTGCGGGGCGTGCCGCGCTCATCGCGCGACGTCCTTCATCGCCTCCGCGATGGTCGTGATTTTCGCGACCGGCCGCACGCCCTCGATCGCCGCGTTGTGCACCTCGTCCGAAAAGGCGGCGCAGCCGTCCTGCAACACCGTGCAGTCGATGTCGCGCACATGCGCATCGCGCACGGTCGAGCCGACGCCACCATTGGTGACGATGCCGCCGACATACATGTGCTCGACGCCGCTTTTGCGCAGCACCCATTCGAGCCGGCTCATGTAGAACGCCGAGAACGCGATCTTCTCGACCGCCATGTCCGCCGGCTGCAAGTCGTCGACCAGTTGCTGTCCCCACCCGCCCGGCAGGAAATCGCCTTTTTTCAGGAACGGCCGCAGCGCCTTCAGATGCGGAGAGATCATCGGCTCGCCGCCCGCGCCCGGCACCAGCGTGAACAGCGTCGCAATCACCAGTCCGCGCTTGCGCCGCACAGTCTCGGCAAGCGGCTTGAGCTTGGCCGGCAAGGCCGCGATCGCGCCGCTCGCGCATTTGGCGCGCCCGTAAGCGCCGTCGGGATGCAGAAAATCGTTTTGCAGATCGACCAGCAGCAGGACCGGCTTGCTCATGGTGCACGCTCGACGATCAGGTTGCCCAACGGATCGACGCGCGCCCGCAGGCCCGGATCGATGAAGATCGTCGCGTCGGGCTGCTCGAGCACCGCAGGCGCCTCCACGACGGCGCCGACCGGCAGATCGAGGCGTGACCAGATTGTCGCGTCCTGCCATTTGCCGTCGATCCACACCGGGCGCGTGCCCTTGCGC
>JBAUHH010000088.1:0-3686 GCA_049680165.1 Pseudolabrys sp.
CACGAAGGCAGCCGCTGGTTCGACCGCGTCGTGTTGTCGGCCCCGATGATCGCGATGCCGTCGTTCCGCATGATCAGCCTGGCCGCGCCAGCCGCGCGCTTCATGCGGCTCATTGGCCGCGGTTCCCAGTATCTGCCGGGCGCCGATCACCGGCCGACCGTCAGCGCCCATTTCATCGGCAACGTGTTGACGTCCGATCCGGTGCGCTTTGCGCGCAATGCGGCGGTGCTTGAGGCCGAGCCGACACTCGGCCTCGGCGCGCCGACCATCGCCTGGGTCGACTCGGCGCTGCGCGCGATGAGGAAATTCGTCTCGCCCGGTTACGCTGGCACCATTCGCCAGCCGATTTTGATGGTGGCGGCGGGCCGCGATGAGGTGGTGTCGACGCCGGCGACCGAGAATTTCGGGCGCAATCTTCTGGCCGGCTCGCATCTCATTCTGCCGGGCGCGCGCCACGAGATACTGCAGGAGCAGGACCATTACCGCCGGCAGTTCTGGGCGGCATTCGACGCCTTCGTGCCCGGCACGCCGCTGTACTGATCCCAACCGTTCGTCCCCGCGTAAGCGGGGACCCAGCCTGCAACGCGCTGGATTCCCGCTTACGCGGGAATGAACGGGGACATCTTTATCCGCGCAAAATCTCCAGCGCCGCTTGGTGCACGCGCTTGTCGCCGGCAGCAACGATGCGGCCGCCGCTTTGCGCCGGTGCGTTTTCCCACGTCGTGATGATGCCGCCGGCGCCGGCGATGATCGGAATGAGCGGCACGATGTCGTGCGGCTTGATCTCGGTCTCGATCACCAGATCGATCTGGCCCGCGGCCAGCATGCAATAGGCATAACAATCGCCGCCGTAGCGCGAGAGCTTCGCCTGCTTCTCGACGCGGCCGAACGTCGCGCGGTCGCGCTCATTCATCAGCAGGGGGCTGGTGGTCGCCAGCAGCGCGTCGCCGAGCGCGGCGCAACTGCGCACGCGCAAATCGCGCTTGCCGGACGCACCGCGATAATGCGCCGCGCCGCCGTCGCCGGAAAAGCGCTCGCGCGTGAACGGCTGGTGCATCATGCCGAACACCGGCTCGCCGAAGCGCATGAGCCCGATCAGCGTGCCCCAGGCCGGCATGCCGGTGATGAAGGATTTGGTGCCGTCGATCGGATCGAGCACCCAGACGTATTCGGCGTCGGCGTGTTCGTCGCCGTATTCCTCACCGACGATGCCGTGGTCGGGGAACGTGCGCCGGATCAGCGTGCGCATGCCCGCTTCCGCCGCGCGGTCGGCGGCGGTGACCGGGTCGAAGCCGCCGGCCTTCTTGTTCTCGACCGCCAGCGTCGTGCGGAAGAACGGCATGATGGTTTCGCCCGACACGGTGGCGAGTTCGTCGACGAACGCCGCGAAATCGATTGCCGTCATGCCGCCCGCCTGTTGCTCATCCCGGCCTATCGGAACCGCCGGGTACCGGCAACCGCATACCGCCAACCACGTCAAAGGGGCAGAAGCCAGGCGAAAAACGGCCCAGGCCCGCCGACAGGGCTAAATTTGAAGGCCAGCTATGCGAAAAGAGCATGGGATTCCGGGTGCTTAGGCTTGAACTTTGTGCGTCGCGGTGTAAATTATTGCAATGCGGTAGCGAGAGCTACCGTTGCCCTCCTTGGGCGTTTCCTCCCTAGACTTGGGCCGCTTGCACACGCGAGCGGCCCCTTTTTTTATCGGTTGGCTCCCGGTGACCCCGCGCGCTACTCGGCAGCGGCCCGATACGGCCGCAGCTCCTCCAGCGGGATTTCGCCGAGCCGGTCGGCCAGCGTCTCCAGGTCCTTCGCCAGCTTGGCAAAGCCCGCCGAGCGCGCATAGCGGCGCTCGTCCATGTAGAGCGCGCGATTGATCTCGAGCTGGATGGCATGCAGCCCGACCGCCGGGTTGCCGTAGTGCTCGGTGATGAAGCCGCCGGCATAGGGCTTGTTGCGGCTCACGGTGTAGCCGAGCGCGCGCAGGGTGTTTTCCACGGTTTCCGACACCACCCCGACGCAGCTTGTGCCGTAGCGGTCGCCCAGCACGAATTCAGGGCGCGAGCGCTCGTCCTTCTGGCCGGCGGTCGATGGCATGGAATGGCAGTCGACCAGCACGGCCGCGCCATGATCGCGATGCAGCTTGGTGAACAACCGCCGCAAGGCCCGGTGATAGGGCTTGTAGAGGCCTTCGATCCGCCGCAACGCGTCGTCGATCGGAATGCGCTGCTCGTAGATCTCCTGGGCGTCGCCGACCACGCGCGCCACAGTGCCAAGGCCGCCGGCGACCCGCATCGAGCGGGTATTGGCGAATGAGGGCAGGCGGCCTTCGAACATGCGTGGGTCAAGCTCGTAAGGCTCGCGGTTCACGTCCACGAAGCAGCGCGGGAAATGCGCGCGCATCATCGGATAGCCGCGCTTGACCACGCCGCCGATCAGTTCGTCGACGAAGCTGTCTTCCGAGCGGCGCAAGGTCGCCAGATCGAGCCGCGAACTGGAGAGGAACTCGCGCGGATAGGTCGAGCCGCTATGGGGCGAGTTGAAGACCACCGGGCCGGCCGTCCGGGCCGGTTCCAGGATCTCGAAGGGCGGATCGAGCTCGTCGCGGATTTCACTCATGAGCCATGACAACGGTCACACTACTGGCGGGTTGCTCGGGTGTGGTCCCTATACTGCCTATTGTCCATGGGGCGCGGCCAAAGCCAAGCCATGCTTTCGGTTCACCCGATATTTACCCGCTGTAAGGCTTATGGAGGGGTAAGGCCGGCCCCAACGCCGTCCTAGGGGTTTGGTAGGAATGTCAAAAATACTGCTGGCGGAAGACGACACCGATATGCGGCGCTTTCTGGTCAAGGCGCTGCAAAATGCCGGCTTCGACGTCACTTCTTACGATAACGGCTTGTCGGCCTATCAGCGCCTGCGGGAGGAGCCCTTCTCGCTGCTGCTGACCGATATTGTCATGCCGGAAATGGACGGCATCGAGCTTGCCCGGCGCGCCGCCGAGCTCGACCCCGACATCAAGATCATGTTCATCACCGGCTTCGCCGCGGTCGCGCTCAACGCCGATTCTGCCGCGCCCAAGCACGCCAAGGTGCTGTCGAAACCGATCCATCTGCGCGAACTGGTCAGCGAAGTGCAGAAGATGCTGGCGGCCTGAGCGCCCGGCGCATGATCCCGAAAAGCATGTCCTCGACTTGATCGGGGATGGTTACCGGTTTTCGGGCAAGATCATGCGCCACGAATAAAACTGCCGGGATTGCCTCGTTTCCGGCGAGCCGCTAAGACCTTCCTCGATTGGGTGCGTAGCTCAGCGGAAGAGCACTACCTTGACATGGTAGGGGTCACAGGTTCGATCCCTGTCGCACCCACCATCCTTTGCAAAGCTGGCAAGCCGTCCGACATTACGGCAAGCTTGCGCCGTGCCGGATTTCACCACCATCACCGTTGAAAAACTCGGGACCATCGCCCGGCTCACGCTGTCGCGACCGGAGCGCACCAACGCGCTCAATGCCACGATGCTGGGCGAGATCGGCGCGGCGCTCGACGAACTTGAAAAGGATTCCGACTGCCGCGCCCTGATCGTCACCGGTGCGGGCAAGGCGTTTTCGTCCGGCTTCGATCTGAAGGAGCAGATGGAGCGCCGCCCGTCCGGCGTCGACGAATGGCGCAGCATCCTGCGCAAGGACTTC
>JBAUHH010000089.1:0-6020 GCA_049680165.1 Pseudolabrys sp.
GCCGAAGACCTTTGCTGTTGCCGCCGCCGCCGTGACGCCGCTGCCGACGCGGCGCCCGGTCGTGGCCGTATCGCTGGCGGGCAACATGTTCGACAAGCGCGGCTACTGGAATGCAAACGCGACGTCCGGCTTTGCACCGGCGCCCGCGCGACCGATTGAAGTCGCCGACGCCGATCCGTCCGCCACCGGCAGCACCGCCCTCTCCGCTTTCGCCTACGATGCCGGCAACGGTTCCTATCCGGCGACGCGCGCGCACCCGATGGGCACATCGCTGCCGCACATGCCGCATGAATCGCTGATGCCCCAGCCTGCCGACGCCAACACCACCGTCATCGTCAAGCAAGCGCTGACGCCGGGACACGCCACGCACGTGGCCTCAGGCGGCATGGCATTCGATCAGCCCTGGCTGCGGGCAACCATCCTGACGCCGAGCACAAGCTACATGCACACGACGCGCCTTGGCGCAGCCGACATGAAGGCGATGGCCTTCTACATGAGCAAGCCGGATTCGGCGCTGGCGATGACATTCTCCGCCGATCCGCAGCCGGGCCTGTTCGCCGACCGTTTCAGCGGCCAGGCCGTCGTGTTCCTCGCGACCACCAGCTTCAACAACCGCACCGCTTCGCTGCGGTAGATATTGGATCGCCCGATCAAGCCGGGCGACGGCGATTTGTTGGCTTCGCGCCGCGCGAATTCAGTTCAACATGCCCAGCGCGTGCATGTAGGTCTCGAGCACGGCCTCTTCCTCGCGCCGTTCGTCGGCATCCAGCTTGCGCAGGCGCACGACCGAGCGCAGCGCCTTCACGTCGTAACCGTTGCCCTTGGCCTCGGCATAAACGTCACGGATGTCGTCGGAGGTTGCTTTCTTTTCTTCTTCAAGCCGCTCGATGCGCTCGACGAAGGCCTTGAGCTGGTCCTTGGCGAAGCGGTGGGCGGTTTCTTCGTTTGCAGCCGCGGCAGTAGCAGGCATCGATGTCTCCTGAAATGACAGTTCGTCGCCCTGTCATACGGAAAATCCGGCCGCAGCGGGCGGCGTGCCCACGCAAAGCCCCCGACATTCACACCTTTTGAAAAGCTTTAGTGGCGCGGACTGGACTTTTCGAACGCCGCCTTCTGATCTTTCGAGGCTTCTTTCTGGTGTTTCGCCTTCCACTGCTCGAACGGCTCGCCGTAGACGATCTCGCGGCTTTCGTCCTTCGTCATCGCGATGCCCTTGGCGTCGGCGGCATCTTTCATCCAGTTCGACAGGCAATTGCGGCAGAAGCCGGCGAGATTCATCATGTCGATGTTCTGCACGTCGGCGCGCTCACGCAGATGCTCGACCAGACGCCGGTAAACGGCGGCTTCGAGCTCGGTGCGGGTCTTGTCGTCCATGATATGGCTCCTCGACATCCGGAACCTGAAGATAGTCGCGGCGGCGACCGCTTGCCATAGGCTGAAAAAACCGGCGGTATCGCCCTCATGGCCCCCTCGCCGCGCGCGTTTCTGGAAAGCCTGTACCGCACCGCCGTGGCGGCCGCTCACCCGTCGAGCTTTTCCGCGCATTGGCCGGAACCGTCCACCGGAAAACTCATCATCCTCGCGGCCGGCAAAGCCGCCGGCTCGATGACCGAAGCGGCCGAGCAGCATTATCTCGACGCGCTGAAAATGCCGGCGAACAGGCTCACCGGCGTCGCGGTCGCGCGCCACGGCTATGGCCGGCCGACGCACATCGTGAAAATGATCGAAGCGGGTCATCCGATTCCGGACGCCGCCGGGCTCGAAGCCGCCGACCGCGCGCTCAAGCTCGCCGACAGCGCCGGCAGCGACGATCTCGTGCTGGTGCTGATGTCGGGCGGCGCGTCGGCCAACTGGATCGCGCCGGCGTCGGGTCTTTCATTCGCCGACAAGCAGGCGGTGACACGCGCGCTGCTGCGCTCGGGCGCCAACATCGGCGAGATCAACACCGTGCGCAAACATCTCTCGCGCATCAAAGGCGGGCGTCTCGCGCGTCATGCGTATCCGTCGCGGCTGGTCACGCTCGCGATCTCCGACGTGCCGGGCGACGATCCGTCGGCAATCGGCTCGGGACCGACGGTGCCGGACCCGACCACGCTCGCGAACGCGCGCGCGATCGTCGCGCGTTACAAACTCGATCTGCCCGGCGCGGTCGGCCGCGCGCTCAACGATCCGCATAATGAATCGCCGAAGCCGGGCGACGCTGTTTTCACCGAAAGCCGGTTCATCATCGCCGCCAGGCCGGCCGATGCCATCAAGGCCGCCGAGCAGGCCGTGCGCGCGGCCGGATATGACTGCGTCGCGCTCGGCGCCGATCTCGAAGGCGAGGCGCGCGACGTCGCGGCCGAGCATGCGCGGCTCGCGCGCGAATTGCAGGCGCAAGGCAAGCGCACGGTGATCCTGTCGGGCGGCGAATTGACCGTCACCATCCGCGGCAAGGGTCGCGGCGGGCCCAATCAGGAATACGCGCTGGCGCTCGGTCTGGCGCTCGACGGGACGAGCGGCATCAGCGCGCTCGCCGCCGACACCGACGGCACCGATGGCGGTGCAGGCTCTGCCAGCGACCCCGCCGGCGCCTATGCTGCAAGCGACACGGTGACCCGCGCCAAGGCGCTTGGCCTCGATACCGCCGCCTTTTTGGCCGACAACAATTCGACCGGATTTTTTACCAAAACCGGCGATCTATTGATGACCGGACCCACTTACACAAACGTCAACGACTTTAGGGCTATTGTCGTTGACACCGCCTAAGCGATGACGCGAAATCCGCGTCGAATCGAGCTTAAACGCGATCGTGACCTCATTGCCTTCCCCGACTGTCAGGCATTCCTCCTTGGCCGTGCTCGCGCGCGGCGCGGTGGCCGCCGCAGCGCTGGTTGCATTGGGCCAACCCGCCCTCGCCGACTTCCGCCTGTGCAACAACACCGGCAGCCGCGTCGGCGTCTCGCTTGGCTACAAGGATTCCGACGGCTGGACCACGGAAGGCTGGTGGAATATCGCGGCCCGATCCTGCGAAACGCTGCTGCGCGGCGGACTGGTCGCGCGCTACTATTACATCTATGCGGTCGATTACGACCGCGGTGGAGAATGGTCGGGGCAAGCCTTCATGTGTTCGCGCGACAAGGAATTCACGATCCGCGGAATCGAGAATTGCCTGGCGCGCGGTTATGATCGCACCGGATTCTTCGAAGTCGATACCGGCCAGCAAGGATCCTGGACAGTGCAACTCACCGACACCGCCGAGCAGACCCCTGACCGGCCGCTGCCGTCGCGCACGCCATTCCCGCCGCGCGGCACGATGCCTCCCGCCGAAGGCTTCAAGCGATGAGACGCCTGCGCCGCGCCAAGATCGTAGCGACGCTGGGGCCGGCTTCGTCCGACGCGGCGATGATCGCGAAGCTGTTTCAGGCCGGCGCCGACGTGTTCCGCATCAACATGAGCCACACCTCGCACGACCGCATGCGCGAGCTGGTCGCCGCCATTCGCGGCGTCGAGCGCGACTTCGGCCGCCCGATCGGCATCCTGGTCGATCTGCAAGGCCCCAAGCTGCGGCTCGGCACTTTCGCCGGCGGATCGGCGATGGTGAAGAAAGGCGACAGCTTCACCTTCGATTCCAATTCCGCACCCGGCGACGCCAAGCGCGTGCTGCTGCCGCATCCGGAAATTTTCGCCGCGGTCGAGCCGGGCCACACGCTGCTGATCGACGACGGCAAAGTGCGGCTCAGCGTCGTGGCGGTGACGCCCGACCGCATCGATGCGCGCGTCGAGGTCGGCGGCAAGCTCTCGGACCGCAAGGGCGTGAGCCTGCCGGAATCGACGATACCCTTCTCGGCGCTGGCGGAGAAAGACCGCTCCGATCTCGAGGCCGCGCTGGAAACCGGCATCGACTGGGTCGCGCTGTCGTTCATCCAGCGGCCGGAGGATATCGCCGAGGCCAAGAAGATCACGCGCGGGCGAGCCTCGGTCATGGCCAAGATCGAAAAACCGCAGGCGGTGCACAGGCTCGCCGAAATCCTCGACGCCTCCGACGCGCTGATGGTGGCGCGCGGCGATCTCGGCGTCGAGATGCCGCTGGAAAAAGTGCCTGCCGCCCAGAAGCAGATGACGCGCGCATCGCGGCTCGCCGGCAAGCCGGTGATCGTCGCGACGCAGATGCTTGAATCGATGATCAACTCGCCGGTGCCGACGCGCGCGGAAGTTTCCGACGTCGCGACGGCGATTTACGAGGGCGCCGACGCGGTGATGCTGTCGGCGGAATCGGCGGCCGGGCAATATCCGGTGGAGGCGGTCGCGACCATGAACCGCATCGCCGAGGAGGTCGAGCACGATCCGACCTACCGCAGCATCCTCGCGGCCCAGCATGCCGAGCCGGAGGCGACCGGCGCCGACGCCATCGCCGACGCCGCGCGCCAGATTGCCGAGACGCTCGATTTATCGGCGATCGTCTGCTGGACCTCGTCGGGCTCCACCGCATTGCGGGTGGCGCGCGAAAGGCCGAAGTCGCCGATCGTGGCGCTGTCGCCGAGCGACGCCACCGGGCGGCGCCTGTCACTGGTCTGGGGCGTGCATTGCGTCGTTACCGAGGATGCGCACGACCAGGACGACATGGTCGAGCGCGCCTGCCGCATCGCCTTCAAGGAAGGCTTCGCCAAGGCCGGCCAGCGCGTGATCATCGTCGCCGGCGTCCCGCTCGGCACGCCGGGCGCGACCAACATGTTGCGGATCACGTTTGTCGGAAGCGAAGCGGCGAGCGATTAAATATCGCGGCCTTCGACTTTTTCCGTGAGCGTCTTCACCAGATCGGGAATGCGCTGGAGGCGCGGATAGACCGCGAGCGCGCGGCGATAAACTTCGAGCGCCTGTTTGTCGTCGCCGATGTCCTGCAAGATCATGCCGAGGCCGGCGAGCGCGCCGAAGTGACGCGGCTCGCGCTTGAGCACCTCGCGGATATCGGCAAGCGCCTTGCCGAAATCTTTCTGGCCGTAATAGATCGTGGCGCGCCGGTTCCAGGCTTCGACATAGTCGGGTTTGATCTTGATGATGCTGGTGAGAAGCTGGAGCGCGAGATCGGACTCCTTGGCCTCGACCGCCGTGCGCACGCGCGTCATCAGCAGATTGGCGGTGTCGCTGCGCGAGGTCAGCCATACCGCCCAGATGCGGTTCTCGATGGCCTTGGCAGTCTCGTCGTCGGGCGCGAGTTTCAGCGCCTCGAACAGGAAGTCAAGATTTTTGGTCGGATCGCCACGCTGCACGCGCGGCAGCTTGGCCGGCGGTTGCGGCACGGGCGGCGTGACAGCCGGCGGGGCGACGGTGGGCGGCGCGGCAAACGACGGCGTGGCAGCGGCCACAGCAACCGCGGCGGCAAGAACCAGCGTCGGGAATCGGGCGCGCAAAGATGGAATCATGAGCGGAATGTAGTCTTTCCGCCCGTTACGGCCAATATGCGGCAGGAATGGAAGAGCGCGCCGGAGCGCGCGGGTCAGCCCTGGCGGGCCTTGAAGCGCCGGTTGGTCTTGTTGATCACGTAAACCCGGCCCTTGCGGCGCACGATGCGGTTGTTGCGGTGCCGGCCGCGCAGGGATTTCAGCGAGTTGCGGACTTTCATAACGCTCTCTGGGTTCGATGGTTGGCGGGTTCATAGCAGCCTCGTCCCGCCTGTCAACGCGCGCGGCCGCCATTGGTTACCTCCGCCGCCCTGCTCTACAGTCGGCCGGGGAGGCCCTCCATGCAGCGCAGCCAAGACCGTTTCCTGACCACCCATGCCGGCAGCCTGCCGCGGCCGGACGACCTCATTCGCATGATGTACGCCAAGGAAGAAGGCGTGCCGGTCGATCCGGCGGCGCTCGCCGCGCGGGTGAAGGCGGCGGTGGCGGAGGTCGTGAAAAAGCAGGCGGATGCCGGCGTCGATCTCATCAACGACGGCGAGATGTCGAAGCCGAGCTACGCGACTTATGTGAAAGACCGGCTCGCCGGTTTCGGCGGCACCGGCAACACTTTCGTCTATCAGGATCTCGCGGAATTCC
>JBAUHH010000090.1:0-5380 GCA_049680165.1 Pseudolabrys sp.
ATCTGCAGCCGCTCGCCAAGCGGCTCACCCTGGTGCACCGGCGCGACGAATTCCGCGCAGCGCCCGATAACGTCAACAAGATGCGCGCGCTGGTCGCGTCCGGCGCGATGGATCTCAAGATCGGGCAGGTCACGGCGCTCGAAGGCGCCGACGGCCAGCTTTCCTCCGCAACCATCAAGATCGGCGACGGCTCGTCCGTCACCGTTCCGTGCGAGGCGATGCTGCCGTTCTTCGGTCTCACCATGAAGCTCGGGCCGGTGGCGAACTGGGGCGTCAAGCTCGAGGACGGATTGATCCCGGTCAACACGCAGACATTCGAAACCAATGTGCCGGGCCTGTTCGCGGTCGGCGACATCAACACCTATCCGGGCAAGCTCAAGCTGATTCTCTCCGGCTTCCACGAGGTCGCGCTGATGGCGCAGAAGGCGCACCACTATGTGCACCCGGAGAAGAAACTGGTGTTCCAGTACACGACCTCGTCCACCAGCCTGCAGAAGAAGCTCGGCGTGGCCTGACCGCTCCTGCAATGCCGAAAATCACCTACATCGAGCACGACGGCACGACGCACACCGTCGAGGCCGAGATCGGATCGACCGTGATGGAAACGGCGCTGCGCAACGACGTCGCCAGCATCGTCGCTGAATGCGGCGGCGGCTGCACCTGCGCGACCTGCATGGTGCACGTGGACGACGCCTGGAGCCCGATCGTCGGCCCGCCGTCGGCGGACGAGGAAGACATGCTCGATACCGCCTTCGAGGTGAAGCCGAACTCGCGGCTCTCCTGCCAGATCAAGGTGACCGAGGCGCTGGACGGGCTGATCGTGCGCACGCCCTCTTACCAGGGCCGCTAAATCGGCGCTGCGCCCGATGCCTAACGGGCAGTGAATTTTTCCTGCCCAGTTTTCGGCTGTTCTGAAACGAGATAGCACAACTTATGTGCGATATGAGGCGGGTGAAGCTGTATTGGCCAGGAGGGCCTGCAGTCATGGACCAACGTCGCGCATTCGCGCTTATTTTTAGTTCGATCATTTGTGCATTCGTATTGACGTTTTCCGTGGTGACGCCCGGTTTTGGGCCGGCCCCGCAGCACAGCCCCGTGGCCGTGAACACGCCCAGCTCCGACACTGACGAGCTGATGATGACGTCGCTGCACCTGGAAGCCCGCAACGCCCTGGCGCTGCTGCAGGCGTCCGCCAAGGCTCGGTAACCAGCCTACCGGTTGAGCCAGCGCCGTGCGAAGCCGAGCAGGCCCTGCGGCAGGACGATGATCATGGTGATGAAGATGACGCCGAGCGGGATCAGATAGGGAAACTGGTCGCCGAAGATGCGCGACATCAGTTCACGCAGAAGCTGAAAGAAGCCGGCGCCGACGATCGGGCCGACCAGCGTGCCAATGCCGCCCAGCACGTTGAAGATCACGGTGTCGCCCGAGGTGACGAAATAGACGAAATCGGGCGCGGCAAATTCGTTCTGGATGGCGTAGAGAACGCCGGCGAGGCCGGCAAAAATACCCGAAAGCATCACCGATACGATCTTGTAGCGCTCGACCGGGTAGCCGATGGCGCGCGTGCGGCCTTCGTTCTCGCGGATCGATTGCAGCACCATGCCGAATGGCGACTGCGTCACGCGCCGCAGGAAGAGGTATGACGCCGTCACCACGGCCAACACGAACCAATGCATCGTCGAGGAGTTGAAACGCACGTCGTAGATCAGGGGAACCGAAAAATGTGGCCGGCTGAACAGCAGGCCATTCTCGCCGCCGGTGACCGACGTCCAGGTAAAGATGATGACGTAGAAGATCTGCGAAAAGATAAGCGTGGTGATCGCGAAGTAGATGTCGCGCAGCCGGGTGGAGAAATAAGCCACGAACAGCGCAGCACCGGCGGCCCCCACCAATCCGAAGCCGATCGCGAGCCACAAGTTCGGCGGGCTGAACATGAGCAGCGCCGCCGCCGCGCCATACATGCCGAGGCCGAAAAATACCGAATGGCCGAACGACACCATGCCGGTATAGCCGATCAGCAGGTCCGACGACATCGCCAGCAAGCCCCAGATCAGGACTTCGGTCAGGAAGCGGCGCCAGAATTCCGGCAGCACCAGCGGCGCCACGATCAGCAGCGCCATGACGACGCAAAAGCCGATCCAGTAGACGGCGGTGTGGCTCAGCTTCGCCCTGGTGCTGTCGGACGGCGTCGTCGTCATTTGGCAAACAAGCCGGTGGGGCGGAACAGCAGGGTCAGGATCAACACGACGAAAGAAACGATGACCGCCTGCGAGGGGTTGACCCAGATCGAGGCGTAGGCTTCGAGCAGGCTGATGAAGATGGCGGCGAGAATCGAGCCGCCGAGGTTACCCATGCCGCCAACCACCACGACGATAAAAGCCTTGAGCACCCAATCGAGGCCCATGGTGGGGGCGACACCGCCGAGCGGCGCGAACAGCACCCCGCTCGCCGCCGCGATGCCCGCGCCGATCGCAAACACGCCCGTCAAAACCCACGGCACCGGGATGCCCATCGCTTGCGCCATCACGCGGTCTTGCGTTGTCGCGCGAATCCAGACACCGAATTTTCCGTATTTCAGAAACAGCCAGAAGCCGCCGATGATGGCACCCGACAGCGCCGCAACGACGATTCGGTACCAGGGATATTGCAGATAAAACAATGTAAAATAACTGCTGATCGGCTCGGTGATCTTGCGTGTCACCGTGCCGAACTGCCAGAGCGCGTAGTTCTGGAGGATCAGCGATATGCCGAAAGTGACCAGGATGGTGTTGAGCGGATCGCGGCCGATCAGCGGACGCAGCGTCACGACTTGCAGCGCGGCGCCGAGAACGGCGACGATCGCCGAGGAGACGATCAGCCCGAGCCAGAAATTGCCGGTGGTGGCAACGACGATCACGCCCAAATAGGCGCCGAGCATGAACAGCTCGCCGTGCGCGAAATTCACCACGTCCATGATGCCGAAGATCAGCGTCAGCCCGGAGGCGACCAGCGCCAAGATCATGCCGGTGACGATGCCGTTCACCGTCTGGATCAGCAGCAGGTCGAACGGAATGTCATGAAAAAATTGCATCAACGCCTGCATCTCACACCCCCAGATACTGCTTGATGACGGCGTGATTGACGTCGATTTCGGAGGAGGCACAGTGGTGGCGAACGCTGCCTTTCTCCATGATATAGACGCGCTGGCTCGCGGCCAGCGTCAGCGGCACGTTCTGCTCGACCAGCAGGATGGCGACGCCCTCGTTGTGGAGCGTGTCGATGATCTGGTGGATCTGCGAAACCATCCGCGGCATCAGGCCCTCGGTCGGCTCGTCGAGCAGAATGATCCTGGGCTCCAGCATCATCGCGCGTGCGATTGCCAGCATCTGCTGCTCGCCGCCCGACAGCGTGCCGCCAGCCTGGGCGCGCCGCTCGGCAAGCCGCGGGAAATAGCTGAAGGCTTTCTCGATCAGCGTCTCGCGCTTTTCGGCAGTCACGCCCGTGCGGTCGAAGCCAGTGCGCAAATTCTCCATCACCGTCAGGTAACGAAAGATACGCCGGTCTTCCGGCACATAGGCAATGCCGATGCGTGCCAGCTTGTGGGCCGGCACTGTGGTAATGGGTTGGCCTTGATAGAGCACCCGACCCTCGCTCGCATTGACGAGGCCGACGATGCTTTTGAGCGTCGTGCTCTTGCCGACACCGTTGCGGCCGAGCAGGCCAACGACCTCGCCGCGCCCGACGTGCAGGGAGACGCCGTGCAAGATGTGGCTCTTGCCGTAATAAGCGTGCAGGTCCTCGACCTGCACCAGCGGCTCGGGCGATGGCACGGCGGCGTTCATGTTTTGAGATAGACCTCCTGCACCCGTGGATTTTGCTGGATTTCCGCCGGCGTCCCGTCGGCGAGCACCTCGCCGTAATTGAACACGGTGATACGACTCGCCAGATCCATCACCAATTGCATGTCGTGCTCGACGACAAGGATGGTCAGATTTTTCGCAATACCGCGTATCAGCCGCGCGGTCTCGTGAGTTTCGGCGGCGCTCATTCCCGCTGTCGGTTCGTCAAGACACAGCAGCTTCGGCTCGGTGGCAAGCGCAATGCCGATTTCGAGATTGCGCTGTTCGCCATGCGACAGATTGGCCGCGAGTTCATGCGCCTTGGGCAACAGCCCGACGGATGCAAGCGCCGTTTCAGCTTTTTCGGTCAGGTCGGCGAAAGCGTCGCGGTGGCGGATCATGTTCCATCCGTGGCGGCGCGATTGTGCGGCGACGCGCGCATTCTCCAATGCAGTCGCGTTCGGGAGAATGTTGGTGATCTGATAGGATCGCGCGATGCCCTTCTGCGAAATCCGGTCGGCGGAGAGCCCGGTGAGATCCTCGCCGTCGAATGAAATGCGGCCGGAGGTCGGGCGCAGCACGCCGGTGATACAATTAAAGAACGTGCTTTTGCCCGCCCCGTTCGGTCCAATAATGGCGCGAACTTCGCCGCGGTTGAGCTCGAAATTGACGCGGTTAAGCGCGGCCAATCCGCCGAAACGGACGGTCAGCATGTCCGTGCGCAAGATGGAAGCCGACGCCGCCCCCCGGTCGCCCAGGAGGCGCGCATCGATCGACGGTTCCGCGCTCACTTACGCCGCGGGGAACTTGCAAGCCGGCGGAACGAAGGTCTTGTCCTTCGGCACCGTCTCAAGAAGCTTGTAGGTTCCGCCGCGGACTTCAAAGATGAACTCCTGCAGGAATGCCTGATGGTCTTCCTTGCGCAGAGTCTTGTCGCCCTGCGGGAAGTCGTCGCTTAACTTCACCTCGAGCCCTTCGAGCGCCCCGATCAGTTTCATGGTGTCCTTCGGACCCTCGAACTTCGATTTCTCCATCGCGATCTTCATCGCATTCAAGGCTTCGTAGTTCGACTGGACGTATTTATCGGGCAACGGCCCGGTCGGGTCGATCTTTGCCAGCCGCTTCTTGGCTTCGTCGAAGAAGTGGTGGTGGTACGGCGTGTCGAGCGGACCCTGGAACACCGGGATGTAACGGTTGATACCGATGAAGCCGTCGATCTTGCTGCCAAGGCCGGGCAGGTTGCTCGCCTCTGTGATCGAGCCGTCGCCGGCGAACTTGTACTTCTTGGTGAGGCCGAGATCGTAGGCCTGGTTGCCGATGGTCACGCCGTCTTTGCCGAAGAAGATCGCGAACAGGCCGTCGAAATTGCCGCTGATCTTGGACAGGAATGGCGTCATATCGGCGGTGCCGAGCGGGATGCCGGTGGTGCCGACGACTTCGCCACCGCTCTTCTTGATCTCGGCGGCATAGGCGTCACGTGTGGCCTGGCCCCAAGCGTAATCGGCGTAGGTGATGTGCCATTTTTTGCCCATCTTTGCGAGAGTCGGAGCCATCGCAAC
>JBAUHH010000091.1:0-1559 GCA_049680165.1 Pseudolabrys sp.
CATATCCAGCGTCAAATACGCTGTGAATGTCTTTCCGTAACAAAATTCCATTGGATTTAACGTGCAGTCCTCCCTCGGCATACGGTCTTATGTGAGCAGCATCTAGCGCTGGGAGAACTTTTCCGGCCGTGATAGCGCATTGCCTATCGTATGCCTCCGTGACTGCAACGCGAAATGCGCCCTGTCCGAGTCTCGGCATAATGAGTGTCGGCGCCCCATAACGCGCTTGCTCGTCGAGGTCCAACATTTCGGTCGGACGATTCATTTCGATGGGGCTGATCGGGCTCTCAAGCAAGTTCCAGAGATGCAAGCCGTCCTTTTCGTCGGTCGAATAGCGTTTCCCTCTTTGGATGCTACGCGACCACGACGGAGGTAGGTCTATCCAGCGTTCTGGTGCTAGAAAAACTGGTTGAACTAGTATTGTGCATCCAATGTTTGTATTGGGCCCCGTTGCGCCATCGTCACGAAGGTTTCCGATCGCTGTTCGCAAGGCTTCGTACGACGGCGAGCCGTTTGCACGCCCGAATGTTTCCCAAGCCATTTGAAGAGGAAGCTGTGAGTAGTTACTGAAGACACCAAACCCTCCAATTTTATTTCTTGGGCTTTTCAATCTGAAAACCAAAAGCTCACCGGGCTGGAGTGCACGGAAGGCCATCTCGCCAGGCCACCAGAAATTTACCTCGGACAACGCTGGTTCAGATGCCAAAAAGTCGAACCAGGAATTATCAGTATTGGCGATAAATAAATTGATCATACGATGTTGAAATTCGTGGAGGGATCTGAATTATCATAACCGGCCATGTTAGGAGCAATAACATGAAATCACGCCCACAATTTATGGAAAGCCCCGACAAATACGAGATTGCAACAGAAGTGCTCTCCTCCGCAATAAAGGTGCTCCAAGCTACGGGCTTTTATGAAAACGAAGTTCTTCAGCTATTTGGTCAGGTCGCTAAAAAGCGTAAGCGAGCGCCACTCTATCTTGAGCCCCTAAAAGGCTGAATGGCCAAACTCACCGCTTCCTATTGCTCTTAAACCCACCCCTTTGCCCAGGCCGTCCGAGTTTTGAGCGCGGGGAGGGCGTGTCGCCCCGCGCCGGCTTCACCTCGTGATACGTGGCGATCCCCATTTCATCGAGATGCGGTTTGTGAGGGCCTTCGCCGTGAGACGGGCTTCGCCCTTTCGTGACGGCGCGCCGTAATTTGCTGTCCTGCGCCAGCATCACGCGCTTGGCGGTGGGATCGTCCACCACCGCCAGCTCGGTCTGCCGCAGCCGCTTGATCTCGTCGCGCAGGCGTGAGGCTTCCTCGAAGTCGAGATCGGCGGCGGCCTCGCGCATGCGCGTCTCCAGATCGGCGATCACCGCCTCGAAATTGTGCCCGATAGTGGCCGCGTCGGCGAACTCGCCTTCACTGGCGCCGCCGGTCGAGATCAGCACGTGGTCGCGCTCGTACACGCTGTTCATGATGTCGTGGATCGAGCGCTTGATGCGTGCCGGGGTGATGCCGTTCGCTGTGTTGTATTCCACCTGCTTCTCGCGCCGCCGGTTGGTCTCCTCC
>JBAUHH010000092.1:0-7824 GCA_049680165.1 Pseudolabrys sp.
AGCCCGCGCCTGAACTGCAGAACGAGTCGCTCAAGCTCTCGCAGTCGTTCGACGAGACGGTCGAACGCCGCGTTGCGTTCCTCACCGCCTATCAGAGCAAGCGCTACGCCGAGCGTTACCGGCGCGGCGTCGAGAAGGCGCGCGCGGCGGAAGCCGAGAAGGCGCCGGGCAAGTGCGGGCTGGCTGAGGCGGTTGCGCGCTATCTGTTCAAGCTGATGGCGTACAAGGACGAATACGAAGTCGCTCGGCTCTATACGGACACTTCATTCCTGGAGCGCGTCAAATCGAATTTCGACGGCGACCTGCGGCTCGAATTCCATCTGGCGCCGCCGCTGCTTGCCAAGCGCGATCCGCGCACCGGCGAATTGCAGAAGAAATCCTACGGGCCCTGGATCGTGCGCGCATTCCGCGTGCTGAAGAAATTCAAATGGCTGCGCGGTACGCCGTTCGACGTCTTCGGCTACAGCGCCGATCGCAGAACCGAGCGCAAGCTGATCACGGACTACGAGGCGCTGCTCGACGAGATCGCCAGCAACCTGACGTCCGACAACCACCCTCTGGCGGTGGGGCTTGCGGCCATCCCCGAGCACATCCGCGGTTATGGCCACGTCAAGCAGCGGCATCTCGCCACTGCCAAGGCCGACGAAGCCGCACTTCTTGAGCAATTCCGCACAGGCGCGACGCCGTTTCTCAAGGCGGCGGAATAAGTTAACCGAACCCCGCTGCGACGATTTTCCGGCGCCGGCAAGACTTGACCGTGCGGGCCCGGTGTTTTCATATCGCCATAACGAGACCGCCGGAAAGGCGGCGAGGGGGTCGGCTGAGCGCGCATTCCCGCGCTGAATGGGAGGATAGGCTGTGGCTTCGCATGCCACCGCTCCGGCGGATACGTTTCCCAGGCTATTGATTCGTAACGCTAATTTGTATGGGTCCCGGCCGGCTATGCGGCACAAGGACCTTGGCATTTGGCAGACCTGGACCTGGGCGCAGGTGCTGGAAGAAGTCCGCGCCTACGCGGTCGGCCTGCACAGGCTCGGCCTCAAGCGCGGCGACACCATCGCCATTGTCGGCGCCAACCGCCCGAAACTGTACTGGTCGGTCATGGCGGCGCAGATCGTCGGCGCCATCCCGGTGCCCGTCTATGCCGACGCTGTCGCCAACGAGCTCGCCTTCGTGCTCGCGCACGCCGAAGTGCGCTTCGCCGCGGTCGAGGACCAGGAGCAGGTCGACAAGATCCTGTCGGTTTCGGAGAAAGTGCCGAAGCTCGAGCAGATGATCTACGACGAGAAGCGCGGGCTTCGCGACTACGACCATTCGCGCCTGCGCCCGATCGACGAGGTCATCGAGGAAGGCCGCAAGGCGCTCGCCGAAGACGCCTCGGTCGGCCGCTGGCTCGATGCCGAGATCGCCGCCGGCAAAGGCACCGATCCCTCCATCATCCTCTACACATCCGGCACCACTGGCGCGTCGAAGGGCGTGATGCTCACCAGCGAGCGTTCGATCATGGCCGGCTCCGACACGGTCGCGTTCGACAAGCTGACGTCCGAGGATGTCGCGCTGGCGTATTTGCCGCTCGCCTGGGTCGGCGATCACTATCTCAATTACGTTCAGGGTCTGATCGCAGCCTTCTGCACCGCGTGCCCGGAGAATCCGGACACGGCGATGCAGGATCTGCGCGAGATCGGTCCGAGCTTCTATTTCGCGACGCCACGCACGCTCGAATTGCTGCTCACGCGCGTGATGATCCGGATGGAAGATGCCGGATACCTCAAGCGCAAGATGTTCCACTATTTCATCGGCGTGGCGCGGCGCTACGGCGAACAGATCCTCAACGGCAAGCCGACGCCGCTCAAGGGACGGCTGCTGTATGCGCTCGGCCGGTTGCTGGTGTACGAGCCGCTCAAGAATGTGCTCGGCCTGTCGCGCGTGCGCGTTGCCTACACCGCCGGCGAGGCGGTCGGCCCCGACCTGTTCGCGTTCTATCGCTCGATCGGGCTCAACCTGAAGCAGCTCTACGGCCAGACTGAAGCCTTCCTCTATCTCACCGCGCAGCCGGACGGCGAAATCTATTCCGACACCGTCGGACCCGCGATCCCGAACGTCGACATCCGCATCACCGAGAACGGCGAGGTGCTGTTCAAGTCGCCCGGCATGTTCTCCGGCTATTTCAAGGACGACGCCAAGACCGCAGAGGTGATGACCGAGGACGGTTACGTCAAGACCGGTGACGCCGGCTTCTTCGACGAGAAGACCGGCCACCTCAAGATCATCGATCGCGCCAAGGACGTCGGCAAGCTCACAGACGGCACGCTGTTTCCGCCGAAATACATCGAGAACAAGCTCAAGTTCTATCCCAACATCCGCGAAGCGGTCGCTTATGGCGACAAGCGCGATTTCGTCTGCGTCATGCTCAACATCGACCTCACCGCGGTGGGCAGCTGGGCGGAACGCAACAACGTCGTGTACGGCTCCTATCAGGAGCTCGCCGGGCATCCGCTGGTCTACGACATGATCGAGAAACACGTCATCGAGGTGAACCGGTCGCTCGCCGCCGACAAGGTGATGGGCGGCGCGCAGATCAAGCGTTTCCTCATCCTGCACAAGGAGCTCGACGCCGACGACGGCGAACTGACGCGCACGCAGAAGGTGCGCCGCGGCTTCATCGCCGACCGCTACGGCACGCTGGTCACCGCGCTCTATGACGGCTCCGGCGAAGCCGACATCGCGACCGAGGTCACGTTCGAGGATGGCCGCAAGGGCACGCTGAGCGCGCGCATCAAAATTCGCGACATGAAGTTCGTGCCGGTCGATCCCTCTTTAGGGAAAGCGGCATGAGGGCGCCGAGCGGACCAGAAGTTGCGGCCGGCGATGTGCTTTTATCGATCGAGAACGTGTCGCTGTCGTTCGGCGGCGTGAAGGCGATCAGCGACGTTTCCTTCGACATCCGCAAAGGCGAAATCCGCGCCATCATTGGCCCGAACGGCGCCGGCAAGACGTCGATGCTCAACGTCATCAATGGCTTCTATCACCCGCAAAAGGGCCGCATCACCTTCAAGGGTGAGACGCGCGCCGAGATGAAGCCCTACGAGGCCGCGCGGGGCGGCATCGCGCGCACGTTCCAGAACGTCGCGCTGTTTCGCGGCATGACTTCGCTCGACAACATCATGGCCGGCCGCACGCTGCGCATGAACCGTGGCTTTGTCTGGCAATTGCTGCGCTTTGGCCCGGCGATGGCCGAAGAAGTCGAGCACCGCCACCGGGTCGAGCAGATCGTCGACTTCCTCAAGATTCAGGACATCCGGCGGGTGCCGGTCGGGCGCTTGCCATACGGTTTGCAGAAGCGCGTCGAGCTTGGCCGCGCGCTGGCGATGGAGCCGGAGCTCCTTCTGCTCGACGAGCCGATGGCCGGCATGAACATCGAGGAAAAGGAAGACATGTCGCGCTTCATCCTCGACGTGAACGATTATTACGGCACGACGATCGCGCTGATCGAGCACGACATGGGCGTGGTGATGGATCTGTCGGATCGCGTCGTGGTGCTCGACCACGGCATCAAGATCGCCGACGGCACGCCGGATCACGTCAAGCGCGACCAGGCTGTCATCGACGCCTATCTCGGCGTTGCACATTGAAGAACTTGGGGCACTGAGGGCAGCATGCATCTCCTCTACCAGGTCTTCATCGATCCCTTCGTGCAGATGGGCAGCGCGCCCGATCTGTTGGTGCAGACGCTGTGGGAAGGGCTGGTGGCGGGTGTGCTCTATTCGCTGATCGCGCTCGGCTTCGTGCTGATCTTCAAGGCCTCCGGCGTATTCAATTTCGCGCAAGGTATCATGGTGGTGTTTGCCGCGCTTGCGCTCGTCGGCTTCTACGAGCACGGCGTGCCGGCATTCCTCGCGCTCATCTTGACCATCGTCGTCATGTTTATCCTCGCCTTCGCGGTCGAGCGATTGGTGCTGCGGCCGCTGGTCAACCAGGCCGAGATCATCCTGTTCATGGCGACCTTCGGGCTGACTTATTTCCTCATCGGCTTCGGCGAGCTCATTTTCGGTGGCGAGCCCAAGGTAATGATCTCCGCGCAGCTTGGGCTTCCGAGCGGCTCCTACCAGATCAAGATGCTCGGCGGTTTCGTGCAGTTCCAGAAGATCGACATCGCCGCCGCGATCATTGCCTCGCTGATGGTGGCGGGGCTCGGCATCTTCTTCCAGAAGACGCGCATCGGCCGCGCGCTGCGCGCGGTCGCCGACAGCCACCGCGCGGCGCTTTCGGTCGGCATCTCGCTCGAGCAGATCTGGGTGATCGTGTGGTTCGCCGCCGGCATCGTGGCGCTCGCGACCGGTATCATGTGGGGCGCGCGCTCCAACGTATCGTTCGCGCTCGAAATCATCGCGCTCAAGGCGCTGCCGGTGCTGATCCTCGGCGGCTTCACCTCGATCCCCGGCGCCATCGTCGGCGGCCTCATCATCGGCATCGGCGAGAAGCTTGGCGAATTCTACTGGGGCCCGCTGCTCGGCAGCGGCATCGAGACCTGGCTCGCTTACGTCATCGCGCTCGTCTTCCTGCTGTTCCGGCCGCAGGGCCTGTTCGGCGAACGCATCATCGAGCGGGTCTGAGGCAGGGAAAATGTTTTACCGCGAAGCCGGTCAGTACAAGACGAGCTACGCCGCCGATCAGGCGCTGTTCCCGATCCTGCAAGACAAGTTTGGGATGCTGCTCATCCTGTTCGTGGCGTATCTGCTGGTGCCGCTGTTTACCTCGAATTTCGTCATCGATTCGATTTTCATTCCGGTACTGGTGCTTTCGCTCGCGGCGATCGGGCTCAATCTGCTCACGGGTTACACCGGATTGCTGTCGCTCGGCACCGGTGGCTTCATGGGGGTCGGAGCTTTTGCCTGTTACAAGCTTTCGACCCTTTTCCCCGGGATCAACATCATCGTTCTCATCATTTGCTCGGGCTTTTTCTCCGCCGCGATCGGAACGCTGTTCGGGCTGCCGTCGCTGCGTATCAAGGGCTTTTATCTCGCGGTGGCGACCCTCGCCTCGCAGTTCTTCCTGTCGTGGTGCTTCATTCGCATCCCGTGGCTTTACAACCACAACGTCTCCGCCTCGATCGAAGTGCCGACGCGCACACTGTTCGGCGTGGCGGTCACGGGGCCGAACGCGACACCGATCACGCGCTATCTGATCGTACTCACGATCGTCGCGGTCATGACCTGGCTGGCGTCCAACCTCATCCGCGGCCGCATCGGACGCACATGGATGGCGGTGCGCGACATGGACATCGCCGCTGAGCTAATGGGCATCAAGCTGTTGCAGACCAAGCTGCTCGCCTTCGCGGTGTCGTCGTTCTACTGCGGCGTCGCCGGCGCGATGATGGTGTTCCTCTGGCTCGGCAACGCCGAGTCCGAGAGTTTCAGCATAAACCAGTCCTTCCTGGTGTTATTCATGGTGATCATCGGCGGGCTCGGCAGCCTGCTCGGCTCATTCCTCGGAGCCGCGCTGATTTGGGGCCTGCCGATCGTCATGCGCAATGCGCCGCTGGTGCTCGGAATACCGGTAACCGCCGCCACCATGGAACAGATCACCTTCATGACGCTGGGCGTGCTCATCATTTTCTTCCTGATCGTCGAGCCCAACGGTTTGGCGCGGCTTTGGCAGATCGGAAAACAGAAACTCAGGGTGTGGCCTTTCCCCTATTGAAAGGGCAAACTTGAGCCAATTCCCCCATTCGGCCGTAAGCGCCGGATAGGGGGGTACCTCTCCGGGTCGAGGGGCAGACGTAACAGCCGGCGCAACAAGCACCGGCAGACGCAAAAGGGAGAAACACGATGCGCTTGAAACACATCGTTCTCGGCGCGGCCGTCGCCAGCTTGGTGGGTGCTTCCGCCATGATGTCGAAGGCCCAGGCGGAGGACACCATCTTCATTCCGCTGTTCACCTATCGCACCGGCGCGTTCGCGAATTCCGGTATCCCGATCGCCAACGGCTTGCAT
Source organism: Pseudolabrys sp. (assembly GCA_049680165.1). GTDB lineage: Bacteria > Pseudomonadota > Alphaproteobacteria > Rhizobiales > Xanthobacteraceae > Pseudolabrys. The sequence continues at coordinate 5,994 of JBAUHH010000092.1, forward strand.
GACTACTTCGAAATGCTGAATGCCCGCGACGGTGGCATCGGCGGCGCGAAGGTCGTCATCGAGGAGTGCGAGACCGGCTACAAGAACGAGAAGGGCGTCGAATGTTACGAGGCGCTCAAGAGCAAGAAGCCGGCGGTGATCACGCCCTATTCGACCGGCATCACGCTGGCGCTCATTCCGAAGGCTGCCGTGGATCACATTCCGATTCTGTCCATGGCTTATGGCCTCTCGGCTTCCGCGGTCGGTCAGGACTTCCCGTGGATCTTCAACCCGCCTTCGACTTATTGGGACGGCCTGTCGATCATCATCCGCTACATCGGCGGCAAGGAAGGCGGGCTCGACAAGCTCAAGGGCAAAACCATCGGCTATATCTTCTTCGATGGCGGCTATGGCCGCGAGCCGCTGCCGCTCTTGCATTCGCTGGCCAAGGACTACGGTTTCACCGTGAAGGAATATCCGGTGCCGCCGGCCGACATGCAGAACCAGTCCGGCATCTGGCTGAACGTTCGCCGCGACCGTCCGAACTACATGATCATGTGGGGCTGGGGCGCGATGAACCCGACCGCGATTCAGGAAGCGGCCAAGACCGGCTATCCGCTGGATCACTTCATCGGCGTCTGGTGGGCCGCGAGCGAAGACGATGCGCGTCCGGCCGGCGCTGGCGGCAAGGGCTATCTGGCTCTCAACTTCAACGCCGTCGGTTCCAACTTCCCGGCGATCAAGGACATCGAGAAATACGTCATCGGGAAGAAGAGCCAGACTCCGAAGGATAAGGTCGGCGAGAACTTCTACAACCGCGGCGTCATGAACGCGGCTGTTATCGCCGAAGCCATACGCAACGCGCAAAAGCTCACCGGCAAGAAGAGCATCACCGGTGACGAAATGCGCCGCGGGCTGGAATCGCTGAAAATCTCCGCGGCACGCTGGAAAGAAATGGGGCTTGCGGACTTCGCGGCCCCCATGAGCGTGAGCTGCTCGGACCACAACGGCCACAACTCGGCCTACATGCAGCAGTGGGACGGCACCAAGTGGGTCAAGGTCTCCGACTGGATCACGCCCATGAAGGACAAGGTCAATCCGCTGATCGAGGCGGCGGCCAAGGACTACGTGACCAAGAACCAGCCCTGGCCGAAGCGCACGGAAGCTTGCGACAAGTCGTCGTAAGTTGTTTGCCCTCCCCTTTGCGGGGAGGGCCGCTCGTCGAGCGTTAGCGAGATGAGCGGGGTGGGGGTTGCTTCGACGGCCCCCACCCCGGCTCGCAAGTGCTCGCCGACCCTCCCGCGGGGGGAGGGTAAGGAGAATCGCATGAGCACGATGACGACGATGACGGGCTCGACAACGTCCGCCCCGCTTGCGGCGGAGAAGATTCTCACCGTCAACAACATCGAGGTGATCTACGATCACGTCATTCTCGTGCTCAAAGGCGTTTCGCTCGATGTGCCGAAAGGCGGCATCATCGCGCTGCTCGGCGCCAACGGCGCCGGCAAGACCACCACGCTGAAAGCGATTTCCAATCTGCTGCACGCCGAGCGCGGCGACGTCACCAAGGGCTCGATCATATTCGACGGCTCGGAGGTGCAGGATCTTTCGCCGAACGAGCTGGTGCGGCGCGGCTGTATCCAGGTGATGGAAGGCCGCCAGTGCTTTGCCCATCTCACCGTCGAGGAAAACCTGCTGACCGGCGCTTTCACCCGCCGTGACGGCAAGGCGGCGATCCGCGCCGATCTCGACAAGGTCTATGCGTATTTTCCGAAGCTCGCCGAGCGCAGGGAATCGCTCGCGGGCTATACGTCCGGCGGCGAGCAGCAGATGTGCGCGATCGGCCGCGCCC
>JBAUHH010000093.1:0-15101 GCA_049680165.1 Pseudolabrys sp.
GCCTCAATCCGCTGTATCGGATCGGCGAGCAACTGATCGAGACCATCGAAACTCACACCCGTTTGCGTGGTGACGCGGCGCGGCGCCGCGCGATCAGCCTGCTTGCGGAGGTCGGCCTGCCCGCCGCGGAAGGGCGGATCGACAACTACCCTCATCAGTTTTCCGGTGGCATGCGCCAGCGCGTTGTTGTCGCGCTCGCGCTCGCCGCTGACCCCGAGCTCGTCATCGCAGATGAGCCGACCACCGCGCTCGATGTGTCCGTGCAGGCGCAGATCATTGCGCTGTTGAAGCGGCTGTGCCGGGAGCGTGGCACCGCAATCATGCTGATCACGCACGACATGGGCGTGATTGCCGAAACCGCGGACCGGGTTGCCGTGATGTATGCGGGCCGCATCGTCGAGATCGGCGCCGTACGTGACGTCATCAGGCAGCCGCTACATCCCTATTCGGCGGGCCTGATGGGCTCGATCCCGAAGCTCGATACCGATCTCAACAGGCTGGTGCAGATTTCCGGTTCGATGCCGCGCCTGACATCGATCCCCTCGGGCTGCGCGTTCCACCCGCGTTGCCCGCGCGCCTTCGCGCCCTGCGCGAAACTGCGGCCCGACCTGGCCGCGCACGGCGCCTCACAGGTGGCATGCTGGCTTTACGAAGAAGCGCCCGCAGCGGCCGAGGCTGCACAATGACAGACGCAACACTCGTTCAGGTGGACGACCTCGGCCGTATTTTCGACGTATCCCGGCCGTGGTTGGAACGCGTCACCAAAAGACTCCCGCGCCAACTTCTGGTCGCTGCCGCGAATGTCTCGTTTTCCATCCAGCGCAACGAGACCTTCGGCCTGGTCGGAGAATCGGGCTCCGGCAAATCGACGATCGCGCGCATGGTCGTCGGCCTGATCTCGCCGAGCAGAGGCAATGTCGTCATCGACGGAATGCCGATGAGCGGCCATACACAGCGCGGCCAGCGTGAAAAGCTCCGGCGCCGCATCCAGATGGTATTTCAGGACCCCTACGCCAGCCTCGATCCACGCTGGCGCGCTTTCGACATCATCGCCGAGCCGATCCGCGCCTTTCGTCTGAGCGACAGCAGGCGGACAACGGAAGCGCGGGTGAGTGAGCTGCTGCGCCTGGTCGGGCTCGATCCGGTCGACGGCCTCAAATATCCGCACGAATTTTCCGGCGGCCAGCGCCAGCGCATCGCCATCGCGCGCGCCCTTGCCTCGCAGCCGGACTTTATCGTGTGCGATGAACCGACTTCGGCGCTCGACGTTTCGGTGCAGGCGCAAGTCCTTAATCTGATGCGGGATCTGCAGGACCGGCTGGGGCTTACGTATCTTCTGATCAGCCACAATCTTGCTGTCGTACGCCACATGGCGAGCCGCGTCGGCGTCATGTATCTCGGCCGTCTTGTCGAGATCGCGCCGTCAAAGGAGTTGTTCCGCAACCCGCGTCATCCCTATACGCGCATGTTGCTCGACGCCGTGCCGCAACTGCATCCAACCGGACCGCCGCGCGGGCCGATCGAGGGCGAAATACCCAATCCACTCGATCCGCCGAAAGGCTGCCCGTTCCACCCGCGTTGCGCGCATGCCAACGAGCGTTGCCGCTTGGAGTTGCCGCGGCTGGTTTCGACCGGGCAATCGGCCGTCGCATGTCACGCGGTTCAGGAAGGCCGAATTTGATCCCCGGAAAGCCCGTCCGCATCAAGCACCGAAGGCACCGGACCTAAATCTTTAAAGTCCGCGGATACGCAGCTTGTTCGCGAGCTCGCCGATGATGCCGCGGCGGAACAAGAGCACGCAGGCGACGAAAATGACGCCCTCGATGACCAGCACCCACTCACCCAGGAAGGCGAGCTTGTACTGCATGCTCAAGATCACGAAGGAACCGACCACGGGCCCGAAGATCGTACCGAGGCCGCCGACGAGCGACATCAGCACCACCTCCCCCGACATCGGCCAGTTCACGTCGGTCAGCGAGGCGATCTGCAGCAAGATCGCCTTGGTGGAACCGGCGAGACCGGCGAGCGTGGCGGAAAGCACGAAAGCGAGCAGCTTATAGCGCTCGGTCTTGTAACCGAGTGAAATCGCGCGCGTTTCGTTTTCGCGTATCGCCTTGAGCACCTCGCCGAACGGCGAGTGAATGATGCGGTGAATCAGCATGAACCCGGCAAGGAAGATCACCAGCACGAAGACATACATCGTCGACTCATTGCTCAGATCAATGAGGCCGAACAAATGACCGCGCGGCACGCCCTGGATGCCGTCTTCACCGCCGGTGAACTTCACGCGCACCGCGACGAAAAACATCATCTGAGCAAAGGCAAGCGTGGTCATGGCGAAGTAGATGCCCTGGCGGCGAATGGCCAACGCGCCGGCCACGAGGCCACAGAATGCTGCCGTCGACGTCCCGGTCAAAATCGCGAACTCCGGAGAAAAACCCCACGCCTTCGCCGAATATGCGGCGAGATAACTCGCCCAGCCGAAATAGAGCGCGTGGCCGAACGAGAGAAGGCCAACGTAGCCAATGAGGAGATTGAAAGCGCAGGCGAATAGCGCGAAGCACATCGCCTGCATCAGGAACAGCGGATAGGTGACGAACGGCGCAACAATCAGCGCCACTACCATGACGACGAAAGCAATGGTTTCGCTTTGCGTGCGCCACAGTGGACGTTTTTGGGTGAGCGGATCGACGACGCGCTCCATCACGCCCTCCGCCCGAACAGCCCTGCTGGACGCACCAGCAGCACGACCGCCATGATGACGAAGACGACGGTATTGGACGCCTCCGGAAAAAAGACTTTGGTGAGGCCTTCAATGACGCCAAGACCGAAGCCGGTAACAATCGCGCCGAGGATCGAACCCATGCCGCCGATCACCACCACGGCAAAGACGACGATGATCAGCTCGGACCCCATGTTGGGCGACACGTTGTAGATCGGCGCAGCCATCACGCCGGCAAAGGCGGCAAGTGCTACTCCGAAACCATAGGTCAGCGTGATCATGCGCGGCACATTGATGCCGAAGGCGCGCACCAATGCCGGATTTTCAGTGGCCGCCCGCAGATAGGCGCCAAGCCTGGTGCGCTCGATGACGAACCACGTTCCGAAACAAATGACGAGCGACGCGGCGATCACCCAGGCGCGGTAATTCGGCAGAAACATGAAGCCAAGATTGTGCCCCCCCTGTAGCGAATCCGGCAGAGAGTAAGGTAAGCCCGCGGTGCCGAGATAATGGCGGCCCACGCCTTCGAGAATCAAGGCAAGGCCAAAGGTGAGCAGCAGGCCATAGAGGTGATCGAGCTTGTAGAGCCACTGCAGGAAAAAGCGCTCGATCAGGATGCCGAAGGCGCCAACCACGATCGGCGCAATGATCAGCGCCTCCCAATAGCCGAGGCCGAGCACCTGCAGCAGCAGATAGGCTGCAACCGCGCCCAGCATGTATTGGGCGCCGTGAGCAAAGTTGATGATGTTGAGCATGCCGAAGATCACGGCAAGGCCGAGGCTCAATAGCGCGTAGAAAGAACCGTTGATCAGCCCGATCAGGAGCTGGCCAAATAGCGCAGCCGAAGGAACGCCGAAGATCGTGAACATGCCTGCGCTCCGATTAAGGGGCGGGCCTCAGTGGCCCGCCCCTCGCCTCGGATCAGCCGATCAGCCGCTGACCAGCGGGCAGCCGCCATCCTTGAGCGGACGGAATGCTTCATCCGCCGGAATCGTGGCGCGCAGCTTGTAGAGGTCGCCCGGATACTTGGACTCCTCGGGCTTCTTCACCTCGAACAGATAGGCGTTGTGAATTCCGCGACCGTCGGCGCGCACCGTGGTCTTGCCGAACAGCGGGTCTTGGAAGGTCATGGTCTTCATCTTGTCGACCACAGCCTTGCCATCCTTGGCGCTACCCACCGCGGCTACCGCCTCGAGATAGGCCAGCGTGCCGGAATAAACGCCGGCCATGTTCATGCTCGGCAGTTTGCCGGACGCATTGCGCTCCTTGTCCCAGCGCTTCGTCCACGCGCGGGTCCCATCGTTCATGTCCCAGTAGAAGGTCTCGGTGAACATGAGGCCTTGCGCGGCTTTGAGGCCGAGCGCCTGGATGTCCGGCGCGAAGATGAGCAGGCCGGCGAATTTCTGGCCGCCAGCCACGATGCCGAACTCGGCGCCCTGCTTGATCGCGTTGATGGTATCGCCACCGGCATTGGCGAGGCCGATGATCTTGGCCTTCGAGGTCTGCGCTTGCAGCAGGAACGACGAGAAGTCCGACGTGTTGATCGGAGCACGCACTTTTCCAAGCACCTTGCCGCCATTCTTCTCGACCACCGCAGCGGTATCGCGCTCGAGTGCGTGGCCGAAGGCATAGTCGGCAGTGATGAAGAACCAGGTGTCGCCGCCGTTCTTCACGATCGCCTTGCCGGTGCCATTCGCCAGCATCCATGTGTCATAGGTCCAGTGCACGGTATTGGCGTTGCATTTCGCCCCGGTGATGTCGGAACTGCCCGGGCCGGAATAGATGAGAGCTTTGTTCTTCTGAGCACCGACCTGCATGAGCGCCAGCGCCACGCTCGATGTCGGAACGTCGGTGATCATGTCCACATGATCGACGTCAAACCATTTGCTGGCGATGCCGGTGGCGACGTCGGGCTTGTTCTGATGGTCGGCGCTGACAATCTCAACTTTAAAGTTCTTGTGGTCCTTCATGAAGTCCTCGGCCGCCAACTTGGCCGCAGCAACTGAACCAGGACCGGTGTCGTCGGCGTAAAGACTCGCCATGTCGGTAAGCACGCCGATCTTTACATTCATTTGCTGCGCGTGTGCCGTTCCGCACACGAGCGCGGCGGCCAATGCCGCCAAGCCTAAAATCTTCCTCATAGACTTCCTCCTTTTATGTTTTTAGCAGACGAAGTTATACACCAAGATACTCGTGAAGTTTCTCGACATTCGCATCCAGTTCGGCGTTAGCGAACTGATCGATGATGCGCCCATGTTCCATGACGTAGTAGCGATCCGCAACGGTCGAGGCGAAGCGGAAATTCTGTTCAACCAGCAATATCGTGAAGCCTTGGTCCTTCAGCGCGCGGATGGTCTTGCCGATCTGCTGAATGATGACGGGCGCGAGCCCTTCGGTCGGCTCGTCGAGCAGAAGAAGGGGGGCGCCGGTACGCAGGATGCGGGCGATGGCGAGCATCTGCTGCTCGCCCCCGGAAAGCTTGGTGCCCTGATTTGAGCCGAGCCGCTCCTTCAAATTAGGAAACAGCTCGAAGATGCGATCGAGCGAAAGCCCGTCCGGCCGCACCTGCGGCGGCAACATCAGGTTCTCCTGCACGCCGAGGCTTGCAAAAATTCCGCGCTCCTCGGGGCAAAACGCGATGCCGGCGCGCGCGATCTGATCCGACGTGCGCCCGATCAGCTCGCGGCCTTCGAAGCGCACCGAGCCGGTGCGATGTCCGACGATACCCATGATCGATTTCAAAGTCGTGGTCTTGCCGGCGCCGTTGCGGCCAAGCAGCGTGACGACCTCGCCTTCGTGCACGTCGAACTCCGCGCCATGCAGGATGTGCGACTCGCCATACCAGGCTTGCAAGTCTTTGACGGTGAGCAGAGCGTTGCGTGCATCAAGCATGGCCCACCCCCATGTAGGCCTCGCGAACCTCTGTGTTGTTGGAAACGGTGCCGTAGTCGCCCTCGGCCAGCACGCGCCCGCGCGTGAGCACCGTGATGTTGTCCGAAATATCGGCGACGACGGAAAGATTGTGCTCGACCATCAGCACCGTACGATTGGCAGCGACGCGTTTGATCAATTGCGAAATGCGATCGATGTCCTCGTGGCCCATGCCGGCGGTCGGTTCGTCGAGCAGCAGCATTTCCGGATCGAGCGCGAGCGTGGTCGCGATTTCCAGCGCGCGCTTGCGGCCATACGGCAATTCGACCGCGGTCCAGTCGGTGAACGACGACAAACCGACGTCGGTGATGAGCTCCATCGCACGCTCGTTAAAGACGTCGAGGACGGACGACGAGTGCCAGAAGTCGAACGAGGTGCCGCGTTTGCGCTGCAGGGCGATGCGCACATTATCGAGCACCGTCATGTGCGGGAAAATTGCCGAAATCTGGAAAGAGCGCACGAGGCCGAGTCGCGCCACATCGGCCGGCTGCATGGCGGTGATGTCGTGCCCCTTGAACAGGATGCGCCCACGCGTCGGGCTCAAGAATTTCGTGAGCAAATTAAAGCAGGTCGTCTTGCCGGCGCCGTTTGGGCCGATCAAGGCGTGAATAGTCCCCGGGCGGACGCGCAAATTCACGCCGTTGACGGCGACGAATCCGGCAAAGTCCTTGGTGAGATCCTCGGTTTCGAGGATCATGTCATCTGGCATAACGCAAACGTTCCCACACCCATTGTCCGCATCTTTTCACATTGCGACAAGGGCTAGTAAAGCACCGAACGCCGCCAAAAGGTTGATTTCGAACCATATTATCGATGAAAATCGAGACCCAACAGAGATTAGTTGGGCATTGCTGCGTAAATTGCCGAAGGCGCATTGCCTAATCGGCTTAAGCCCCTCGCGACGTGGAGACACCCGTGAAGCTTGTGCTATTCCAGACCACGTCGAATGCCGAAATATTACCGGGCGCACTCACCAAGCGCGGCGTTGTCGATATTTCAGCGGCGGTAAAAAAAAGCCACACGCCGCAGTTGACCATGCAGGGCATTATCGACGACTTCGACCGGCTGCGTCCGGCTCTGGAAAAGACGGCGTCCGAAGGCCCCACCCTGCCGCTCGACCGGGTGCGATTGCGTCCGCCCCTGCCGCGGCCGGGAAAAATCCTCGCCTGCATCGCCAACTATTGGGAGCACGCACAGCGCGAGGCACGCCCACTTAACATGTTCATGAAAAATCCCGACGCGGTTGTCGGTCCCGGTGACACCATCATGCTACCGGAGTTCACCGTGCCGTGGATTTTTATGCACGAGGCCGAGCTTGCGATCGTCATCAAGGGCCCCGCCAAGATGGTGAAGGCCAAGGACTGGAAAAGCGCGGTCTTCGGCTATACCGCGATGATCGATGTTTCGGCACGCGAGCAAGGCCGCCGCACCTGGCCGGCGAGTCCGCTCACCAGCTGGCTCGGAAAATCGTTCGACACGTTCGCACCGATCGGGCCCTGCATTGCCACTGCTGACGAGATCGAAGACCCGAACAACCTGATCGTACGGTTCTGGAACGAAGGGCAGCTCCGGCACAACTACAATACCGACGATATGGAGCACCGCGTTCCGGAGTTGATCGAGTTCGCCACCACGGTGATGACCATGAACTCCGGCGATCTCATCGCCTGCGGCACCAATCACGAGGGCCTTGGCGCCTTGCAGGACGGCGAGACGGTGGACATCGAAATCCAGAACATCGGCAAGATGAGCCTGAAGGTTTCCGATCCGCTGAAGCGGACGTGGGAGCGCGGTATCTACATGGGCGTGGACTCAACTAACCCCGACGTCGTGAAGCGTCACCGCCCGCAAGACATTGTCACCCTGCCGTAGTTGCCACCACCCCGCACAGACACTCTCCTCATATCGGTGCACGCATGAGCGCAGCAAAGAGTGAAATTCGCGACGGCATGCGGATCGATTGGGATGCCGCCATTCCAATGGATGACGGAATTATTCTGCAAGCCGACGTCTTTCGTCCGATCGCCGAAGGCAAATATCCGGTCATTCTCAGCTATGGGCCTTACGCGAAGGGCCTGTCGTTCCAGGAAGGCTACAAGGGCAACTGGGCGCGCCTGACCAAAGCCGCGCCCGAGGTCCTGCAAGGCTCAAGCAACAAGTACCAGAACTGGGAGCTGGTTGACCCTGAGAAATGGGTGCCGGACGGCTACGTCTGTCTGCGCATCGACTCGCGCGGCGCCGGCCGCGCGCCCGGTTATCTCGACGTGTGGTCGCCGCGCGAAACCCAAGACCTCTATCAGTGCGTCGAATGGGCCGGCACGCAGGCCTGGAGCAACGGCAAGGTCGGCATCCACGGCATTTCGTACTACTCCATGAACCAGTGGCAGGTCGGCGAGCTCAATCCGCCTCATCTTGCCGCGCTATGCGTTTGGGAAGGTGCGTCCGATTATTACCGCGAGCTCTGCCGCCACGGCGGCATCCTGAGCGACTTCCTTGCCAGCTGGCACCCGCGCCAAGTTGCAAGTGTGCAGCACGGCGTCGGCGCACGGGGCGCAAAGAGCGCTGTGACCGGTGAGTTGGTCGCAGGGCCGGATACGTTGCCGGAAGCCGAACTTGCCAAAAACCGCGCCAATACCCCGGGCGTCGCCAAGCGTCATCTTTTTCATGACAAGGACTACACACCGCGCACCCCCAACTTTTCAAAAATCGCCACGCCGCTGCTCTCGGCCGGAAATTGGGGCGGAATGGGCCTGCACACGCGCGGGAATTTCGAAGGCTGGATGCGCGCCGGGTCGAAGCAGAAATGGCTTGAGGTACACGGCGACACGCATTTCACGCATTTCTACAGCAACTACGGCGAGGCCCTGCAAAAGAGATTCTTCGGCCACTTTCTCAAGGGCAAGGACACTGGCTGGGACCAACAACCGCGCGTGTCTCTCAATGTCCGCCATCCCGGCGAGAAATTCGTTTTGCGCGCCGAGAACGAATGGCCACTCGCGCGCACGCAGTGGACGAAATATTTCCTGCAGCCGAATGGAAATGGCTTGGCGACGGGCACGCCATCCGCAACGACCACGTTGAGCTACGACACGACTGGCGACGGACTGACCTTCAGCACACCGCCTCTCAGTGCGCCGGTCGAGATCACCGGACCGGTCGCCGCCAAAATATGGCTCTCGTCCGAGACCAAGGACGCCGATCTATTCCTGGTGCTGCGGGTATTTGATCCGGCGGGCAAAGAAGTTACATTCATCGGATCCAATGATCCGCGGACGCCTGTCGGGCTCGGCTGGTTGCGCGCCTCGCACCGCAAGCTCGACCCGAAGATGTCGCAGCCTTACAGGCCCTGGCACACCCACGACGAAGCCTGGCCGCTCACGCCGGGCGAGCCGGTCGAACTCGACGTCGAGATTTTGCCGACCAGCATAGTGGTGCCGCCCGGCCACCGGCTCGCGCTGACTATCCGCGGCAAGGACTATGAGGTGGATGGAACGGATGCAGCGCTCCCCAACGCACCCTACCCGATGAAAGGCGTCGGACCGTTCCTGCACATCGATCCCGACGACCGGCCGCCGGCGATCTTCGCTTGCCGCAACACGCTGCACTTTGCCGCCGGCAAGCAGCCATATGTCTTGTTGCCGATCATTCCCTCGGCGTAAGCTTCCGTCCAAAACCTAAAAGGTGGGAGGATCCGGTCATGAGGCGTATAGCGACAATTGCACTGACTATACTTGGCTTCTTCGTTTTCGCGGCATCGGTTTCCGCACAGCAATATCCGAGCCGCACCGTCACCATCATCGTGCCGTATCCGGCGGGTGGACCGACCGACACGACCGCACGCGAGATAGCTAGTGGATTGTCGGAAAGACTAAAGCAGAACGTCATCGTTGAGAACGTCACCGGCGGCGGCACGATCGTCGCGACCAACAAGGTCGCGCACGCAACACCTGACGGCTACACGCTGCTGCTGCATAACTTGCAGATTTCCGCGAATGTCACGCTCTACAAGAATCTGCCGTTCGATACCGAAAAAGACCTTGTGCCGGTCATGCTGGTCAATCAGAACCCGCTCGTCCTGGTCGGCCGCAGCACGCTCGAGCCGAGCAATCTCACCGATCTGATCTCATTGATGAAGAAGCAGACGTTGAAGGCTGCAATCCCCGGCTACGGTGCGACGGGTCACCTCACCACCACGCTGTTCGCGCAAGAAGCGAAGATTTCCCTCGACCAGATTCCTTACCGAGGCGCCGCACCGGCGATGACGGATCTTCTCGGCGGCCATGTCGACCTTTTCTTCGGCACGCCGCAGTCGATCGTCCCTCAGGTCGCAGCCGGGAAGTTGAAGGCCTACGGCATTACCTCAAAAGACAAATCCGCCAAGCTCCCGACCGCCGACAGCATCGTGACGGTGCTCGGACCGAAGTTCGACATCATCTATTGGCAAGGCCTGTTCGCGCCAGGCGGGACGCCGGAGGCGGTGGTCAACAAACTTAACGCCACACTGCAGGAAGTCGTGTCCGATCCCGCGCTGGTCAAGCGCTGGGCCGTCGAGGGCTTCGACGCGTTCCCGAAAGATCAGCGTTCCGTCGAAGCCGCGCGCGCGATGCTCAAGAGCGAGATCGCGCGCTGGGGCCAGGTAATCAGGGACAACGATATTCACGTCAATCAGTAAGCTTCCGGCGCGGCCTGATCATCGCGCCGGCTGCAATACCTGCTCGAGCCAGTCCCACATATAGGCCGAGCAGATGCTCTGGTTGTCGATCTGGCAGTGGTGATAACCGCCCTCGTCGCGCGTGAATAACTTGAACGTCTTGTGCTTCGACCCGACCGCGTCGAAGCACATCCGCGCTTCAGGCAAGGGTATCTGCTCGTCGCCCTCCCCGTGCAGCATCAGGAACGGGCAGGTAATTTTCTGCACCACGCCGTCGAGCTTGAACGGCTCAAGGCGCCTGAGCGCATCATCTTGCGAGCCTGCGTTCAGTACCCATTGGATATGTTGCGAAGCTACCGACAGCGACGGCGTCTCCGCGCGTGCAAGGCGGTCGAAACGGTCGCGCCAGATTTTCTGATAGTCCCATTGCGCGCCCCACGCGACGCAGCAGGCAAAACGCTGCTCGAATGCCGCGGCACGCGGCGCGTAATAGCCACCAAGGCTGATCGCCATCACGCCGATACGTTTTGCATCGATCTCCGGCCGCGTGGCGAGGTAATCAAATGCAGGCGTCGCATAACGCTCGGTCTCGTGATGCAGATAGAGATTGCGAAAGCGGATGCTTTCGCCGTTGCCCGGACCATCCACGATCAGGCAAGCAATGCCGCGCGCGACGAGATCGGCGACACCCTTGAAGAATTGAATCTCCTTGGTGACGTCGAGGCCGTCGAAGAAAATCATAGCCGGCACCTTGCCAGTGCGGTTCGTTGGCTCGGCGTGCACATAGATCGCCGGCAGGCTCGTTCCCTCGTAGGGAATTTCAACATGCTCGAGCTTCGGCCGCTTGAGGTGTTTGGCCGCGTCGCGCAGGCAGTTCACGCCACGCATATAGGCGTCGAGCCCCTGCTTGCTCTTCGGCTGCAGGAAGCGCTCACCGACATGGTAGTAGATGCTCGCGCGCTGGAGATATTGAGCACCGCCCGTCGCATGTCCCTCTGCGATGCGCTCGCGGCCGCGGTCTTCAACTTTGCGCGCGTCATGCGTCCACTCCCGAAACCAGGCGTTGTCGTCTCCGACATGGTTTTTCAGCCGAAGGCCGATCCGGTTGACCTCGCCGATCTCCGCGCCACCCCACGGCGCCGTGTTAAGGCCGATCAACAGGCCGTGCGACCAGCGATAATTTTCCGGGAAGTAGGTGAAAGAAAGCTCCTGACGCGTGTCGGTCATGCGGTCTCCTAAAAAAGCGGCGGCCAACACTAAGATGCCGCCTTTCAGGAAGAAACACATCCGGAGGGGAAATCGACAACGTCCAATCGTTGCCGCTGTCAAAGCGGCGGTTGTCCCGCGCCTAGCTGCCGGCTCTTAAAGACTCCTAGAGACCGAATGTAGCGACGACGCTTCGTATCTGCACGGTGACGGCTTTGACCGTCGCAAAGCCGGGAACGGGCTGCTTCGCCGGATTCCAGGAGAAGGCCCATGCGCAGAAATACAGCCCGATCGCCAGCAGATACAGGACGGCAAATCCGAAATACATCGAATTGTATTCCATCAAGCCGCCGAATAGCGCGCCCATCAGATTATAGGCGAGCGCGGTGGAGATGTTGATCTTGGGCATGCCAATCAAATTCGAGAAAACAAGGCCGGAGAAAAACAGCGGGATCGTCAGCAATACGCAGCTCACGATCAGGCTCAGCCACACGGAATTCAGCGCAAGCACGTCGTGGTGAAGCGCGTAGCCGTATCCGACCAGCAGGCTAAACAGCAGGCCAAGATAGGCGAGCCCGGTCTGCTGAAACATCTTCCGCTGGACCATGAGATTGGCGAAATACGCCATCAGCAACACGAGCACGATCGTTGCGGCGATGACGAACCAGGTGCCACCGAGATGCAGGCCGAGTTCGGTGATGGCTTTGGTCTCCACCAGCATGAAGCCCGAGCCGAGGAAGAAAAAAGGCACATAGCGGCGTTCGACGGGCTCGGTAAAACCGATGGTCTTGCGTACGAAGAGGTAGCTCAGCAGCAACACCAAGCCGAGCGCGATCATGTAGCTGACCGGATAGACGCGCTTGACCATATAGAAGAACGGCCAGTCGTCCGTCGGGATATTCGCCTCCGGATAGGCTTGCGCAAAATGATCCGAGACGTTGGTGAAACCAGTATTCGCGAACGCTTTCGCCGTCGGCATGGCCACGTCACGTCCCTTCTGCGCAATGAAGGCCGTGGTCGTTTGCGAGTCATAGAGCACGCGGACGGCCAGCGGCTTCCCCGCTCCGGGCATCTCCTGAAGGATGTGCGACAGCTTGTACCCCAGCGACTCGTTCTGAAGCGCGAACGCGATGGACAGTACGCCGTCCGGCTTGAGCAGCTTGAAGGCCTCTGCGATCCCCTCGCGCGTATAGACGTAGGAATCCACGCGCAGATTGGAGGCATGGCTCAACGCGGTGTGGGAATCCAGCACGCCATAGATGATCAGGTCGTACTGCTGACGCGTCGTCCGGAAGAAATTCCGGGCATCATTGATGATCAGCGTGACGCGCGGATCGTCGTACGGGTGCTCGGGATGATAATTCTTGCCGAGATAGGCGATGGCGGGATCGATCTCGATGGCATCGACATGCGCCGCGCCCATCCGCAGCGCCGCCGCCACGTCGTTGCCAGTGCCGGCGCCGACGATCGCGACGCGCTGGGGAACTTTCTTGAAGTTGAACGGGAATTCGTAATAAGCGCGCGCGTTGCTATCCTCGTCCGACTCATGCCCGCGCTTGCTGTCCGCGAGGTTGAACACTTTTTGATAGTAGTAGCCACCCGAAAGGACCTGCATCAGGCCGTCGGGCTTCGCCGTGCGCTCCACCAGTTGATACGGGGAATAAATACGCTGGATTTCCGGCTGGACCGGCCAGGCCAGCGCGATCAGCAGCACACAGAGGCTTGCGACCCCGAGCGGCAGGAACGCATCACGCGACAGCACAAAATACAGCAGCGTGCCGCCGACGACCGCGAACCAGACGACCGGCGGCAGCCAGAACAGACTCATGACAAACAGCGCGGCAACGCCGGCAATGCTGCCCAACAGATTGAGCCCGTAGGCCTTGCGGGGATTCGGGCCAAGCAGCAGCTTGCCGCAGAGCTGACCGACTGGATAGCAGATGCAGGCGCACATAACGAAACTCGTCGCCAGCAGCAGATAGAGCGGCACGCTGACAATGATCAAGTTCACCCAGCTATAGCTGTCCATCGCTACCTGGACGGACGTCTGCTCCACCATCGGAAGACTCGAAAAAAGCGCAACGTCCGCGCCGATGTCGTATCGCAGCAGGATCATGACGCAGACGAACAGCGCGAGCATCGGCAGCACCAGCGCAGGAGCACACGGCCGCTTTTCCGCCACCGCGTATCCGGCGCCCAAGCCCAGGAAGCAGGCCAGCAGCGTGAAATTCTTGAAGAACGAAAACACCGGGAAGACACACGCCAGCCAACGGATCATCACCAGCTCGACAAGCAAGCTGACCATCGTCATCAGCACGATCAGCTTGAGCTTTTCTTTTTTGCTCGCGTCGGCAAATCCGGCCTCGAATAGACGACCCATCGCCTCGATGTGGCGCTCAAGCGGACGGGCGATCCGGGGCGGATAAACGATGACGGCCAGCGCCGCAACGCCCAGCAAGACGCGAGCCGTGGTCAGGAGCAAAAAGATCCCGTCGAATGTTTCGCGCACCAGAAGCTGGCGAAACGACAGCACAGAATAGAAGAACACCAGACTGCAAAGACAGACACTGAAAATCCGGACGAGGTTTCGATTGGTGTCTTTATTCTTCATTGTTTCTCGATGGATGATGTTTTGGGCCGATGTCCGCGGGCAGGTCCCGCAAGAATTGCATCGCTTTAGCATGCGATGGTTTGCGGAACTTTAACGCACGAATCGAAAAAGATGCGACTTGGCTTTAATCGAGCATAATTCGGCGCTTTACGAACGTTTGCGTTGAACCGGCTCACAGTTCCATGCCGGCCGAACGCCCGCCGGAAAGTCGACGATGGCCAGCAATCAAGCAATCGGGTGCGTTATTTGCGCGCGGTGCAAGACGCCAATTCTCATCGAAAGCGCGGTCGGAGCGCACCGAGAATTCTCAGCCAGGTGCGATAAATGCGGTCACCGTAATTTCTATACAATCAAAGACGTGAAAAAGATTGCCCCGCAGCCGGCCAGAGAACCTAGAGCGCGCTAGCACGTGGACGGATACGGTCGGGCGGTGGGCCGGTTACGCTGACGACCAAACGAACGGTCTTCCAGCCTGATGATGCGTTTCGCCAAGGCATAGGCGAAAAATGCCATGCCGCCGCCCGCGAGGATATCGACAAAATAATGCGCGCCTTCGGTGACCGTGCCGCCGAGCATGGCTGCATTCACAATGAGCAGCGCAATGAAAAGGCGCGGATAGCTGCGCAGGGCCAGAGGCGTCAGGACGGCGACGGTTGCGTGGAAGGAGGGGAAGGTAGCGATGCCGCCCGGAGGGTCATTGAACATCAACGGTCCTGCCTCGCGCAGACGCGTCAGATGATCAAGCGGCGTCGCGCCAGTAAATTGCATGATGCTGAAGGCCGCCCGGTCAACCAAAGCGATGGGACCGGCCGCCGGCATGAGGGCGGAAATAACAATCGTGACGATGAAAGCGATCGCGAAAGCGAGAAGACAGGTGCGCGCCTCGCTGAGTCGGCTTGAACAGGCAAGAACGATGAGCGGCAGAGGAATCTGAATCGCAAGGCTGTCATAAGCCAGATGAAAAATTGCCTGGACTAAAG
>JBAUHH010000094.1:0-6663 GCA_049680165.1 Pseudolabrys sp.
GCATTCGGCTGCGGCACCGCAATCAGACGCGAAAATGTTTCGACAGTTTCAAACCCTGCGCCTGATAATTCGAACCGATGCCGGCACCGTAGAGCTGATCGGGCCGCGCCAGCATCCTCTCATACACCAGCCGCCCGACGATCTGGCTGTGCTCGAGGATGAACGGCACTTCGCGCGAGCGCACTTCGAGCACGGCCCGGGCGCCAAGGCCGCCGGCGCCCGCATAGCCGAAGCCAGGGTCGAAAAAGCCCGCATAGTGGACGCGAAACTCGCCGACCAGCGGATCGAACGGCACCATCTCGGCGGCGTAGTCGGGCGGCACCTGCACAGCGTCCTTTGACGCTAAAATATAAAACTCGTTGGGATCGAGGATCAGGCTCTTGTCCGGGCGGGCCATCATCGGCTCCCAGTAGTCGAGCATCGCGTAACCGCCGCGGCGATCGACGTCGATCAAGCCGGTGTGGCGCTTGGCGCGATAGCCGACGAGTCCGCCGGGCCCGAGCCCGGACAGATCGACCCCGACCGAAACGCCGTCAGCAAGGCTTGCCTCGTCGGCATCGACCAACCGCTCGCGCGCATGCAGTGCGCGCAAGCTTTGCGCGTCCAACTGCGCGTGGCCGTGGCGGAAACGGATTTGCGACAGCCGCGAGCCTTCGCGCACCAACACCGGAAACGTGCGCGGGCTGATCTCGGCGTAAAGCGGCCCGTGATAGCTGGCCGCAATGCGGTCGAAGCCGCGGGTCTCGTCGGCGATGACGCGGGTGAAGACGTCGAGCCGTCCGGTCGAGCTTTTCGGGTTGGCGGCAGCAGCAATGTCATCCGGCAGCGCAAGGCTTTCCAGGAGCGGCACGATATAGACGCAGCCGGTCTCCAGCACCGCGCCTTCCGACAGCGCGATTTCGTGCAGCTTCAATTCATCGATGCGCTCGGCGACCGTGGTGCGCGGGCCCGGCAGAAAACTCGCGCGCACGCGAAACGCCGCTTCGCCCAAACGCAGATCGAGGCTCGCTGGCTGAATCTGCCCGGGCACGAAGTCGGTTGCGGGCAATATCCCACCGTCTTCGGCGAGCGCCGCGATCATGCGGTCGGGCAAAATGCCCTTGTCCTCGACGGCGAACGAGAGTGCCACGGCGCCCCTTTATGACAGAGGCGCGATTTAACCCGATGGGTGCCTTGACGTGAAGCGGGCCGCGCCGGTACAACAGCCTTATCCCGTGGTCATTTGAGCCGGCCGGCTTGCAGCCACGTAAAACAAATTGCTAAAAGGCCGGGGACGCGTGTGCCCGGCCGAGGTTTTTCCGGCCGGTTTTTTGTTGGCCGCGCGCGCTCCTGAAAGCGAAGCACAAATTTCGGGATCATGCGCAGGCCTAAAGGAGGCCCGTGATGCCCGCGTCCAAAAAGAACTACCGCCCCGAAACCCGCCTGGTCCATGCCGGCACGTTGCGCTCGCAGTTCGGCGAGACATCCGAGGCGCTCTTCCTCACCCAAGGCTACGTCTACGACAGCGCCGAGCAATGCGAGGCGCGCTTCTCCGGCAAGGAGCCGGGCTACGTCTATTCGCGCTATTCCAATCCGACGGTCAGCATGTTCGAGCAGCGCATGGCCGCGCTCGAAGGTGCCGAGGCCGCGCGCGCGACCGCCACCGGAATGGCCGCCGTCACGACGGCGCTGATGGGCCAGGTGAAAGCCGGCGATCACGTGGTCGCCGCCAAGGCACTGTTCGGCTCGTGCCGCTGGGTGATCGAGGAATGGATGCTGCGCTTCGGCGTCACCTCGACGCTGGTCGACGGCACCGATCTGTCACAATGGAAGAAGGCGGTGCGCAAGAACACCAAGGTGTTCTTCATGGAGACCCCGACCAATCCGACGCTCGAGGTCTATGACATCGCCGCGGTCGCCGACATCGCGCACAATGCCGGCGCCAAGCTTACCGTCGACAACGTGTTCGCCACGCCGCTCTATCAGAGCCCGCTCGCGCTCGGCGCCGACTGCGTCGTCTATTCGGCGACCAAGCACATCGACGGCCAGGGCCGTGTCCTCGGGGGCGTGATTCTGGCGTCGGAAAAATTCATCATGGACCATGTGCACCAGATCATCCGGCAGACCGGGCCGTCGATCTCACCATTTAACGCCTGGATACTGCTGAAAGGCCTGGAGACGCTGTCGGTGCGAGTGCAGCGGCAGACCGATACGGCGGCGACCGTTTCGGTCGCGCTGTTCGGGCACAAGAAGATCAGTCGGCTGATTTATCCGGGCCGACCCGATCATCCGCAGGCCGAGGTGGTGCACAAGCAGATGCGCGCGGGCTCGACGCTGTGCTCGTTCGAGGTCAAGGGCGGCAAGGCCGGTGCGTTCCGCTTCCTCAACGCGCTCAAGCTCGTCGGCATCACCAACAATCTCGGCGACGCCAAGAGCCTGGTCACGCACCCGACCACGACCACGCACCAGCGGCTGACGCCCGATCAACGCGCCGAGCTCGGCATCGGCGACGGGCTGATCCGTTTTTCAGCCGGCCTCGAGCATCCCGACGACGTGGTCGAGGACCTGCTGGCCGGATTGGACGCCGTGTAGGGAAACGCGCGTCTTCGGAGTTACCGCTTCGACGGCAACGCGGATGCCGACGCAACCGGCCGCCCGGCGGCTTCCGCGATGGCACGGCCGAGACCGGTCGCGAGGCAGGCGTAGCTCCAGTCGTTCATGTGCAGCCCATCGGGCGACACGAACTTGTCGAACGTCATCTGGTCGATGTCATGCCAACGCCGCATGACCTCGAAGCGATGATAGAGATCGACGTTTTCGGTCTTGGCGGTCACCGCGATCAAGCCGACCATTTTCTCGGCTTCCGGCTTGGCGATCACTTTCGGCGCGAATTGCGGGTCGATCAGCACAATGTCGGCGCCCAGCGCCTTGATCCGGTTCACGCCTTCGCGAATGGCTTCGCCGTGATCGGCGAGCGGATGATCGCGGATGACCGAATTGGTGCCGAGTTGCCACAGCACCAGATCCGGCTTCTCGGCGATCACGGCGCGGTCGAAGCGCTTGAGCATGTCGCGCACTTCCTCGCCGCCGACGCCGCGATTGAGCACGGTGATCTTGTTGCGCGGGAAATGCGCCTGCAGCTCGACAGCGAGCCGGCTCGGATAGGTCGCGGCCGGCGAACTGGCGCCAGCGCCTTGCGTCGACGATGAGCCGATCGCAACGATGGTGATCGGCGCGCCCGCGGCCAGCCGGCTGGCCAGATGCGGCAGCGGATTGGCGAGATGGATGATATCGATCGGTGAGTCGCACATCGGCGCCGCGTCGTCCGCGCGCACGGGCGACGCGATCAACACGCCGCCGAATACTGCGGCAGCGGCCAGCGACCACTTCGCCGGTTGAATGAAAGCGTCAAGCGTCAAGCAGATACCTCAGCCCCACGTTATCGGCCGCCCGATATGGGCAGCGGTTCCACCGGCTTCGTTGCCTCGACGACGAGGCTCGCCAGCAGTCTTCCAATGCAATCATGAACCCGCTCGGCTGTGTCAAGCGCTTTGGTCGGCGATGAAAAGTCGAACGTACCGAGTTCGGTCCATAATTTCATAATTCCGAAGCGATCAAATAGCGGAATTTCCTGCTGCAACGCAACCCATCGCATGTCATCAATGTAAGTATTCAGTGCAATCATTGACTCGGTGCGCGGGCTATATTGCGCATTAACCAGTATAATGTCGGCGCCGGCCGCGTGCACGGTGTTAACGCCCTTATAAACCGCGGCGCTGAAATTATCCGGATCCACCCCTAACATGGCGTCGACCGTACCGGTTTGCCACACAACCAGGACGGGTTTGTTCGCCGCCAACACCGCGGGCATTGTCGCCACCATGTCGGCCGCCGTGCGGCGCAATTTCACGTCGGTGGCAACCTTCGCCGTCACGCCGGGCAATTTTTCCGCCAGTGCCTTTTGCAGGCGCGCCGGATAAGCGTCGCGCGCGCCGTTCACGCCTGGCAGCACGGAAGAGCCGGCGCCGATCACCAGCACGTCGAGTTTCTTGCCGGCGAGCGCCTTCGCGACTTTCGGCAACGGAAAACTGACTTCGAGCATCGGCTCGGCGACACGGCAATCGCCCGGATCCTCCGCGGCGAAAGTCAATGCCGGCGCGGCGAGCACCAGCACTGCGAGCGACATTGCGCCCAGCGTTTTCATGTCGCGCCCCCGGCGAGCCCCGGCTTCGCGGCCGGTGGCCGCGGCCCCGATCCCCGGCGCTCCATCGATCTATACCATGAAATCAGCCAGGCGGCGCCAACCATGATGGCGATGCCGAGGAGGCTGACCGCGATCTGCATGACCACGCGGTTGGTCACCTCGGTGAAGACGAAATGCGCAGCAAACGACAGGAACACGCCGAGACAGAAGGTTTCGAGCGAGTGTTGGCCGCATATGATTGCCGGCCAGAAGACCGGCGATTTCAGGGCCGGCCAGTCGCGCGGCACCAGCCACACCGTAATCACGGCGAGCGAGAGGAAGTGCAGGATGCGCAGCACGTCGAGATTGGTCTTGTCGATCGGATAGATCGCTTCACCGAGCGCGTGCGGAACGTACACGGCGAGGCGCGGGAAGTACCAGGTCATCGCGATCGAAAATCCGAACACCAGATAGGCCAATGCCAGCGACAGCGTCACCGGCGACGTTATCCAGCGCGATAATCGTTGCGCGCCGCCGAGCGCGCACCAGGCGCCGAACACGAATAGCAGTTGCCAGGCAAATGGGTTGAATACCCAGACGCCGTTCGGATAGGCCGGGATGTTCCAGTCGAAAATCCACATCAATGCGTATAGAACGACCGATGCGACAAGTCCGAGCGACGGCGCGCGCAACAGCAGCCACAGCACCGGCGCAAAGCCAAGCAACAGCATGATGTAGAGCGGCAGCACGTCCATGTTCACCGGCTTGAACTTGAGCAGCAGCGCCTGAAGGATGGTGACGTCCGGATTCTTCAGGAAATTGAGCACGCCCATTTCTTCGGTGTAGAGTGGATTTTCGAAGCTCTGCGCGACGTAGGCGATCTCGGCGAGATAGATCGCGAACAGGAAGACGTGCGCGACGTAGATTTGCCACGCGCGCTTGAGCACGCGCGCGCTGGAAACGAGGAAGCCCTGATCGCGCATCGCGCGGCCATAGACGAACGCCGCGGTGTAACCGGAAATGAAAACGAAAATTTCGGTAGCGTCGCTGAATCCGTAATTGCGGATTGTGATCCAGCTCACCGCATTCGACGGAATATGATCGAGGAAGATGAGCCAGAGCGCGATGCCGCGGAACAAGTCCAGCCGCAAATCGCGTTCGGTCGAAACCGGGGGCATAAGCGGCTTTTCTTTTGTCCAGCCTTTCGGCCATAATCGGGTCGCAGGACTTTGTGGCAAGGCCTAGGCAGCGCGCCGGGATATATCATGTATCGCTCCGTTACCCGCAAGATCGAGGTCACGGTGACGCCTCGCTTCGTTTCGGAGCGGTCGTCGCCGAGCAACGGCTATTTTTTCTGGGCCTACACCATCGACATCACCAATCGCGGGCAGGAGACGGTGCAATTAAAGACGCGGCATTGGCGGATAACCGACGCATCCGGACGGCTACAGGAGGTCAAAGGGCCGGGCGTGGTAGGCGAAGAGCCGACGCTCAAGCCGGGCGAGTCGTTCGAATATACCCGCGGCGTGCCGCTGCCGACGCCGTCCGGATTCATGACCGGAAGTTACGGGATGGTTACGGCGACAGGTGAGCCGTTCGACATCGAGGTGCCGGCGTTCTCGCTCGATTCGTCCTACGCCGAGCGCACGATCAACTGACACCTTTTCTTCGTCATGCGCGGGCTTGACCCGCGCATCCATCTTTTTCGTCAAGACGATGGATCGCCGGGTCAAGCCCGGCGATGACAGTTTTTCTATCGCTGCTCTTCCGGCAAGCAGCCTTTGAAGCGATCGAGCGATTGCCGCGGCAGCACGGCGAGCGCGGCACCGCCTTGCGCGAAATCCTGCAACGCCTCGACCTGCGGCTCCGGCAGCGCGATGCAACCGCTGGTGCCGGTCGCGCTCGGCAGACGCACGTGGATGAAGATGCAGGAGCCGGCGCGCGCCTTGCCATCGGTCGGATAGTCCACGACGAGTCCGTGCCGGTAGGCCGGAACGCGCCACATGTTCTCGCCGTGCACTTTCCAGCCAACCTGGGCGCGCGTGGTGATGGTGTTGTAGGCGCGCGACGCGGGATCGTCCACGCACACCGTGCCTTCGCGCACCTGCAAATAGCCGGGCCGTTGCGATGGCACGAAACCGAAGCTGCGGCCGATCGAATAAAAGCCGGCCGGTGCGCGCTTGTCGCCATCCACTTTCAACGGCTCGCCGGTTTTGGCGAAGGTACGAAAGGCATGCGCCCACGCCATGCCCTTGTGGCCGATCAGCACGGATTGCGCGCCGCCGATTTCCTGCCACGGCGCGTTTTCCGCCGTGCGCTCGAAGCGGCGCAGGCTCGCCGTGGCGGTCGTCATGTTTTCGGCGGTCACGAGAACGAGCTTATGGGCGGAGGCGAGCAACGCCGGACAGCTTTGTGCCTGCACCCCTTGTCCGGAGAGCAACAGAATTATCGTCCAGAGTGCAGCACGCCTCATCTTTTCTCCGTCATGCGCGGGCTTGACC
>JBAUHH010000095.1:0-3799 GCA_049680165.1 Pseudolabrys sp.
AAGCTCCCTTCGTCTAGCGGTCTAGGACGCGGCCCTCTCAAGGCTGAAACAGGGGTTCGATTCCCCTAGGGAGCGCCAAGCTGGGCTTGGCACTCATCCTCCGGCAAAGCCATCGCATCGCAATCGGCGGCACGCTGATGTTCAGTTACGTCGCACGTCGCGCCGCCGTTCACGAGCTCCGAGAAGATCCGACTCGGAGAGACGCCGGAGGCAATTCGCTGAGAAACTGAACGAAGGGTAGCCTGGAACTTACCAGGCTACCCGTGCTCATGGACCTAGGTCCAATTGATCGGTGGACATCAAAGACAAACGATTGACGCGAGAGCCCGAGAGCCCGTGTAATTTACCGCGCTTGAATGCATCAAAAAAGTTCGCCCGTAGAAAGTTCTCGGCGAGATGCTGAGCGCAAAGATTGCGCCGAGAAAAACGTAAAAGGAAAAAAGGAAAAGCGACCGCACTCTAATATTTTGCCGCGTTCAACAAGGGGGCTAAAATGTCGAGCCGCGTTTTCGCTTGTCTCCCGATCCTCGGCATGTTGGCCGCCAGTGGAGCGTCGGCAGCCGATCTTCCGGCCAAGGCTCCTGCGGCCGATGTCGCCCCGCCGTTCTTTATCGTCAATGACAACTCGCTCAGCTACCACTACGAGTTTACGGCCACCAATCCTGGTACCGGGTACACGCCGAAGAATGTGCTGACTTACACGCACTTCGACGTCTGGAAATACGGCACGAACTTCGTCAACATCGACTGGCTCAAGGCGACGAACGGCGCCCAGGCGCCCGCAGCGCCTTGCGGCTTCCCGAATGCCAATGTCGGCTGCGAGGGCTACACGGAAATTTTCGGGATTGTTCGCAGCACCATCGGCTGGAACCAGTTGACCGACTCCAAGATGTTCTCGGTTGGCGCGCTCACCAACATTTCGTTCCTGGTCGGCGCGGACCTGAACACGGATAACACCAATCTCGGCTCCGCAAAGCGCTCGATCGAAGCCGGCTTGCAATTCGATTTTGCGACGCCCTACAAGGGATTCTTCAACGTCGGTGTCGTTGCCTACAAGGAATGGCAGCACGACGGCATTGCGGCGTCGCTTGGCACCAACCCGAGCGGTCGCGTCGACTTCAACACGACCTGGGGCATCGAGCTGAACTACGTGCAGCCCCTGGGCTTCCTGCCGCCGAGCATTCCGCTGACGTACAAGGCGCTCGTCACGATCCGGGGCCCCAAGGGCGCCGGAGAGCCGGGCGCTGCGCCGCGCACCACCGAGTACTTTACGCAGCAACTGCTGTCGCTCGACGTCGGCCAGATCGTCAACGGCAAGCCGAACGTGGTGTCTGTGTGGGGCGGATACCGATGGTGGAAGAACAAGTTCGGGCTCGATCCTGTGCCGAGCGGGCTGTGCTGCACGGTTGAAAGCACCTGGCTCGTCGGTTCGACCTGGACGTTCTGATTTGGCAACGGCGCGTTGCCCCTAGGTCCAATAGACGCTTCACGCATTTCGGCGCAATCACGGCTCCTACTTTGCAGTGGGGAATCTGCAACGTGAAATCTTCGAACGGGGACGAGGGGTCTTGAACGAGGAGTAAATCCTCATGGCCACAAGTTCGCGGTCAACAGTGACTGCCATCCGCGGTCCGGCGTTGACCTACACGGGCGATCCTTTCAAGAACGGGCTCGATCACACCATGGTGTACGAGTCCGACGCCATCGTGGCCATGGCCGACGGCAAGATCAAGCATTTCGGGCCGGCGAACAAAGTCGAGGCGGAGCTTCCGCCGGGCACCAAGGTGCGGAATTTTGGCCAGGACGCGCTGATCTCGGCGGGGTTCATCGACAGCCACGTTCATTTCCCGCAGACGCCAATGATCGCCGCCTACGGCGAGCAACTCCTTGATTGGCTGAACAAGTACACCTTCCCGACAGAGCAGAAATATTCCGACAAGGAATTTGCCCGGTCTGTCGCCAAGGTCTTCCTCCGCGAAAATCTGCGCAACGGCATCACCTGCGGCTGCGTCTACTGCACGGTCTATCCGCAGTCCGTCGACGCGCTGTTCGAGGAGGCCGAGAAGCTCGGAATGCGCATCGCCGCCGGCAAGGTCATGATGGACCGCAACGCGCCGGAGAAGCTGCTCGACACGCCAAAGACCGGCTACGACGACTCCAAAGCGCTGATCGAGAAATGGCATAACCGCGGCCGGCTGATGTACGCCATCACGCCGCGCTTCGCTCCGACGAGCACGCGCGAACAGCTCGAAGCGACCGGAACGCTCTGCAAGGAGCACCCAGATTGCTACATGCAGACCCACGTGTCCGAGAACAAGGGCGAAGTTGCCTGGGTCAAGGAGCTATTCCCCGAGCGCAAGGGCTATCTCGACGTCTACGATCATTATTCGTTGTGCCGCCCGCGCGCCGTGTTCGGTCACGGCATCCACCTGACCGACGACGAGATGCACAGCATGCATCGCACCGGGTCGGCCATCTCGCACTGCCCGACGTCGAACTTCTTTCTCGGCAGCGGTTATTTCAACGTCCAGCGCGCGATGCAGAAGGATCGCCCGGTTCGGGTCGGGCTCGGAACCGATCTCGGTGCCGGCACATCGTTCTCCATTCTTGCGACGCTGAACGAGGCGTACAAGGCGGCGCAACTCAACAGCTACGCGCTGTCCGCCGGGCACGCCTACTACGTCGCGACGCGCGGCACCGCGCACGCGATGTATCTCGAGGACAAGATCGGCAGTCTCGGCGTCGGTATGGAGGCTGACGTTGTCGTGCTGGACATGCGGTCCACGCCGGTCATCAAATATCGGATGGACCACGCCAAGGACTTCCAGGAAGCCTTGTTCATTCAGATGACAATGGGCGACGACCGCGCCGTGCAGGCCACCTACGTCGCCGGAAATCTTCTCTACGACCGCACGGAGCAGAGCGAGAGCGACTTGGCCAAGAGAGCCGCTTAGTCGCACGTCACCATCGGCGGGAGGATCGCCATGAGCACGACCACAGCCTCGATTCGTACGACCTCGGAACCGCAAGTCCATCCACTCGGGGGCTTTTATGCCTGGCTGGTGTGGTCCATCGCCAACATCTTCGTGGTGTACCTGTTCAGCGTTCAGACGGGCTACGCCATCGTCAACGCCAGCATCCAGAAGGACGTGGGGCTTACGGTCGCTCAGGTCGCCACCATCGCGGCGGTGTACACGTGGGCGTTCGCGATCTGCCAGTTCTTCGGGGGCGCCTTGCTCGATCGCCTCGGCGCACGGATGGTTCTGCCGGTCTCGATCGGACTGGTTACCGTTGGTGTCTTCATTTTCGCCAACGCGAATTCCTACGAGATGCTGCTCGTCTCGCAGTTCGTGCTCGCGCTTGGTTCGTGCACCGGTTTCGTCGGTGCAGGCTATGTCGGCGGCAAATGGTTCGGCATGGCGCTGTTCAGCTTCATGTTCGGGCTGACGCAATTCGTGGCGTCGTTTACATCGGCTTTCACACAAAACCTGATCGAGTTCGCGCTCCGGCACATGGAATGGCGCTCGCTGTTCAACGGCGTTGGTATTGCCGGCATCGTGCTGCTGATCGTTGGCGCGATCTACATCAAGGACCGCGAGCCGATGCATGGCGGCATGTCCGACGGCATCGGCGCTTTCTTCGGCTCGGTGATCCACAGCATGCTTGAGGTCGCCAGGATCCCCCACGTCTGGCTCGCCTCGATCATCGGCGCGATCACCTTCGGCACCATGCTGGCGGCCGGTGTGGTGTGGATGCCTAAATTGCTGCAGGTGCATGGGCTGAGCCCGGCCATCAGCGC
>JBAUHH010000096.1:0-8798 GCA_049680165.1 Pseudolabrys sp.
CCCCAGGGGAGAGGTGAAGTGGGCGCCGCCCTCGTCCCGTTCTAGTGCGCGCCTGTCGGTTCGAGGCCGGCCGCCTTGAGCGCGGCCTTTTGCCGCCGGGTCACCTTGGCGACCGAGAAGTCCTCGATCGCTTCGTTGAACAGCTTGTAGAAATTCAGTTCCGCCGCAAGGTGCAGGAACACGGCGCCGAGGCCGATCGCGGCGCGGTCCATGAACACGAATTCGCGCGGCACCGTCACCGGCCCCTTGTCCTTGAGCGCCTGATGCAGGCGGAAGGCTTCGCGGCGGCCGTATTCCGACGGCTTCACCCCATCGGCGATGGTGCGCACGCGGTTGTCGAGCAGCGGGCCGTAGATGAAGCGCGCCCAGATGTTGAGCGCGTCGATCAGCTCGCGGTTGAGCTTCTTGAAGCCCCAGGTCTCGTAGGCATGCACGATCAGCGCGTCGTCACCCCTTTCGAGCCCGCGGTAGAGATCGACCACGCCGCCGACGAAGCCCGGCGGGAAGATGCGGATGCAGCCGTAATCGAGCAGATTGATGCCGGCGGGTTTCCGGGTCGTCTTGCGTGGACTGGCTCCGTCACCCTCATCAAAAACAGTGTAGTTGCCGAGATGCGGATCGCCATGGATGACGCCGAAGCGGCTGAACGGAAACCACCACGCCGTGAACATGGCCATGCCGAGCCGGTTGCGCACGGCGAGCGTATCGTCCTTGTGCTCGAGCAGCTTGCGGCCTTCCAGCCAGTCGAGCGTGAGCAAGCGGCCGGTCGATAAGTCCGGCCAGGCCTCCGGCACGCGGATCGAATCGTGATCCTTCAGCATGGCGCGGTAAAGTGCGGCGTGTTTCGCCTCGCGATGATAGTCGAGCTCCTCGCGCAAACGCGCGCCGATCTCCTTGGCGATCTCGGTGGTGTCGATCGCCGGATCGAAGCGGCGGCGGATCGCAAACAGCAATTGAAGTTGCCTCAGGTCGGCTTCGACCGCCGACTGCATGTCGGGATATTGCAGCTTGCAGGCCAGCGCGCTGCCGTCCTGTGCGACGGCGCGGTGTACCTGCCCGAGCGAGGCGGCAGCCGCCGGATGATGCTCGAAGCTCTTGAATTTTTTCTCCCAGCCAGCGCCCAATTCCGCGCTCATGCGCCGCCTGACGAAGGCCCAGCCCATTGGCGGCGCCTGGCTTTGCAGCTTCATCAGTTCGTTGGCGTATTCGGGCGGCAGCGCGTCTGGAACGGTGGCGAGCAGTTGCGCCACCTTCATGATCGGGCCCTTTAAGCCCCCAAGCGCGGCGGCAAGCTCGATCGCGTTCGCCGCGCGATCTAGGCTGAAGCCGAAAAAGCGCGCGCCCGCCATGCGCGCGGCCACGCCGCCGACATTGGCGCCGACTTTTGCGTAGCGCTTCGCGCGGGCGGAGAAGCGGTTTTTTTCGCGGTCGGTGGGCATAAACCTCGGGGTACCAGTCTGCTACCAATATAGGACGGAGCCGCCGATGAAACGACCCGCTGGACTGCGAAACCTCGCTGCCATCCCGGTTCTGGCGATGTTGCTCGCCGCGAGCGGAAGCGCCTCGGCCGCTATCTTGTCATTCGGATGCATGGGGGAGCTCGGCGATCAGCTGATCGTGTTCAATCGCGACGGGCTTTACATTGCCGATTCGAAATTGCTCGCCGGCAAACGGAAGAAATTCACGGCGGACACCGTGGACGACGCGATCAGCGCGCTCAAGAAAGCCAGGGAAAGCGTCACCGAGTTCGGATCGGACGGCGTCGGCGACCTCGACGAAACCCCGATCCAGTTTTCGCTCACTGACGACAACAAGAAGACACAGAAGGCCGTCTTCACCCACGTGTCGTCGAAGCGACTGTCGCACAAGTACAGGATGATCTGCGGGCGCGACGAAGATACGGATCTCTACCGCAGTATCTATCGTTACGAGCGTGACGGCGCGCCCGCCCGTGATATCAAGATGCAGTGCTTCTACTATCAGCTCTCGACCCGCGGCGGGCGCAAGAGCTGCAACGACGACTAACTCGTTTCCAGCGCTTCCAGTTCGTCGATCAGACCGGCAATCACACTCAAACCGCCATCCCAAAACTTCGGATCGCGGGCGTCGAGGCCGAAGGGCGCGAGCAGTTCGGTGTGGTGCTTGGTGCCGCCAGCCGACAGCATCGCGAGATAACGCTCAGCGAAGCCGGAGGCGGATTGCTCGTACACCGCATAGAGCGAGTTCACCAGGCAATCGCCGAACGCGTACGCATAAACGTAAAACGGCGAATGGATGAAATGCGGAATGTAAGTCCAGAACGTCTCGTAGCCTTCCTTCAATTCGATCGCCGGCCCTAAACTCTCGCTCTGCACCGACATCCACAATTCGCACAGCTTGTCTGCTGTGAGCTCGCCGTTGTGCCGCTCGAGATGCACCTTGCGCTCGAACGAATAGAACGCGATCTGCCGCACCACCGTGTTGATCATGTCCTCGACCTTGGCGGCGAGCATGGCCTTGCGCTGCTTCTTGCCGGTGGTCTGCGCCAGCAGCTTGCGGAAGATGAGCATTTCGCCGAACACGCTCGCGGTCTCGGCCAGCGTCAGCGGCGTCGGCGCCATCAGCGGACCGTTGGGCGCGGCGAGCACCTGGTGCACGCCGTGGCCCAATTCATGCGCGAGCGTCATGACGTCGCGCGGCTTGCCCTGGTAGTTGAGCAGCACATAAGGATGCGCCGACGGCACGGTCGGATGCGCGAAGGCGCCGGGCTGCTTGCCCGGACGCACCGGCGCGTCGATCCAGCTCCGCTCGAAGAAGCGGTCGGCAATGTCGGCCATCTTCGGCGAGAACGCGCCGTAGGCCGTAAGCACGGTGGCGCGCGCGTCGGTCCACGGGATCGTGCGCTGCTCGACCTTCGGCAGCGGCGCGTTGCGGTCCCAGTGCGGCAGCGTTTTCTTGCCGAACCACTTCGCCTTCAGCCGGTAATAGCGGTGCGACAGCTTCGGATAGGCGGCGCGCACAGCGGAGACCAGCGCCTCGACAACCTCGGGCTCGACACGGTTCGACAGATGGCGCGCGTCGGCCACGTCCTTGAAGCCGCGCCACCGGTCGGAAATTTCCTTGTCCTTGGCGAGCGTGTTGGTGATGAGCGTGAAGGTGCGAAGATTTTCCTTGAACGTCTTCGCCAGCGCTTCCGCCGCCGCCTTGCGCTTCTTGCCGTCGGTGTCCTGCAACAGGTTGAGCGCGAGCTCGATCGAGAGCTCCTTGCCGCCGATCCTGAAGCGCAGGCCGGCGACGGTCTCGTCGTAATTCCGGTTCCAGGCCGAATAGCCGGTGACCGATTTCTCGTGGAAGAGCTGCTCGACGCGGTCCTCGAGCTGGTACGGCTTCTCCTTGCGCACGTCTTCCAGCCACGGCCGGTAATGACCGAGCGCCGGATCGGCCATCGCCTTTTCCAGCGCCGCGTCGTCGATGCGGTTTAATTCGAGCGTGAAGAAGAGGACGTGAATGGAAGCCGCCGTCAGGCGCTCCTGCACGTCGCCATAGAACTTGGCGCGGATCGGATCGGTAGTATTGCCAGCGTAGAGCAACTGCGCATAGGAGCCGACGCGCCCGAGCAGGTCGTCGAGCTTTTCGTAACGCTTGACCACCTCGCCCAGCGCGGCGCCGGCGCCCTCGCCCGCCGCCATTTCGCCGAGCCGGCCCTTGTAGCTCTGCTCGAAGGCCGCGCAGTCGCTCTCCGCCTTCTGCAGGTCGCTCTTCAGCGCCGGGCTGTCGAGGCCGGGATAGAGGTCGGCGAGATTCCACTCCGGCAGCGCGCCGAGCTTGGGGCTGGATTTCGCGATCGGCCTGGCGGCCGGTTTGAGCACGGGACGGACGGCTCGTTTGGCGGCTGAACGGGAAGGCATTTTGCGGAGTTCCTGACGCGGTCGAAGCGGCGGCGGATGGCGGCTTTCCAACATATTGCCCGGGAGTCCGGTGCGTTCAACTGGACGCCTGAGCGTATGCAACGAACTTAACAGGCCATTAAGTCAACTCGGCGACAGTGCACCAAATCGGCACAACCGTTTGCGTTTGGAGAGCCTATGCCCGAAGTCGTGCTTGTCGTCGACGATGATCCGGTCCAGCGCCGCCTCATCGAGAACATGGTGCAGCGTTTCGGCTATCAGGCGCTGGTCGCCGAAGGCGGCGACGCGGCGACGAAGCTGCTGGCGGGCGCGCAGGCGGCGCGTGTCGATTGCGTCATTCTCGACCTGGTGATGCCGGATCTCGACGGCCTCGGCGTGCTCGCGCGCATGCGCGAGGCCGGGCTCGACATTCCCGTGATCGTGCAGACCGCCCACGGCGGCATCGACAATGTGGTGACCGCCATGCGCGCGGGCGCCGTCGATTTCGTCGTCAAGCCCGCGGGCGCGGAGCGTCTTCAGGTTTCAATCCGCAACGCGCTGTCGTCGAAGGCGCTGGCGGGCGAATTGCAGCGGCTCAAGCGCAGCCGCGACGGCGTGCTCACCTTCGCCGACGTCATCACACGCGCGCCGGCGATGCAGATGGTGCTGCGCGCGGGCGAGAAAGCCGCCGCGTCCGCGATCCCGGTTTTGATCGAAGGCGAATCCGGCGTCGGCAAGGAACTGATCGCGCGCGCCATCCACGGCAGCGGCGAACGCCGCGCGCAGCCGTTCATCGCGGTCAATTGCGGCGCCATGCCGGAAAATCTGGTCGAGTCGATTCTGTTCGGCCACGAGAAAGGCGCCTTCACCGGCGCGACCGAAAAACACAGCGGCAAATTCGTCGAAGCCAATGGCGGCACGCTGTTCCTCGACGAGGTCGGCGAACTGCCGCCGGCCGCGCAGGTGAAATTGCTGCGCGCGCTGCAGGAAGGCGAAGTCGAGCCTGTCGGCGGCCGCAAGCCGGTCAAGGTGGACGTGCGCATCATCTCGGCCACCAACCGCGATCTGATCGCCGACGTGAAGGCCGGCCGCTTCCGCGAAGATTTGTTCTACCGCCTGCACGTCTTTCCCGTGGCGGTGCCGCCGCTGCGGCAACGCCTGGAAGACATTCCCGAACTGGCGCGTCATTTCCTCGCGCGCTTTGCCGCCGAGGAAGGAAAGCGCGTGCGCGCGTTGAGCGCCGAGGCGCTCGCCATGCTCTCCGGCTATCGCTGGCCGGGCAATGTGCGCCAGCTCGAGAACGCGATCTTCCGCGCCGTGGTGCTCGCCGAAGGCGACATGATCGGCGCCGGTGAATTTCCGCAAATTGCCGTGCAAGCCGACCATGACGGCGCCCACGCGCCGACGGTCGATTCCTCGGCCGCCATGACCGCGCCCTGGCCGCACGCGCCGGACGGCATTGACCTGTCCGGCACAAATGCGGCGGCGTTAACGACGTTAGCCGAGACGCTGAGATTGATCGGTCCGGACGGCAATGTCCGGCCACTCGAGGAGCTAGAACGCGACGTGATCCGTTTCGCCATCAGCCATTACCGCGGGCAGATGTCGGAGGTGGCGCGGCGGCTGCAAATCGGCCGTTCGACGCTTTACCGCAAGCTCGAAGGACTCGGACTGGAAGGCGATACCTCCGCCGTTAAGGAAATTGCCCCGGCCGAATGAATTAATTTTTGCCGGTAACCATTGTGGCCGGCGCGTTAGCCCTAAACACAGATCATCCGCAAAACGGATCGAAACTGCGCGCGCGCAGTCCCATAATAGGGCCTGAAATCGCGCCAGTGACGTGCGCGACATTGACTAATGAGTTTTGGAGCAAGTCGTATGCGTAGCGTTCAGGTTGGCCGCCTCCTCGGCGGAGCGGTTCTGGCTTTCGTGGTCGGCGCACCGATGGCGAGCGTGTTGGCCGCGCCCGACCGCATCCAATCCGTGCCGCCCGCCCGCATGATCGGCGAGCGCCGCGAGCCCGCGCCGGCTCAATATGCTCCGGTCCAGCACACGCAGCAGGCTCCCGCACAAGCGATGCCGGTTCAAGCGGCTCCGGTGCAGGCACCTGCGCCTGCCGCGCAAAATGCCGAGAGCGGCATCGACGTGCGCGGCGCGCTCGACAAGCTTTTCGGCGCGAGCGACGAGCAGATCAGCCAGAAACTGCGCGAGCTGAGCACCAGCAAGCGCATCGACAAGAGCGTCGATCGCAAGCAGGACCGCGCGGCGATCGAGCAGTTCTATGCCAGCCGCAACTATGCGCCGCTGTGGATCAAGGACGGCCGCCTCACCGCGCGCGCCAAGGCCGCGGTCGCGCGCCTGAAAGACGCCGCCGCCGACGGTCTCGACGCACCGGACTATCCGGTGCCGGATTTCGCCAGCATCAACGGCGCGGACGCGCTGGCCGAAGCCGACGTCAAGCTCACCGGTTCGACATTGACTTTCGCGCGCCACCTCGATGTCGGCCGCATCGCGCCGACGCGCGTGCTGACCGAGGTCAATTACGGCAACCAGGCGCCGGACGCCGGCGATCTGCTCAAGACGATCGCCGACGCGCAGGACATCAACGCGGCGTTCGACCGCCTCAATCCGCCCGACGCCGGCTTCAGGGCGCTCAAGGCGAAGCTCGCCGAATTGCGCCATGAAACCGACAGCGCCGACAACCGCATTCCGGACGGCCCGGTTCTCAAATACGGCATGAAGGATGCGCGCGTGCCGGCGCTGCGCGAGCGCCTCGGCCTCGGCGGCAAGCCCAACGACATCCTGTACGACAAGAAGCTCTACAACGCCGTGCGCTATTTCCAGCAACGCGCGGAGATCCGCGCGTCCGGCGACGTCGACAACAAGACGCTCTCGGTGCTCAACGGCCCGAAGATGAGCCAGAAGATCGAGACCATCGCCGCCAACATGGAGCGCTGGCGCTGGCTGCCGCGCGACCTCGGCCAGACCTACGTGATGGTCAACATTCCGGACTACACGCTCAAGCTCGTGCGCGGCCAGCAAGTCGTGTGGCGCACCAAGATCGTGGCCGGCAAGCCGCAGACGCCGACGCCACTGACCAGCGCGACGATGGAAACGGTCACGGTCAATCCGTCCTGGTACGTGCCGCAGTCGATCATCCAGAACGAGCTGCTGCCGCAATACGCCAGCGACCCGAACATCTTCGACCGCATGGGCCTCGAAGTGAAGCGCGGCCCCGACGGCAACATCAACGTGGTGCAGCCGCCCGGCGCCGCCAACGCGCTCGGCCGCATCAAGTTCGCGTTCCCGAACAAGTTCCAGGTCTACCTGCACGACACGCCGGAGAAGCGGCTGTTCGCATACAACAAGCGCGCGTTCAGCCACGGCTGCATGCGCGTCGAAGACCCGACCAAGTTCGGCGAACTGCTGCTGCATCTGGCGATGAACGGCCCGTCGCCGGATTCACGCCAGCTCTACGCGATGTTCGGCCATGACGAGAAAATCTACAAGCTCGTGAACCGGCCGATGGTGCATCTGACCTACCAGACCGCGTTCGTCGACGACGCCGGCAAGCTGCAACTGCGCGATGACATCTACGGCTTCGACGCACGCATCCACGCCATCCTGCACAGCGACGAGCGGCGCATTGCCGACATCGCGCCGCCGGTCGATCCCAAGCGCGATCTCGCGACCATGAAGAGCAACCAGGAAATCCTCCAGCGCGTCGAGCGCCGCGAGGCCCTGAACCCGTTCCACTTCTTCGACAAGCTCTTCCGCTGAACGGCCGCGCTTCCCGCGCAGCGTCTTTTGAAAATTCCTCGTAAAAACCCGCGGCGCCCGAACGGCGCCGCGGGTTTTGCCATTTTCCGCCATACTCAGCCGCTAGAAGCGATCCTGTAAGGGGGTGCGTAAGCACCCGTTAACTAGTCGCGATAAAACTGCATAATAGCCGCTGCCGAGATGGGAACTCTGCTCGGGAGTGGATGTGGGTCGGCGAGTTTCACGGAACTTTGCATTGCTAAGCGGTAGTGCGCGCGAGCGTTCTCTCGGCTTGACCCTGACGCGCGGCAGCCTGCGCGCCGGCGTCGCCGCCACCTTTTTCCTCGCCGGTATCAGTTCGTTGCAGACCGCGGTCGCCGAAGGTGACACCCGCACCATCTCTTTCCATCACGCCCATACCGGCGAAGACATCACCATCACCTATAAGCGCAACGGCCGTTATGACGATGCCGCGCTGAAGAAGCTCGACTGGTTCATGCGCGACTGGCGCAAGGAACAGGAGGTCCACATGGACCCGCACCTGTTCGACCTGTTGTGGGAGGTCAATCGCGAAGTCGGCGGCACGCAGCCGATCGACGTGATCTGCGGTTTCCGCTCGCCGGAAACCAACGCCATGTTGCGCGCGCGCTCCACCGGCGTCGCCCAGCTCAGCCAGCACACCCACGGCCAGGCGATCGATTTCTTCATTCCGGGCGTGCCGCTCGCGGAGGTCCGCAAAGTGGGTCTCCGCCTACAACGCGGCGGCGTCGGCTTCTATCCGACCTCCGGATCGCCGTTCGTGCATCTCGATACCGGCACCATCCGGCATTGGCCGCGCATGACGCGCGAGCAGCTTGTGAAGGTGTTTCCTGACGGGCGCACGGTGCACATTCCGACCGACGGACAGCCGCTTCCCGGCTACGCGCTGGCGCTGGCCGAGGTCGAGCGCCACGGCAGCATTCCTTCCGGCATGTCGCTTGAGGCCGCGCGCGGTGCCGGCGTGATCAGCGACAACGATATCCAGGTCGCCGAGACCAAGGCCGAGACGAAGCCGAAGCGCAGCCTGCTGGCAAGCCTGTTCGGCTTCGGCAAGAGCGCCAATAAGGAGGCCGACGACGAGGCCGAAGAACAGCCGGCAGCCCGGCGGCATGGCCGCGCTCCGGTCGCGAGCGT
>JBAUHH010000097.1:0-7568 GCA_049680165.1 Pseudolabrys sp.
GAGAGAAACGGCAGCATCGGATGCGCGGCGTCGCCAAGCAGCGTGACCCGGCCCCTGCCCCAGCGCGGCAACGGATCACGGTCGAACAAACCCCACTTGAAGCAGCGCCGCACCGCGCCGAGCAGCAGGCGCAGATCGCGGTGTGCATGCGGAAATGCCGCCAGCATTTCCTCGCGCTGCCCCTCGACCGACCAGGACTCTTCGACCCAGCCGACCGTTTCCGTGACGGCCACCAGGTTCACCAGGGCGCCTCCGCGCACGAAATAAGCGACGACGTGGCCGCGCGGGCCCGTCCAGTAGTTCATCACCGGTTCGAGATGATTGGGCGGCAAGGCCTCGACCGGGATGAGCGCGCGCCAGCACACGTTGCCGGTGAAGCGCGCATTTTGCTTGCCGTGCAATGTCGCGCGCACCAGCGAAT
Source organism: Pseudolabrys sp. (assembly GCA_049680165.1). Lineage (GTDB taxonomy): Bacteria > Pseudomonadota > Alphaproteobacteria > Rhizobiales > Xanthobacteraceae > Pseudolabrys. The sequence goes on from JBAUHH010000097.1 coordinate 422, forward strand.
GAATGCCGTCGCAGCCGACCACCGCGTCGAATTCTTCGCGCCGGTTGTCGCCCAAGGTCACGGTCGCGCGGCGTCCAGCCGATGCGATCGAGGCGCAACGCACGCCGAGACGGATATCGGCGCCGCCCGCCGCTTCGGCAAGAATGTCGAGCAGATCGGCGCGGTGAATCTGGAACCAGCCCGCGCCGAAGCGCTCGGCCATGACGCCCTTGGCTTGCGTCCGGAACAGGACTTCGCCCGTCGCCATGTCGCGCGTGAGCATGAAGCCCGGCTCGAATCCGCGCCGGCGAATTTCGGTCTCGAGACCGAGCGCGCGCAAAATCCGCGTCGAGTTCGGCGTGATCTGGATGCCGGCGCCGACTTCCTTGAGCTCCGGCGACTGCTCGAACACGACCGGCTCGATGCCGCGCTGGCGCAGCGCAATCGCGGCGACAAGCCCGCCGATCCCCCCGCCGATCAAGGCAATGCGCGGCATCCCCGGCATGGCTAACTCCCGCCGCGGAGGGTGGCGGGTTACCGCCCCCGGTGCAAGCGCGGAGCCTCAGTGATCGCTGGGGCGGAATTTCAATGTGGTTGGGCCGAGCAGCACCAGCATTTGGCCTTGCCGGCGCCACGTGGTGACCTGCGACAGCGCCGCCAGCACGGCTTCATCGGCCTGCATCCTCGCGGGCGTGCATTGGCCAGCGCTCATCCATCGCGGCAGCGCATCCGGGAGCGCGCCGGGCTCGATGCGGATCGCTGCATCGGCAAGCTCGACGCGGCCGGTCACGCTCTTGCACCACAGATCGATGACGGCGGAACCGTTGGCGGCAACGGTAAGGCTCGGCATGCGCTTGCCCGGCGCCATCGGCGCGGCGTCGAGCAGCAGTTCCTGATCGACCGGAAACCGGCTGTCGCTCGCGAGCCCGATGACGCTCGATCCGAGCACGAATACCGAAACCGCAAGCACACCAAATCCAATCTGGCGCGAGCCTTCGACCAGGCGCGTCACTTTCATCATTTTCTCCGGACTGTCTGCCGCGAACGCAGCGCGTGACGTTACGAAAGCGAAATGCCGCGTGACCGCCGCGGCGTCAAGTCCTTGCGGCGGATTTTCCCCGGTCCAACCGGCGCGCTTTACGCCGCGTGGAAATTCGCGACCAGCCAGGTCGCCGTCCGCAACAGGCGAGCATCGTCGCCCGGCGCGCCGACGAGTTGCACGCCGATCGGCAGACCACCCTCGCCTTTGAGCAGCGGCGCGGTCACCGCCGGTAAACCGGTAAGCGTCCACAGCGAATTGAAAACGGGGTTGCCGGTCGCCGTGCCCTTCGGGGCAGCGCCGGGCGCCGACAGCGTGATGATCGCGTCGGCATTTTTCAGGATATCAACGAGCCCGGCCCGATAACGCTGCGCGTTGGCGCGCGCGGCGAGATAACGCACCGCGCTGTTCCTGCCGCCTTCGGCCAGCAAATCGCGCAGTTGCTTGCTCGACGCCTCGCCGCCCCGCTCAACGGCCTCGCCGAGATTGAAGGCCATGTCGGTCGACATGATGACGCGGTGATCTTCCCAAGCCGCCGCGAACCAATCGGGCAGATCGACGCTTTTGGCCGCGCCTCCAAGATTTCTCACGAGCGCCTCCAAAGCCCCGCGCGCCTCGGCGTCGGCTTTCTCCCACACCGGCGTGCGCACGAACGCGAAGCGCGGCGGCGACGGCGGATCTTCGACGACGGTGGCGCGGAACGACGGTGCGGAGAACGCGCGGCTATCGGGATCTTCGGCATCGTAGCCCGCGAGCGCGTCGAGAATGAGCGCGCAATCCGCAAGCGAGCGCGCGAACACGCCGACATGATCGAGCGCCCGCGACAAAATCAGCGTCTGCGCGCGCGAAATCATGCCGTGCGTCGGCTTGACGCCATACACGCCGCAAAACGCCGCCGGCCTGATCACCGAGCCGTTGGTCTGCGAACCGGTCGCGAGCGGCACCATGCCGGCCGCAACCGCCGCCGCTGAGCCGGACGACGATCCGCCCGGCGTGCGCTCCAGGTCATGCGGGTTGCGCGTCGGCCCGGGATGAAAATAGGCGCATTCGGTCGTCACGGTCTTGCCGAGGATCACCGCGCCGGCGGCGCGCAGCCGCGCCACCGAGCCGGCATCTCGCGCCGGCCGGCGGCCTTTCATCAGCGCCCAGTTGCATTCGGTGGGGAAGTCGGCAGTGTCGAAGATGTCCTTGATGCCGACCGGAATGCCGTGCAGCGGCCCGAGCGGTTCGCCCTGGCGCTGACGTTCATCCAGGGAGCGGGCCTGTGCGAGCGCGCGCTCCGGATCGAGATGCACAAAGGCGTGGACCTTGTCGTCGACCGCGGCAATCCGGTCGAGAAAGGCGCGCGTATAGTCTTCGGCTGAAATCGAGCCGGACGCGATCAATCGCGCAGCTTCCGTCGCCGGATAATTGGAAATATCGGGTGTGGGCACTTCAATCTCCGTTTGCAAGGCCGGCTGCGCGGGCGCACAGACTACATTGCCACCTCCCGGCTATGCCACCCGTCCAAACCGAGAGGCGCGCCGGGAGCAGTTGCCGCAGCGGCACATTTTGATGCGATTTTTGAATATCCGGAGCGGCTGAACTGCCCGGTGAGCGGCCTGCGGCGAACCTAGCGCGCGACGCGATCAGGCAGCCGATTTGCCGGCGCCGGCGAGTTTATTGACCAATTCGGTGTCCTTGGCGAGCTCGGCGGCCTTGCCGGAATAGACGACCTTGCCGTCGTCGAGAATGTACGCCCGGTCGGCAATCGACAGCGACAGCGGCGCGTTCTGCTCGATCAGCAGCACCGACAGGCCATCTTCGCGCATGCGACGCACCACCTGCATCACCTCGCGCACGATGAGCGGCGCCAGTCCCTGGCTCGGCTCGTCGAGCAGCATGATCCGCGGATTGAGCAGCAAGGGCCGCGCGATCGACAACATTTCCTGTTCGCCACCCGAGAGCTGGCGTCCAAGCTGCGACTTACGCTCGGCAAGGCGCGGAAAAAGCTTGAGTACACTGTCGAGGTCCCACGGACCCGGACGCGCCTGGGGCACTTTCAGGTTTTCCAATACCGTCAGGTTGCCGAAAATTTTGCGACCCTCGGGAACGTAGCCGACGCCGAGGCCTGCGATGCGGTGCGCGGGCCAGCGCGTGGTGTCCTTGCCGAAAATTTCCACGATGCCCTGCCGCGGTGGCGTCAAGCCAACCAGGCTGCGCACGGTCGTGGTCTTGCCGGCGCCATTGCGTCCGAGCACGGCGACGATCTCGCCCTCGTTCACCTCGAGCGAGATGCCGTGCAGGATGTGGCTCTTGCCGTAAAACGAATGGATGTCGCTCGCGCGCAGGACGGTGGTCATTCGATCGATCCCAGGTAGGCGGCGCGCACTTTCGGATCGGCCGAGATGACGTCCGGCGTGCCTTCGGCCAGAACCCGTCCCTGATCGAGAACGGTGATGTGCTGCGCGATGCCGAACACGATATCCATGTCGTGTTCGATGAAGAGGATGCTCATGCCCTGATCCCGATGCAGCTGGCGCACGAGATCGACCATGTGATCGGTCTCCGTGTCGCCCATGCCGGCGGTCGGCTCGTCGAGCAGCAGCAGACGCGGCCTGACGCTGAGCGCGACAGCGACCTCGACCACGCGCTGGTCCCCGTGCGCCAGTTCGCCGACGGTGCGGTTGGCCTTGCTGCCGAGGCTGACGATATCCATCAGTTCGGCGACGCGGCGGTTGACGGCTGCGCGCCCGCTGCGGCTGATCCAGGGCTTCGCGTTCAGCTTCTCGGCGGTTTCGACGCCGATGCGGATATTTTCAAAGACACTGAGATCGGGAAGAATCTCGGTGATCTGGAACGTGCGGACGATTCCCTTGGCGACGCGATGGACGATCGTCTGCTGGGTGATGTTCTCGCCTTCAAAGATGACCTGTCCAGACGTCGGCGGCAGCAGACCGCTGATCAGGTTGAAGAATGTAGTCTTGCCTGCGCCGTTTGGCCCGATCACCGCGCGCAATTCGCCGGCACGCATCTCGAAGGAAACGCCGTCGACCGCCTTCAGGCTTCCGAAATGACGCGACACGTTTTCCATGCGCAGGAACGGCGTCTTCGCCGCCGGGGCCGCGGCGGGCGCCGTGGCCTGCGCGGACTCGTGCAGGACCGCGGTGGTCATGCAGCCTCCGCGCGGCGATTGAAAATGCCGAGGATGCCCTTCGGGAATACCAGCACGATGAACACGAAGATCATGCCGATGAAAGTCATCCAGTTGCCGGTGACGCTCGACAGATAATCCTGCGCGACGACGAAGATGACCACGCCGATCAGCGGCCCAAAGAAGCTGCGCATGCCGCCAAGAATGATCATGATCACGAAATTGCCGGACAGGATCCAGTGCAGATCCTGCGGCGATGCGAAATTGAACAGCATGGCGTTGAGCGTGCCGGCAAAAGCCGTAATGGTTCCGGCAATTGCGAACGCGGCCCAGACATAGCGCTCGACACGAATGCCAATGAATTCCATGCGTCGCCGGTTTTCGCGGATCGCTACCCAGGTATGGCCGAGCGGCGATTGCAGGATGGTCCACATCACGGCGACGGCAATCGTGAAGCAGAGCAGCACCAGGTAATAGAACGCCGTCCCCGACGACAAGAGAGGAATGGTCAGCGAGCCTAAATGAATGTCCTGCCGGCTAAAGCCGGCAAGACCATCCTCACCACCAGTCACATTATTCCAGCGAACCATCACGAAGTAAAAGAGCTGGCCGATAGCGATTGTGATCATCGCGAAATAGATGCCGCGCCGGCGCATCACGAGCGGTCCGAGGATTGTCGCGGCGAGTCCGCCGACCAGCGTGCCGACAAGGATCGCGAGCGGTGTGCTGAGAGCCAGATATTTTAGCGTCATGCCGGCGCCATATGCGCCGAGTCCGAAATAAGCCGCCTGTCCGAATGAAAGACCGCCGGTGAAGCCGAGCACCAGGTTCAGGCCCATCGTCGCGATGGCGTAGATGAGGATCTTCGAGCCGAGCGCCGTATAGCCGCCGATCATCGGCAGCCACAAAGGCAGCGCTATCAGCGCAATCCACATGGCCGCAATCGCAAGAACGCGCTTCATTCGAACAGCCCCTCTTCGCCGAATAGCCCGCGCGGCCGCACGACAAGCACGATCAGCATCATCAGATAGATCACCGCTTCGCTTGCAGCCGGGTAATAGGTGGTAACGATGCCGGCAGCCAACCCGATGATGAGCCCGCCGCACACGGCGCCGAAGAGACTACCGACACCGCCAATGATGACGGCGACGAAGCTCGGCATGAGCAGACTGTTGCCCATCGGCGGCGTCAGGCCAAGCACGCCCGACGCGAGCACGCCCGCCAGGCCGGCAAATGCGCAGCCAAAACCGAAATTAAGAGCGCGCAACTTGTAGATGTTCACGCCGAGCGCGGATGTCGTCTCAAGATCGCGCGTGCCGGCGCGGATGCGAATGCCGAGCAATGTGTAGCGCAGCAGCAGATAGAGTCCGATCGCGGCAGCGGCCGTAATGCCAATGACGAATAACCGGTAGCCCGTGATGAAAAAATAAACTTCGCTGACCGGCGCGTTGATGATGTCGGGAACTTCGAGCGGCAGTCCCTGCGGGCCCCAAATCGTGCGCGTCATATCCTCGATGATCAACGCAAGGCCGAAGGTCAGCAGCAGGCTGTAGATCGGATCGACACGTTTGTAGACCGGTCGGATCAAGACGCGCTCGACGACAAGACCGATTGCGCCAGCAAGAAGCGGACCGGCGATCAGCGCGCCCCAAAAGCCGAGATAAGGCATAAGCGTGTAAGCAAGATAGGCGCCGATGACGAGGAAGCCGCCATGCGCCATGTTGATCACGGAATTCAGGCTCAAGATGAGCGCCAAGCCGAGCGCCATGAGCGCGTAGAACACGCCCTGGATCAATCCGTTGAACGCGTTGAAAAGCAAAAGCTCCATTGTCCGCCCGCCCCGCCCGTCCCCTGACCGTCAGTTTTAGGCCACACCGCACCGCCCCTAGACAAGGGCGGCGCGGCAGTGGCCTGTGCGCTGAGCTATTTTATGAGGCTGTTAGGCCGGATAGTCGAGCTTGCACCCGGTATCCTTGACGGACAACGCTATTTTGTCGCCGGCGACGATATCCGCCACTTTGAAGACGTTCGGATAAACGCCATCGGGCAGGATCTCGCCGGGGAACTCGCTCGACATCAACTGGTGGTCGCCGGCGCGGAAGTAGACCTTGTTCGGCTGCAGCTTGACCTCAGGCGGCAGTTCGAGGCCTTCCAATGCCTTGGCAACCTTCACCGGCTCCTTCGCCTTCGCCTTGTTCGCGCCCAACGCGATCGCGTGCAGACCGGCATAACCGAACCACGTGCGTGCGCTCGGCCAAGTGCCGTCGGTATAAGCCTTCTTGTAGGCGGCGACCCATTCCTTGACATGCGGCGTTTTCGGCTGATCCCAGTACCACTCGAGCGTCCACCAGCCCTGTTTGGCTTCCTTCGGCAACGCGCGCAGCACTTCGAGCTCGGAAAGACCGCCACCGATGGCGAACTTCTTCATCAGGCCGAACTGCGCGGCCTGCTTCATGCAATTCACCAGATCCTGGCCATCGACCAGCAGGACGAGCACGTCCGGCTTCGATTGCTGCGCCTTGATCAGGTAGGACGAGAAGTCGGTGGTGCCGAGCGGCGACAACGAGTTGCCGAGCACGGTACCGCCAAAACCTCCCAGCAGCTTGGCATAGGCCGCCTGCAACGTGTGGCCGTAGGCGTAATCCGGCGTGATGAAGTACCACTTGCCGCCGAACTTTTTGTAGAGCGTGTCGGCAAGACCGGCCGCCAGCATGTAGGTCGTGGTGCAGATGCGGAACGTGGTCCAGTGGCACTGCGTGCCGGTGACCGGATCGGTGTGACCGCCAGTGACCATGTACAGCTTGCCCTTTTCGTGCGCGACCTGATTGACCGAGAGCGCGGTCGCCGACGACACGGCGCCCATCAGGAAGTCCACCTTGTCCTGCTCGATCAGTTTGTGCGATTTTTGCGCGGCGAGGCCGGCATTGGCGCCTTCGTCTTCAGTGACCAGCTGGACCTTGCGGCCGAGAATGCCGCCCTTGGCATTGACTTCGGCG
>JBAUHH010000098.1:0-4141 GCA_049680165.1 Pseudolabrys sp.
TGCGCTACACGGCATCAGCCGGTTTGCGCGGAAAGATCGAGAGCAAGCTTCCGGCGCAACGCGCAACCGGCACGGACCGGCGCGCCGTTCTCAAGGGCGTTGGCTTGGGTGCCACGGCCACGGCGCTGGCGGCGTCGGGCTTGCTGGCGATTGTCGTGCGCGGCAACGACCAGCGCCGCGTGCTTGGCGAGGTGGTGTCGGCGCACCTGCGCTCGCTGCAAGGCCAACATCTGATCGATGTTGCGTCGAGCGACCAACACACCGTCAAGCCGTGGTTCAACGGCCGCCTCGACGTCGCGCCGCCGGTCGTCGATTTGACCGCGCAAGGCTTCACGCTGCTCGGCGGCAGGCTTGATTATGTCGACGCCAAGCCGGTCGCGGTCATCGTCTATCGCCGCCGCGTACACGTCATCAATCTGTTCTGCGCACCCGCGCTGGGGTCTGCCGGGAGCAGCGCCGTGACGGAGAGCCTGCAAGGATTTAATGTGCGGCACTGGGCCGAGAACGGCCTCGATCTCTGGGCGGTCAGCGATATAAGTGCCGATGAGTTGGCGGAATTCGGCGAGAAATTCGAGGCGGCGTTCCGCCAATAAGCCGCGTCTTGGCCCTGTAATTTCGCGCTTTCGTCCTGTGCGGGCGCGCGTATATACCGTTCGGCGCAATGCCTCCGCAATCCCCGCGCACCGCCGCCCTTGCCGGTATCGGCCTCATGCTGACCGGCATCTTCTTTTTCGCGCTCAACGACGCGATGGGCAAATTCCTCATCGCGACGGTCTCGATCGGGCAGATCCTGGTGGTGCGCAGCCTCGCCGGCCTCGTGATGCTGTCGCCCTTCATCCGGCGGGAAGGCTGGAGCGCGTTCCGCAATGCGCCGCGTCCGCTGGTGCAATGGCTGCTGCGCCCGGCGTTCGCGACCATCGAGGTCGCTGCCTTCTACTGGGCGCTGTTCTACATGTCGCTCGCCGACGTGATGACCTTCTATCTCGCGGGGCCGATCTACGTCACCGCGATGTCACCTTTGCTGCTGGGCGAAAAGGTGGGATGGCGGCGCTGGCTTGCGGTGCTGGCGGGCTTTGCCGGGGTGATGATCGCGCTCAACCCGAGCGGCGCGGTGCTACGGCCTGGCGCGCTGGTCGCGATTGCCGGCAGCTTCACCTTCTCGCTGTCGATGGTGTCAACGCGGCTGGTGCGCGGCACGCCCGACATCGTGCTGATCACGGCGCAGACGGTGGCAGCGCTTCTGTTCGGGCTCGTGCTCGCGCCTTTCACTTGGGTGAGACTGAGCTGGTTCGACGGGGCGCTGCTGGTGTTGCTCGGCGTGGTCGCGACCTTCGCCCACTTCTGCATCAACCGCGCGCTCAAGCTGGCGCCGGCGTCGGTCGTGGTGCCATATCAATACACGACGATCGTGTGGGCGATCGTGCTCGGCTACATTTTCTTCAAGGACATTCCGAGCTATCCGATGCTCGTAGGCGCGGCCATCATCATCGGCGCGGGCATCTACATCTTCGTCCGCGAGCACGCGCTGGCGAAGCCGACGAGCTATTCCGATCCGCCTTGAGCGGTGGTGAAGCGGCAGGTGCCGTCGCGTTCGATGCGCTGAAGCAGGTCGATCTCCCAGGACAAATATTCGTTCATCGCGTCTTTCGGATCGCCGGCGCGCTCGTAAGGCTTGAGCCAGACGTCGAGCGGCTCGTCCGCCATCTTCTCGGCGGTCGACAGCGGGAATCCGGCAGCGGCCCAGGCGGCGTTGCCGCCTTTAAGCCAATGCACCGGACATTTGGTCAGCGCCTGCGCTTCGGCGACCGCGAGGCCGGCGAGCACGCCGTCTTCCGAGGTGAGCACGAAATCGCCGTGCTGCGGGATTTTCGCCATCGCCTTGTCGAGCCGCGAGCGGATGGCGAACCAGGCGCCGGGGATGTGGCCCTTGCGGTAGTCCGGGCTGCGCGAGAGATCGATCACGGTCACGTCGTCGATCGCGATGGCCGCGGAGCAATCGACCGCCGCGGCCGCCGGCGGCGTGCCGAGGATTTCGCGCGGCGGCATGCCTATTTCCGTGCCGGCTTCGGTGAACACGGCGACGTCGCGCCAGCCCATTTGCTTGAGCCACGACGCGGTCATCACGGCGCGCACTTGCCTGTCGTCGCACAGCACGAGACGCGCGCCGAGCGTGCCGGCGTATTGATCGGTCGCCTGCACCAGCTGGCCGCCCGGCGCGGAGAGGGCGCCCGGCACATGGCCGGCTTCGTAGTCGGCGGGATCGCGCACGTCCAGGATATAGAGCGTGCGCGATGTGTCGTTGTGCAACTTGTCGAGCGTGGCCCGGTCGATTCGCTCGATGCCGAAGCGGCGCGCGACCTCGCTGGCTTTTGTCTTTGCCCAGGCGAGCCCCGAGCCGCTGACGTCCGGCGCGCGCTTGTCCTTGCCCTTATCGCAGGTCAGCCCCGCGAGATGCCAGCCCATGGTGCCGTTGCGCAGCGCGACCACCTTGTTCGGCACGCCGGCGTTGATCAGCGACTGCGCGCCGATGATGCTGCGCGTGCGGCCGGCGCAATTGACCACGATCAGCGTGTCTGGCGAGGGCGCGATATCGTGCACGCGCAACACCAGCTCGGCGCCCGGCACGTTGATGCCGCCGGGAATCGAGATGCGCGAATATTCGTCGAATGGCCGGCTATCGAGCACGACCATGTTCGTTTCCGCGCACTGCAATTCGTGGAGCTCATCGGCGCCGATGTTCGGCGTGCCGTTCTGGTGCTCGATGAATTCGCCGAACGCCTTGCTCGGCACGTGGACCCCAGAAAACAACTCGAAGCCGGCTTGCGCCCAAGCCGCGACGCCGCCGTCGAGATAAGAAATGTCCGTGTAACCGGCATGGGCAAGGATTGCGGCGGCGCGTTGCACGAGCCCGTCGTTGTCGTCGCAGAGCACGATGCGGGTTGAGCGCCGCGGCACCAGTTGCGCGAAGCGCAATTCGAGCCGGCTCAGCGGCACCGAGCGCGCCCATAAAAGATGATTGCGCGAGAAGATCAGCTCCTCGCGCACGTCGATCAGCGCCAATTCTTGCCCGTCGCCGAGCATGGCTTTGACGGCGGCGGATGCGATGGGGTGGAGGGGATTGTTGGTTGTCATGATCTCTCGCCTGTCATGCGCGGGCTTGACCCGCGCATCCATCCTTTTCACGCGATGATGGATTGCCGGGTCACGCCGCTGCTGCGGCGGCCCGGCAATGACGAGAAGCTACGTCGCGCGCTGGGTGTACATCGGCTGGACTTCGCCGGTCTTCAGGTCGAATTTCACGCGATCGATCTTGTCGAGATTGGTGCCGGTGACGCGGATGAAGCGGGCGTAGTCCGGATAGTCGATCGAGTGGATGGTGCCGTCCTGATAGATGCCGGCGTGACCGGGGTTGAGGCGGTATTTCTTCACCGGCTTTAGCTCGGCGTGCTTGCCGTCGCCTTTGTCGGTGCGCTCCCATTCGGTCATGTCGGTGTACTTGGTGGCCTGGCCGTAGATCGCCCAGGAGTCGCCGTGGTCGTGCGGCGGCGAGACGCGCGCCTTGTCGTTGATGTGCGCGAGAACCTGGAAGCCGAGCTTGTCGTCTTCGTACAGCACCTTCAGCCCTTGCGGGGCGCCGTCGCCGCAATATTCGCGCACGAACTCGGCGTTGCCGAGCAGCTTCTCAAGATTGACGCGCACTTCCTCGCGTCCGGCGAGACCTGGATCGCGCGACAGGCTGCTGCGGCAATCGGCAATGAATTGATCGAGGGTGTAGGCCATGGCGTCCTCCCTGGACGTTCCGTTGGCGCGAGTTTCGCGCAACTTGACGGCAAGCGCCAGCGGTCAGAGGGACCGACCGGCAGTCAGGGAACGATGGCGTCCGCCTCGATCTCGATCAGCCAGGACGGATCGATCGCCTGCACGATCTGGATCATCGTCGAGGCCGGGCGGATGTCCTTGAAAAATTCGCCGTGCGCGCGGCCGGCATCTTCCCAGCCTTTCATGTCTTTTAAAAACATGCGCGTGCGCACGATGTGCTCGCGCTTGCCGCCGGCGTCGTTGATGGCTTTCTCGATGATCTCGAGGCAGCGTTTCGTCTGTCCATAAAGATCTCCAGGGCAGGCCGTGCCGCCTGATGTCG
>JBAUHH010000099.1:0-2188 GCA_049680165.1 Pseudolabrys sp.
GTGCCACCGCATCCGCGACCACGGCGGCGTGCTGTTCATCGACATGCGCGACCATTACGGCCTCACGCAGGTCGTGGCCGATCCCGACAGTCCGGCGTTCAAGCAGGCCGAGAAGCTGCGTTCGGAGTGGGTGGTGCGTATCGACGGCAAGGTGCGTCCGCGCCCGGCCGGCACGGAAAATCCCGAGCTGCCAACCGGCCTGGTCGAGGTCTATATCCGCGAGATCGAAGTGCTCGGCCCCGCGGCCGAGTTGCCGATGCCGGTGTTCGGCGAGGCCGATTATCCGGAAGATATCCGGCTCAAATACCGCTTCCTCGACCTGCGCCGCGAGCACCTGCACAACAACATCATGCTGCGTGGGCGTGTGATCGACTCGATCCGCCGGCGCATGAAGGAAGGCGGCTTCTTCGAATTCCAGACGCCGATCTTGACGGCGTCGTCGCCGGAAGGCGCGCGCGACTATCTGGTGCCGTCGCGCCTGCATCCGGGAAAATTCTACGCGCTGCCGCAGGCGCCGCAGCAGTTCAAGCAGCTCATCATGGTCGCCGGCTTCGACCGCTATTTCCAGATCGCGCCGTGCTTCCGCGACGAGGACGCGCGCGCCGACCGCTCGCCCGGCGAGTTCTACCAGCTCGATCTCGAGATGAGCTTCGTCACGCAAGAGGACGTGTTCGCGGCGGTCGAGCCGGTGATCCGCGGCGTGTTCGAGGAATTCGCCGCCGGCAAGCCGGTGACGCAGAAATTTCCGCTGATCCCTTACGCTGAGGCGCTGCGGAAGTACGGCACCGACAAGCCGGACCTGCGTAATCCGATCGAGATGCAGGACGTGAGCGAAGCTTTCCGCGGCTCCGGTTTCAAGATCTTCGCGAAAATTCTGGAGACGGAAGGCAACGCGGTCTGGGCGATCCCGGCGAAAGGCGGCGGCAACCGCGCCTTCTGCGACCGCATGAATTCGTGGGCACAAGGCGAGGGCCAGCCCGGCCTCGGCTACATCTTCTGGCGTAAGCGCTCTGAGGCGTTAACGACAGTTGATTTTAAGATGCTGAGGTGGGGGATTGATAAGGCTCTTCAAGAAGGACGAGTCAGCGAAGCGGAAAGCTTGAGGTCGAAGTGGTTAGAAGGAGTTGAGGCTGTTGGACCATTGGCAAAAAATATTGGTCCGGAACGCAGCCAGACCATTGCGGAGCAACTTGGCTTAGAGGAAGGCGATGCCTGCTTCTTCATCGCCGGACGGCCGAAGGATTTCGTCAAGTTCGCCGGCCCCGCGCGCACCAAAGTCGGTGAGGAGCTTGGCCTGATCGTCAAGGATCGCTTCGAACTTTGCTGGATCGTCGATTTCCCGATGTACGAGTGGCACGACGAGGAAAAGAAGATCGACTTTTCCCACAACCCGTTTTCGATGCCGAACATGGGCGCCGTTGAATTCCTCGCGCTCGATACGAACGACCAGGACAAGATTCTGTCGATCAAGGCGTTCCAGTACGACATCGTCTGCAACGGGGTGGAGCTGTCGTCCGGCGCCATCCGCAATCATCGCCCCGACATTATGAAGAAGGCGTTTGCGATCGCCGGCTACAGCGAAACCGAGCTGGAAAGCCAGTTCGGCGGCATGCTCAACGCGCTGTCCTATGGCGCGCCGCCGCACGGCGGCATCGCGCCCGGCATCGATCGCATCGTCATGCTGCTCGCGGGCGAAGAAAACCTGCGCGAGGTCGTGCTGTTCCCGATGAACCAGCGCGCCGAAGACCTGATGATGGGCGCGCCTTCCGAGGTGACGCAAAAGCAGCTCAAGGAGCTGCACATCCGGCTGGATTTGCCGAAGAAATAGTTGTCTAGCGCGAAAGGCACTCCGTCCGCTCATTCCCGCGCAAGCGGGAATCCAGGAACCGCAATTCGGGGCCTAGCTGGGTCCCCGCTTCCGCGGGGACGAGCGGAGTAGGTGAGAGCCGCTGCTTTATTATTTCTCAGGCAGCGGGATGAATTCGATCTCATCACCCGGCACCTTGCCGAAATGGCCGGCTTTCCATTCGGCTTTGGCCTGCTCGATGCGCTCTTTCCGGGACGAGACGAAATTCCACCAGATGTGGCGCGGTCCATCCATTGCGGCGCCGCCGACGATGACGAAGTGCGCGTCGCGGACGGCGGTGACGCTCACCGCGTCGCCGGGCTTAAACACCAGCAGGCGGTC
>JBAUHH010000100.1:0-4827 GCA_049680165.1 Pseudolabrys sp.
GCGGAAGGCATCCGTATCAACTGCGCCGGCCGTCTCGGCGGCGCCGAGATCGCGCGCACGGAGTGGTATCGCGAAGGCCGCGTGCCGCTGCACACGTTGCGCGCCGACGTCGATTACGGCGTTGCCACCGCGTTCACCACCTACGGCACCTGCGGCGTCAAGGTCTGGATCTTCAAGGGCGAAGTGCTCGAGCACGATCCGATGGCGCAGGACAAGAAGCTCGCCGAAGGCGATGCCGGCCGTCCGCGCCGCGAAACCGCGGCCTGAGAGGGATAACGAATTAAGTCATGCTGCAACCGATCCGAACCAAATTCCGCAAGGCGCACAAGGGCCGCATCCACGGCCTCGCGACGTCGGGCGCCACGCTCGCCTTCGGCCAATACGGCTTGAAGGCGCTCGAGCCCGAGCGCGTCACCGCGCGCCAGATCGAAGCCGCGCGCCGCGCGCTCACCCGCTTCATGAAGCGGTCGGGGCGGGTGTGGATCCGCATCTTCCCGGACGTACCGGTCTCGAAGAAGCCGATCGAAGTGCGCATGGGCAAGGGCAAGGGCACGCCGGAATTGTGGGTGTGCCGCGTGAAGCCGGGCCGCATCATCTTCGAGGTGGACGGCGTTCCGATCGCCATCGCCAAGGAAGCGCTGGCGCTCGCCGCCGCCAAGCTTCCGGTCAAGACCCGTTTCATCGAACGCATCGCCGAGTAACGCCATGAAAGCCGCAGACGTCAGAGCGATGACGATCGACCAACTCGACGACGAGGTGCTCAAGCTCAAGAAGGAGCAGTTCAATCTGCGCTTTCAGCGGGCGACCGGGCAGCTCGAGAATACCTCGCGCGTGCGCGTCATCCGCCGCGACATCGCGCGCATGAAGACGATTGCCGCGCAAAAGCGCGCTGGAATGCCCGAGCCTGAGCCGAAGGCCGTTGCTGCTCCTGCGCCGAAAGCGGAGCCGAAGCCCAAGGTCGCAAAGCCGAAGGCCGATAAGCCGAAAACCGATAAGCCGAAATCGAAGAAGCCGCAGTCCGCGAAAAGCCGCAAGGCTGGCGCGAAGAAGACCGCCGCGAAGAAATCGAAGTAAGGGGTTTTAGATGCCGAAGCGTACGCTCCAGGGCGTGGTCGTCAGCGACAAGCAGGACAAGACCGTTGTCGTGCGCGTAGAGCGGCGTTTTACCCATCCGCAGATGAAGAAGACCGTTCGCCGGTCGAAGAAATATCACGCGCACGACGAGAAGAACGAATTCTCGGTCGGGGACATCGTGTGGATCGAGGAGCGGCGGCCGATTTCCAAGCTTAAGCGCTGGCAAGTGACCCAGGGCGAGAAGAAAAAGAAAGTGCAGTGAGGCGAATGCGCGCAAAGATCACGGGGACAGCATCATGATCCAGATGCAAACCAACCTCGACGTGGCGGACAATTCCGGCGCGCGTCGCGTCATGTGCATCAAGGTGCTGGGCGGCTCGAAGCGGAAATACGCCACCATCGGCGACGTCATCGTCGTGTCGGTGAAGGAAGCAATTCCGCGCGGCCGCGTGAAAAAAGGCGAGGTGATGAAGGCCGTCTTGGTGCGCATCTCCAAGGACATCAAGCGCCCGGACGGCTCGGTCATCCGCTTCGACCGCAACGCCGCCGTGCTGATCACGCCGCAGTTGGAGCCGGTCGGCACCCGCATCTTCGGGCCGGTGCCGCGCGAATTGCGCGCCAAGAACCACATGAAGATCATTTCGCTCGCGCCGGAGGTGCTGTGATGGCCGCGAAGATCCGGAAGGGCGACAAGGTGGTGGTGCTCACGGGCCGCGACAAAGGCCGCACCGGCGAGGTGGTCGAGGTGCGCGTTGCCGACAACCGCGCGCTCGTGCGCGGCATCAACATGGTCAAGCGCCACCAGCGCCAGACCGCCCAGCAGGAAGGCGGCATCATCTCCAAGGAGGGATCGATCCACCTGTCCAACCTGGCGGTGGCCGATCCCAAGGACGGCAAGCCGACCCGTATCGGCTTCAAGTTCGTCGGCGAGGGCGCCGGGCGCAAGAAAGTGCGCATCGCCAAGCGTTCGGGAGTTGAGATCGATGGCTGAAACCGATCAAGCCGCCAAGGCCAAGGCGGACGCCAAGGCTGAAAAGAAGCAGGCGCACGCAGCCGCGGCGAAGGCCGCCGCCGCGCCGAAGGAAAAGCAGCCGCGCGAGCGTTCGGATTACGTCGCGCGCCTGAAGACGCATTTCGACCAGGTCATTCGCGGCGAGCTGACCAAGCAGTTCGGCTACACCAATCGCATGCAGGTGCCCTCGATCACCAAGATCGTGCTCAACATGGGCATCGGCGAGGGCGTCGCCGACAAGAAGAAAGTCGATTCCGCCGCGGCCGACCTGTCGCTGATCGCCGGCCAAAAGGCCGTCATCACCAAGGCGCGCAAGTCGATCGCGACCTACAAGCTGCGCGACGGCCAGGCGATCGGCTGCAAGGTGACGCTGCGCAAATCGCGCATGTACGACTTCATCGACCGGCTGGTGAACATCGCGCTGCCGCGCGTGCGCGACTTCCGCGGGCTCAATCCGAAGAGCTTCGACGGCCGCGGCAATTTCACCATCGGCATCAAGGAACACATCGTTTTCCCGGAGATCGATTTCGACAAGGCGACCGATGTCTGGGGCCTCGATATCACTGTCTGCACCAACGCGCGCAACGACGACGAAGCGCGCGCGCTGATGAACGCTTTCAATTTCCCGTTCCGGCAGTGAGGGGCTTAACGCCCGTCAAACGCGGAACCTAAGGAGCGACAAGTATGGCGAAGAAGAGTTCGATCGAGAAGAACAACCGGCGGCGCAGGATGTCGAAGAAATTCGCCAACCGCCGTAAGAAGCTCAAGGCGATCGCGCGCGACAAGAAGCTGCCGATGGAAGACCGTTTCGCCGCGACTCTCAAGCTTGCCGAACTGCCGCGAAATTCGTCGGCCACCCGCATTCGCAACCGCTGCGAGCTGACCGGCCGTCCGCGCGCCTATTACCGCAAGCACCGCCTGAGCCGTATCGCGCTGCGCGATCTTGGGTCGAAAGGCCTGATCCCCGGCCTCGTGAAATCGAGCTGGTGAGGAGGATCGCATGGCTGTGAACGATCCAATCGGCGACATGATTGCCCGCATCCGTAACGCGCAGATGCGGAACAAGTCCAAGGTGTCCATGCCGGGCTCCAAGCAGCGCGAGCGCGTGCTCGAGGTGCTCAAAACCGAGGGCTACATCCGCGGCTATGCCAGCGTGGCGCACGCGGGCGGGCGCAACGAGATCGAGATCGAGCTGAAATATTTCGATGGCGAGCCGGTGATCCGCGAGATTTCGCGGGTGTCCAAGCCCGGCCGGCGCGTCTACGCCTCGGTGCGCGCGCTGCCGCGCATCAACAACGGTCTCGGCGTAGCGATCCTGTCGACGCCGAAAGGCGTGATGGCTGACCACGACGCACGCGAAGCCAATGTCGGCGGCGAAATCATCTGTACGGTGTTCTAGCGCATGATCCCGAAAAGTGGGAACCGGTTTTCGGGCAAGATCATGCGCAATGAGAAAATGTTAGGGATGCACGTGAGTCAAACTGAACGGATGAGCTTCTAATGTCCCGTATCGGCAAAAGAGCCGTCGCAATCCCTTCCGGCGTCACCGCCAATGTGGAAGGGCAGACGGTCAAGGTGAAGGGGCCGAAAGGCGCCTTGCAACTGGTATTGCACGACGACGTCACCGCGAAGGTCGACAAGAGCGGGGTCAAGCTCGACCCGCGCAACGAGACCAAGCGCGCTCGCTCGATGTGGGGCACCTCGCGCACGCTGGTCGCCAATTTGATGGCGGGCGTCACTAAGGGCTTCGAGGAGCGCCTTGAGATCAACGGCGTAGGTTTCCGCGCGGCGGTGCAGGGCAAGACTCTGCAGTTGCAACTCGGCTTCAGCCACGACATCGCCTTTCCAATCCCGGAAGGCATCGCGATCGCGACGC
Organism: Pseudolabrys sp.; assembly: GCA_049680165.1. Classification (GTDB taxonomy): domain Bacteria; phylum Pseudomonadota; class Alphaproteobacteria; order Rhizobiales; family Xanthobacteraceae; genus Pseudolabrys. The sequence goes on from JBAUHH010000100.1 coordinate 3,963, forward strand.
CCAAGCCGACGGAAATCGTCGTCACCGGCACCGACAAGCAGAAAGTCGGCCACGTCGCGGCTGAAATCCGCGGCTTCCGCCCGCCGGAGCCCTACAAGGGCAAGGGCGTTCGCTATGCCGGCGAATACATCTTCCGCAAAGAAGGCAAGAAGAAGTGAGGACGCGCAATGTCGAGATTAAGTGACCGGACCGCGCGACGGACGGCAACTGTGCGCCGCAAGATCAAGCTTGCGGCTAACAACCGCGCGCGTCTCTCCGTATTCCGGTCCTCCAAGCATATCTACGTCCAGCTCATCGACGACGTGAAGGGCGAGACGTTGGCCGCCGCCTCGTCGGTCGAAAAGACCACGCGCGAGGGCGGCAAGACCGGCGCCAACATCGACGCAGCCAAGGCGGTCGGCAAACTGATCGCCGAGCGCGCCAAGGAGAAGGGCATCAAGGACGTCGTGTTCGACCGCGGCGGTTATCTCTATCACGGACGCATCAAGGCGCTGGCCGACGCTGCGCGCGAAGGCGGCCTCAACTTCTAATTCGCAATGGATTGGTCTGACTATGGCACATGAACCCCGACGAGAGCCGCGGCGAGATCGCGGCGGCCGCGAAGAGCGCGACAGCGAATTCACGGACAAGCTCGTCCACATCAACCGCGTGGCCAAGGTGGTCAAGGGCGGCCGCCGGTTCGGCTTCGCCGCGCTGGTTGTCGTCGGCGATCAGAAGGGCCGGGTCGGTTTTGGTCACGGCAAGGCGCGCGAAGTGCCGGAAGCGATCCGCAAGGCGACCGAGGCGGCCAAGCGCGGCTTGACGCGCGTGCCGCTGCGCGAGGGCCGCACGCTGCATCACGACGTGCTCGGCCGTCACGGCGCCG
>JBAUHH010000101.1:0-6999 GCA_049680165.1 Pseudolabrys sp.
TGCAAGAAGCTGCTGAGCGCCGGCGAGAAACGCATTTTCGATTTTGCTCGCGTGTTCCGCAATCGCGAGCGCGGGCCGTTGCACCACCCCGAGTTCACGCTGCTCGAGTGGTATCGCGCGAACGAGCCGTACGAGGCGTTGATGGACGATTGCGTGGCGCTGTTGGCGGAAGCGGCGCGCGCGGCCGAGACCAAACGTTTCAGCTACCGCGACCGGTTGATCGATCCGTTCGCGGCGCCAGAACGGCTGACGGTCGCCGAGGCATTCAAGCGTCATGCCGGCATCGATTTGCTCTCGACAGTCTCCGGGACCGAAGGCGATCGCGCGAAACTTGCGGCGGCGTCAAAATCTGCTGGCGTCGACGTCGCGGCCGACGACGACTGGGGCGATATTTTCAGCCGGATTTTGGCGGAGAGGGTCGAGCCGCAGCTTGGAAACGGCCGCGCCACAATTCTCTGCGAATACCCGATCACGCAAGCCGCGCTGGCCCGTCCGAAGCTGGGCGATCCAAAGGTTGCGGAGCGTTTTGAGCTTTATGCCTGCGGCGTCGAACTTGCCAACGCCTTTGGCGAACTGACCGATGTGGTCGAGCAGCGCCGCCGTTTCGAGATGGCGATGGCAGAGAAGCAGCGCATCCACGGCGGGCGCTATCCGATCGACGAAGATTTTCTGGCCGCGCTCGCGCGCATGCCGCAAGCGAGCGGCATCGCGCTCGGCTTCGACCGGCTGGTCATGCTGGCGACCGGCGCGCAGCGTATCGATCAGGTGTTATGGACGCCGGTCGTCGAACCGTGAAATGCAAAGCCAAGAACACAAGACCAAGCACACAAGGACCCAGGCCATGAGACCCGTGACCTTACGCGAGCCGGCGCAATTCATCGAGCAGGGGCTCGCGCCCGCCGCACGATTGGCCGATCTGGAAAAGGTTGCCGCCCGCTATGCGGTGGCGCTGCCGCCCGCGCTGGCCGCATTGATCGATGAATCGGATCCGCACGATCCGATCGCGCGCCAGTTTGTGCCCGACGCGGCCGAGCTTGTCGTCCAACCTGAGGAAAACGCTGATCCGATCGGCGACGACGCCCATAGCCCGGTCGACGGTATCGTGCACCGGTATCCCGATCGGGTGCTGCTCAAGCTCGTTCATGTCTGCGCGGTTTATTGCCGCTTCTGCTTCCGCCGCGAAATGGTTGGCCCCGGCAAGCCGAATGCGCTGTCGGCCAAGGCCCTGAGCGCGGCGATGGACTACATCCGCGCTCATGCCGAAATCTGGGAGGTGATTCTGACCGGAGGCGATCCGCTGGTGCTGTCGCCGCGGCGGTTGCGCGCGGTGATGACGGCGCTCGCGGCAATCGAGCACGTGAAGGTCGTGCGCTTCCACACGCGCGTGCCGATCGCCGATCCCGAACGCATTTCGCGGGATCTGGTCCGGGCAATGAAGGTAGCGGGCAAGGCGATCTATGTGGCCGTGCACGTCAATCATCCGCGCGAGCTGACGCCCGCGGCGCGCACCGCCTGCGCCCGCATCGTCGATGCCGGCATCCCGATGCTGAGCCAGTCTGTGCTGCTGGCCGGCGTGAACGACCAACCTGAAGTTCTCGGCGCGCTGATGCGCGCTTTGGTCGAGTGCCGCATCAAGCCGTATTATTTGCACCACGGCGATCTGGCCCCGGGTACGGCGCATCTACGCACCGACATCGCGGCCGGCCAAAATCTAATGCGCGCTTTGCATGGGCGCCTGTCAGGTCTTTGCCAGCCGACTTACGTGCTCGATATTCCCGGCGGCTATGGCAAGTCGCCGGTCGGCCCGAATTATCTGGAAGCGGCGAGGGACAGCCGCACGCAATACCGTGTGCAGGATTTCAACGGACGGGCGCATTGCTACCCGCCACCGCAATCGTGAGCGGTCACCGCCGGGCTAGTGGCGGATCGATATCAGGTCAAGCAGGGCCGCCGCCACCGCGAGGCTGGCGAAGCCAATGAAAACAACGGCGATCACCGCGTGCCAGACGAACGACACGTCGCGACGCAGTGCTGCGACCACATTTTTGCTTTTCATCATGGCCTGACGCTCCTTCGGAGCACATCACAAGGCGTTCGGACGCTAACGCGCGATAACGAATTCGGCCCGTATTTTTTCCATTAAAAATGCCCGTGGAATCAGGTGTTCTTCGCATAACAGCCATGTCTGACGTTGCGTCATTATGGCGCGCCCTAGGGGAATCGAACCCCTGTTTCCGCCGTGAAAGGGCGGCGTCCTGGACCGCTAGACGAAGGGCGCTAAGCTCGCGCGAAGCCGCGAGGCGCGGCGAGGTATAATGAGCTTCAGGAGTACCGGCAAGCGAGCGCTTGCCGGTTTTGATTTACCATTTGCCGGTGTTCGGCATTGATTTCCACGGTTCCTGTGGCTCCTTCGCCTCGCCCTTTTGCAGCAACTCGATGGAGTGCTTGTCCGGAGAGCGCACGAAGGCCATCACGCCGTCGCGCGGGGGCCGGTTGATGGTTACGCCGGCCTTCATAAGCCGATCGCAAGTCGCATAAATGTCGTCCACCTCGTAAGCGAGATGGCCGAAATAGCGCGCCTCGCCGTAGTCCTCGCTATCCCAGTTGTAGGTGAGTTCCACCAGCGGCGCGTCGCGACCCTGCTTCTTGCTGTCGCTCACCAGCTTCTCGTCCTCGGGTCCCGCGAGGAACACGAGCGTATATTTGTTTTTGTCGTCGACCCGCCGGCGGACCTCCGTGAGACCGAGCTTGTTGCAATAAAAATCGAGCGCGGCGTCGAGATTGCGTACGCGCAGCATGGTGTGCAGATATCGCATGGATAACCTCTTGGTACTGGGGCGGCTCTCTTGGCCGTGACTATACAATAATGATTGCGGGCGATCTGCCGACGGCTATTTCGGGTCTGGGCGAACTGCTGGAAGGGGCGAGCGTCGTCCTGCCCTTTACGGGGGCAGGGATCTCGACCGAGTGCGGCATTCCGGACTTCCGGTCGCCCGGCGGGCTGTGGACCAAGAACCAGCCGATCCCCTTCGATGCCTTTCTGGCGAATCAGGACATGCGCGACGAGACTTGGCGCCGCCGCTTCGCCATGGAAGAGAGTTTTTCCAAGGCAAAACCCGGCCGCGGGCACCTCGCGCTGGCAAGTCTTTACCGTGCCGGCAAAGTGCCGGCGCTGGTGACACAGAATATCGACAACCTGCATCAGGCTTCGGGCATTGCCGCTCAGGACATCGTCGAACTGCACGGCAATACGACCTACGCGCTGTGCCTTGAATGCGCGGAACGCTACGAATTGTCGTGGGTGCGGAAGAAATTCGAGGCGGATGCGCGCGCGCCCGAGTGCAACGCGTGCGGCGGCTACATAAAAACCGCGACGGTGTCGTTCGGGCAGGCGATGCCCGTCGAACCCATGCGCCGCGCGGAGGAATTGACGATGGAATGCGACCTGTTTCTTGCCATCGGCTCCTCATTGGTGGTGTGGCCGGCCGCGGGTTTTCCCTTGATGGCGAAACGAAATGGCGCGCGTCTTGTCATCATCAATCGCGAGCCAACCGACTTCGATGAGTTTGCAGATTTGGTCGTGCGACACGATATCGGTGACGTGCTCGGACCCTTCATCGGACACTGATTCGCAAGGACTTCCGTTGTGCATAGTCTGTGCGCAAGCACATTTTGCACTTTGCGCTTCTAGGCCGGGTGTTATCTTCGATTCACAGATTCGTCGAAGCGCCCTTGAAGAGGCGCCACAACTACGGCGGCGTTGCGACGTCATGGCGTCCGACGATTTTGAATCGAAAATGCCAGGGGCACACCTCGGACCAAATACGGTCAGAGAACTCGTCGACGACACGACAGCCAGCCTGATCGAACTTTCAGGCGTGATCAAATGGTTCGACGTCTCGAAGGGTTTTGGTTTCATCATTCCCGATAACGGCATGGCGGACGTGCTGCTGCACGTGACCTGCCTGCGCCGCGACGGGTACCAGACGGCCTACGAAGGCGCGCGCGTTGTCTGCGAGGCGCTGCAACGTCCGAAGGGGCTGCAGGCGTTCCGCATCCTGTCGATGGACGAGTCGACCGCGGTGCACCCGGCGCAAATGCCGCCGCCGCGGACTCATGTGACGGTGACCCCGACCAGCGGGCTCGAGCGCGCGCAGGTGAAATGGTTCAACCGGCTGCGCGGATTCGGCTTCCTGACGCGCGGCGAGGGCACGCCCGACATCTTCGTGCACATGGAAACGCTGCGCCGCTACGGCATCGCCGAACTGCGGCCGGGGCAAACAGTGCTGGTGCGCTTTGGGCCCGGGCCGAAGGGCCTGATGGCGGCCGAAGTTCGCCCCGACGGTGGGCCGCACGGGTTGATCTCGCACTAGGCCGTCCGTCCGCCCGCTTCGACCGGCGATTTTCCCATTGCCGCCTCAAACGCGTACGCGTAAAGGCGAGGGTATGCGCGCCTTGCGGTGGATTCCCCTCGTTTTCGTAGCTTTGCTAGCCGGTGCCGCACCGGCGCATGCCGCCGGCACGCAGACGCTCGAGATTGCCAGCAAGACCGGCGTCCACGTTTTCTCGGTCGAGATCGCCGAAAATGATGCCGACCGCGCCCGCGGCCTGATGTTCCGCAAGTCGTTGCCGGAAGGCACCGGCATGCTGTTCGATTTCAAGCGGGAAGAGCCGGTCAATTTCTGGATGGAGAACACTTACATTTCGCTCGACATGATTTTCATTCGCGCGGACGGGCGGATCCTGCGGATTGCCGAGAACACGACGCCGCTGTCGAAAAAACTGGTTCCGTCGGGAGGGCCAGTGCTGGCAGTGCTGGAGGTTATCGCCGGCACCGCGCGCAAGCTCGGCATTGCGCCCGGCGACCGGGTGGCGCATCCGATTTTCACCCACCATTAGCGGCTTGGCGGCCCCTCATCTTGCTGGCCCAAGATGAAGCGTGTATCGCCTCGCCTGTCGGGGCGTAGCGCAGCCCGGTAGCGCATCTGCTTTGGGAGCAGAGGGTCGCAGGTTCGAATCCTGCCGCCCCGACCAGGTCACCTCACAGTGCCGGACATGTGCTGCGATCGCGCCGTTTCAGCGCGGTTGTATTGGCATGACGTGTGCACCGGATGGTGGGACGTATATTACAGACATTTCGACGAATACAGCCATAAGTCACTGTAACGCAATGGATTCGTGCGGAAGACAGCCGTCACCGCACATATTACGTATTCAAGATCATAAAATACGATTTATGCTTGCTAAGCCGGTATTAATGCACCAGAATTTATGAGGAATTTATATCTTAAGCTTTCGTATAAACGGTTACTTAACAACTCCGTAATGCGGAAGGCGGGGAAGATAAAGCCGTCAAACGGTGCGTGGGGTTTATGCCTTCTGTCGCGTTGTCTGCGAGTTTTGTGCGCAATGCGCTTTGCCCGCCCGGGCGAAGGAAAGTCGATTTTTTCGACATAGGTCAGCGCGGGTTCCTGCTCGAAGTCCGCTGCTCCGGTGGCAAGACCTATTATCAGCGCTACACCGACGACCGGGCGCGCGAGCGCCAGTACAAGATCGGGCCGGTCGACGTGCTTTCCCTCGATCAGGCGCGGCGCAAGGCGCGCCAGATCCTGGCGGAAGCGCTGCTGGGCACCGATCCGCAGAAGAAACGGCGCGAGGCGCGGGCGGTCCCGCAGCTCGCGCACTTCGCCCGCGACCGTTATTTGCCGTTTGTGCGCACCTATAAAACCAGCTGGCAGACCGACGAGACCGTTCTCCGCATCCATATTTTGCCGAAGCTCGGAGCGCTGGCGCTCGACGAAATCACCACGGACGCGATTTCCCAGTTGGTCAATCGGATGCGGGGCGAGGGCTACGCCTCCGGCACGATGAACCGCGTCATCGTCATCCTGCGCTACATGTACAACCTCGCGCGCAAGTGGAAAGTGCCGGGCGTCACCGAAAATCCGGCCGCGGGCTTGAGCGCCGGCCCTGACGTTCAGCGCAATCGCTTCCTGACCGAGGACGAGGCGGAAAGCCTCGTGCGCTCGATCCATATCGACGAAAATCAGACCGCCGCCCGCGCCATCATGCTGCTGCTGCTGACCGGCGGGCGCCGCAGCGAGATCACGTTCGCGAAATGGGACTTCATCGACTGGAAGAACAAGACATTGCTGGTGCCGAAATCGAAGTCCGGACGTCCGCGCGTCATCGCCTTGAACCAGTCGGCCATCGCGCTGCTGACATCGACGCCGCGCATCGATGACAATCCGTATGTTTTCCCGTCGCCGGTCAATGGGCGGCCGTGCGCTTCGCTGTTTTTTCCGTGGGACCGCATTCGCAACCGGGCCGGCCTGGAGGACGTCCGGCTGCACGACTTGCGGCACTCATTCGCAAGCTTCCTGGTGAACCGCGGGGTGTCGCTTTATGTCGTGCAGGGGCTGCTTGGCCACCTGCACGCCCGCACGACGCAGCGTTATGCCCACCTCACGCGTGAGACACTGACCGGCGCGGCGGATTTGATCCAGGACGTCGTCGCGTTTCCCGGCGTCGACTTCGCAAACGACGACGTACGGCGGGATCGCGCCGCCACGATCCACACTTCCAACTAAATCTTCGCCAGCGCGTGTGACACGGCGGCGGCTTCGGCTGCCGCCGTTTCGATTCATTTACGCGAAATTCGAAATTGACCTGCGATCGTCGCGGCATCGGCGATTTCAAACCGGAATCGTCAGTTCGGAGCGCGACCTACGCTATACCTAGTCGTCATGCGCTCATTGATCGGGCGTAATTCGGAGGAACTGTGGCGCCTCAAATTGTTGGCCAATCGGCGGACCCACGAGCGTCCGAGAATGCAATCGGAGAATTTCGGACAGTTGGGGCGCTTCGCGCCGCATAGCGTTCCGTAAAACCGGCGATTTTGTGCCGCCGGTCGGCCAAACCGGTCCAGTACGTGAAGATTTGCAGCCTGTATGGCGCGGGGTTCTATTACATCCCGGGCACCGATACCTGCATCAAGAT
>JBAUHH010000102.1:0-3325 GCA_049680165.1 Pseudolabrys sp.
TGCAGCAAGCTCGAAGGCATCATCCCGGCGCTGGAGCCGGCGCACGCGCTCGCCAAATTGATCGAGCTCGCGCCGAAGAAGCCCAAGGACCATCTGATGGTGATCAATCTCTCCGGCCGCGGCGACAAGGACCTCGACTCGGTTGCCGCGTTCCTGGCGCGGAAAACGAAATGACCACGCGCATCGACAAGCGTTTTGCTGACCTCAGGAAAGACGGCCGCGCCGCGCTGGTGAGCTTCACCATGGCGGGCGATCCCGATTACGACACCGCGCTCGCCATCGCCAAGGCGCTGCCGAAAGCCGGCGCCGACGTGATCGAATTGGGCATGCCATTCACCGATCCGATGGCGGACGGTCCCGCGATCCAGGCGGCCGGCGTGCGCGCGTTGCATGGCGGCCAGGACATGAAGAAGACGCTGGCGATGGTGCGCGAATTCCGCAAGGGCGACGACGCCACGCCGATCGTGCTGATGGGTTACTACAACCCGATCTACATTTACGGCGTCGATAAATTTCTCGCCGACGCTAAAACGGCGGGCGTTGACGGCCTCATCGTCGTCGATCTGCCGCCGGAGGAAGACGAGGAGCTTTGCATTCCGGCCTTGAAATCTGGCCTCAACTTCATCCGCCTCGCCACGCCGACCACCGATGACAAGCGCCTGCCGGCGGTGCTGAGCAACACATCGGGCTTCGTCTATTACGTCTCGATCACCGGCATCACCGGCGCTGCCACGCCCGATGCGGGCAAAGTGACGAGCGCGGTCGCGCGCATCAAGCGCCACACCAGATTGCCGGTCGCGGTCGGTTTCGGCGTCAAGAACGCGGCGCAAGCGCGCGCTATCGCGGAAGGCGCCGACGGCGTCGTGGTCGGCTCGGCGCTGGTCGATGCCCTGCGCGCCAGCCTCGACAAGAACGGCAAGGCGACCGGCGCAACCGTCAAGGCGGTCGCCGATCTCGTCACGTCGCTTTCGGAGGGTGTGCGGTCGGCCCGCCGGGTGGCGGCGGAATAGGCCGGGAGCACGGTTAAAAATAAAGGTAGGCGTCATTGCCGGGCTTGACCCGGCAATCCATCTAACTAGTAAGCTTGTTCACGATTCTCGATGGATGCCCGGGTCAAGCCTGGGCATGACAAGGACATGAACTGGATCTCCAACGTCGTCCGGCCCAAGATTCGCAGCTTCCTGCGCCGCGAGGTGCCGGAAAATCTCTGGATCAAATGTCCCGAGACCGGCCAGCTCGTCTTCTACAAGGACGTGGAGGCAAACCAGTTTGTCATTCCAAGCTCGAACTATCACATGCGCATCAGCGCCAGCGTGCGCTTGAAGTCGCTGTTCGACAACGGCGAGTTCGAGGACGTCGCGATGCCGGAGGTGCCGGTCGATCCGCTGCGCTTTCGTGACGAGCGCCGTTATGCCGACCGACTGAAGGACGCGCGCACCAAGACCGGCATGCAGGACGCGGTGAAGGTCGGCGTTGGCAAGCTGGAGGCGCAGACGGTCACGGTCGGCGTGCAGGATTTCGATTTCATGGGCGGCTCGCTCGGCATGGCGGCGGGCGAGGCGGTCATCACCGGGCTTGAAACGGCGGTGAAGCGGCAGACGCCGTTCATTATGTTCGCGGCCTCTGGCGGTGCGCGCATGCAGGAAGGCATTCTTTCGCTGATGCAACTGCCGCGCACGACCGTCGCGGTGCAGATGCTGCGCGAGGCGAAGAAGCCCTACATCGTCGTGCTCACCAACCCGACCACCGGCGGCGTCACGGCGTCCTACGCGATGCTCGGCGACGTGCACATCGCGGAGCCGGGCGCGTTGATCGGCTTTGCGGGCCCGCGCGTGATCGAGCAAACCATTCGCGAGAAACTGCCGGAAGGTTTCCAGCGCGCCGAATATCTCGCCGAGCACGGCATGGTGGACATGGTCGTGCACCGGCACAAATTGCGGCAGACGCTGGCCGAACTGTGCCGGGTGCTGACCAAGTCGGCGCCGGTCGCGGGCGGACAGCCGCAACTGCCAGTTCCCGCGCACGCGTGACAGTCTCGTCTCTGCCTTGTCATGGCCGGGCTTGACCCGGCCATCTCGCTTAGGTGGGCAATGTCGTGCCACATATATCGAGATCACCGGGTCACGGCGCTTGCGCGCCGGCCCGGTGATGACAAGTAAAAGTATGAGAACATGAGTTCCATCGATTCCGTCGTCGCGCGGCTGACCGCGCTGCATCCCAAGCGCATCGATCTGTCGCTCGATCGTGTGCAGCGGCTGCTCAGCGCGCTCGGCAATCCGGAACGCAAGCTGCCGCCGGTGATTCATGTCGCCGGCACCAACGGCAAGGGATCGACGGTTGCATTCCTGCGCGCGATCCTGGAGGCCTCCGGCCGGCGCGTGCACACCTACACGTCGCCGCATCTGGTGCGCTTCAACGAACGCTTTCGCCTGGCGGCAAAAGACGAGGGTATTCTGGTTTCCGACGAAGAGCTTTCTGCAACTCTGGAAGAGTGCGAGCGCATCAATGCCGGCGCGCCGATCACGGTGTTCGAGATCACTACTGCCGTCGGCATGATGCTGTTCGCGCGCCATCCCGCCGACGTGATGGTGATGGAGGTCGGCCTTGGCGGCCGGCTGGACGCCACCAACGTGATCGATGCGCCGCTGGCGACTGTCATCACGCCGATCGCGATCGACCACACCGATTTTCTCGGCGACACGCTTGAAAAAATTGCCGCCGAAAAGGCGGGCATCATCAAGCCCGGCGTGCCGGCGATCATCGCCGCGCAGCCGCGCGCCGCGCTGGCCGTGATCGAGCGGCAGGCGGCACGGTGGCGCGCGCCGCTGAAAATCGCTGGCGAGGACTGGACCGCCACGGAAGAACGCGGACGGCTGGTTTATCAGGACGAAGCCGGCCTGATCGATCTTCCGGCGCCCAAGCTTTACGGCCGCCATCAATTCGAGAATGCCGGCGTCGCCATCGCGACGTTGCGCACGCTGCAATCGATGCGGATCGCGCCAGCGGCCTACGAAGCCGGCATGGTGAAAGCCGAATGGCCGGCGCGCATGCAGCGGCTCGCGCATGGCAAGCTGGTCGAACTCGCGCCGCCGGGCAGCGAGCTGTGGCTCGATGGCGGGCACAATCCCGAGGGCGGGCGCGCGATTGCCGCCGCGCTCGCCGATCTCGAGGAGCGCGTGTCACGCCCGCTGGTGATCATCGCCGGCATGCTCGCGACCAAGGACTGCGCCGGTTTCCTGCGCAATTTCACCGGGCTCGCGCGCAGGCTGATCGCCGTGCCGGTGCCGCAGGCGGAAAAAGGAATGCCGGCCGAAGCGGTTGCCGA
>JBAUHH010000103.1:0-20903 GCA_049680165.1 Pseudolabrys sp.
TGCGCCGGCTCGACGAAGCGCTTGCGAGCTATGATCGCGCACTCGCGCTGCGACCGCGCTACGCCGAGGCGCTGATCAGCCGCGGCAACTGCCTGCGCATGCTGAGGCGGAACGAGGAGGCGCTCGCAAGCTATGACAAGGCGCAGGAACTCGCGCCCGGCAACGCCGAAATGTTCAACAACCGCGGCAGCACCTTGCGTGACCTGCAACGGCCCGCCGAAGCGCTCGCGAGCTATGAGCGTGCGCTTGCCGCCAAGCCCGATTATGCCGACGCGCATGTCAACCGCGGCAATGCGCTGCTCGATCTCGACCGTCCCATGGATGCGCTTGCAAGCTACGACAAAGCGCTCGCCAGCCGGCCGGATTTTGCTGAAGCCTTCGGCAACCGCGGCACCGCTTTGCGCGCGCTCAGGCGCTTCGACGACGCGGTCGCAAGTTACGCGGGGGCCTTGGCGCTCAAGCCGGATTACGCCGACGCCTTGATTGGCAGCGGCAACGCATGGCTCGAGAAAGAGCAGGCGGCCGAGGCGCTGGCGGATTACGACCGGGCCATTGCGGTCAAGCCGGACTGTGCCGAGGCCTACAACAATCGTGGCAACGCGCTGCGCGACCTCAACCGCCGGGACGATGCACTGGCGAGCTTCGACCGCGCGCTCGCGCTCAAGCCGGATTATGCCGGCGCCCACAACAATCGTGGCAACGTGCTGCTCGATCTCAACCGCCACGCCGACGCGCTCGCCGAATACGAGCGCGCGCTGGCGCTGACGCCCGACAACGCCGACGCGCTGGTCAACCGCGGCAACGCGCTCCACAATCTCGGCCGTTTCGGCGAGGCGATGGAAAGCTTCGAGCGCGCGATCGCGCTGAAGCCGGAATTCGCGGAAGCGCATTGGAACAAGGCGTTGCTGAGTCTGCTGCTCGGCGACTTCGAGAGCGGCTTTCGCGATTACGAATGGCGCTGGCGCCGCGCCATCGAAACCGGTCGTCGCGATTTTCCGCAACCGCTGTGGCTGGGCGGGCAGTCGATACGCGGCAAGACCATCCTGCTGCATTCAGAACAAGGTTTCGGCGACGCCATCCAGTTCGTGCGTTACGTGCCGATGGTGGCCGCCGAGGGCGCGACGGTCATCCTGGAAGTGCCGGACGGATTGAAACCAATGCTGACCGGCTTTAACGGCGCGTCCGCGCTGGTGAGCCGGAATGCGCCCCTTCCCGCCTTTGATCTGCACTGCCCGCTGATGAGCCTGCCACTCGCGTTCAAGACGACGCTCGCAACCATTCCCGCTGCCGTTCCCTATCTGCGCGCGCCGCTCGAGCGCGTTGCAAAATGGCGCGCGCGACTGGGCACGTCCGGCAAGCCGCGCGTCGGCCTGGCCTGGTCGGGAAAGCCGACGCACAAGAACGACCACAACCGTTCCATCGCGCTCGAACGTCTTTTGCCGCTGGTGTCGGATCCCGCGTACGAGTTCGTGTGCCTGCAAAAAGAATTTCGCGCCGCCGATCTCGCGAGCCTCCAAAAAATTCCGCAGCTCGTCCGGCCCGGGGACGCCCTCATCGATTTCGCCGACACCGCGGCGGTCATCGAAACACTCGATCTCGTCATCGCGGTCGATACCGCCGTCGCGCATCTCGCCGGCGCGATGGGCAAGCCGGTCTGGATTTTATTGCCGCACGTCATCGACTGGCGCTGGCTGCTCGAACGCGAAGACAGTCCCTGGTATCCGACCGCCCGGCTCTTCCGGCAATCGGCGGCCGGCGACTGGGACAGCGTAATCGGCCGGTTACGGCACGAAGTGGCCGGCTTCGCGACGTGCGACCGCAGCGGCTGACCGCCGGTCAATTTTCCGCCCGATTGCGCTACCATGCGAGAACCCATGACCTCGCGACCGAAACCGCCCGATCCGCGCCCTGCCCCGCGTCTTTATCTCGTCACGCCGCGACTGGCGGACGTAACGGCGTTCTCCAACGATCTTGCCACCGCACTCGGCGCCGCCGACATTGCGGCCGTGCTGTTGCGACTCTCCGATGCGGACGAGCGCACGCTGATCAACCGCGCCAAGGCGCTAGCGCCGGTCGCGCAAGCCAAGGATGCGGCGCTCATCGTCGGCGGGCGCGTCGAGCTCGTCGCCCGCGCGGGCGCCGACGGCGCGCATCTGTCCGGCATCGACGCGTTCAACAGCGCGCTTGCAACGCTCAAGCCCGAACGCATCGCCGGCGCCGGCGGACTTGCAACGCGCCATGACGCCATGCTCGCCGCCGAAGCGGGCGCCGACTACGTGATGTTCGGCGAGCCCGACGAAGACGGAAGCCGCCCAAGCTTCGCGGCAATCGAAGAGCGCGTCGCCTGGTGGGCCGAAGTTTTCCAGCCACCTTGCGTCGGCTTCGCCGCAAACGCCGATGAGATCGCGCCGCTCGCCATAGCCGGCGCCGATTTCGTCGCGCTCGGCGATTGGGTCTGGGCCGGCAACATTGCGCAAACCGTCGCACAGGCCGCACAGCAACTAAGCCTGCCGGAGACGGCCGCATGATCGCGGCGCGGCCGAGCGCAGTATTTTTGGCTGCAGCACTTGCCGCCGCGGCCGCCTCGCCCGCTTTCGCGCAGGCGCCCGCTGCTCCCGCTTCGACGCCTGCCCCCGCCGCCGGCCAGCGCGAGCCCGATGTCGCCTTCGGCGCCTACCAGCGCGGCTATTATCTGACCGCGTTCGCCGACGCCACGAAGCTCGCCGAGGAGAAGCAGGACCCGCGGGCAATGACGCTGCTCGGCGAGCTCTACGCCAACGGACAGGGCGTCGGACGCGACGACACCAAGGCGGCGCACTGGTTCAAGCTCGCCGCCGACCACGGCGACCGCGACGCCATGTTCGCGCTGGCGATGTTTTCCTTCGAAGGACGCGGTGGTCCACGCAACCCCGATACGGGCGCCAAGCTGCTCGACGAGGCCGCCAAGCTCGGCCACGCCTCCGCCGCCTACGATCTCGGCCTGCTCTATATGCAAGGCCAGCAGTTTCCGCAGGACTTCAAGCGCGCCGCCGAACTGTTTCGCGCGTCCGCGCAGGCCGGAAATGCCGAAGCCGAATACGCGCTCGCCACCATGTACAAGGAAGGGCGTGGCGTTACCAAGAACATCGCCGAAGCGATCCGGCTGATGGGCCGCGCGTCGCTTGCCGGCAAGCTCGAGGCGATGGTCGAATACGCCATCGCGGAGTTCAACGGCGAGGGCACGCCGAAGAATGAAACCGCGGCGGCGCAGTTGATGTTGATCGCCGCGCGCCGCGGCAGCGCGATTGCGCAGAACCGCATGGCGCACATTCTCTCCAGCGGGCGCGGCATGACCGCCGATCCGACGGAGGCGGTCAAATGGCACATCATCGCCAAGGCCGGCGGCAACGGCGATCCGGACCTCGACGTCTACGCCGCCAAGCAACCCCAGGAAGTGCGTGACGCCGCCGAAAAGAAGGCGAAGCTCTGGCTCGCGACCGCCTCCCCCAACCGCTCTTGACGCGCGGCTGCCGCGCGGGCAGACCCGTAAGCCCGAAAAAAAGATCGACGGCATGCTCCGCTCCGCATTGCTCAATGTCATGATCGCGGCCGCGCGCAAAGCTGCGCGCGCGCTCAAGCGCGACTTCGGTGAACTCGAAAAGCTGCAGGTCTCGCTCAAGGGCCCGGCGAATTTCGTCACCGCCGCCGACCGCCGTGCGGAGGAAACGCTCTATCAGGAATTGATCAAGGCGCGTCCCGGCTACAGCTTTCTCGGCGAGGAGGGCGGCCGCCGCGAGGGCGCCGACAAGACCCACACCTGGATCGTCGATCCGCTCGACGGCACCACGAATTTCCTGCACGGCATCCCGCAATTCGCGATCTCGATCGCGCTCGAGCGCGACGGCGTCATCGTCGCCGGCCTTGTCTACAATCCAGCCAATGACGAGATGTTTCTCGCCGAGCGCGGCAAGGGCGCGTTCCTCAACGAGCAGCGCATCCGCGTCGCCGCGCGCACGCGCCTTGCCGACAGCGTCGTCGC
Organism: Pseudolabrys sp.; assembly: GCA_049680165.1. GTDB lineage: Bacteria > Pseudomonadota > Alphaproteobacteria > Rhizobiales > Xanthobacteraceae > Pseudolabrys. The sequence goes on from JBAUHH010000103.1 coordinate 4,019, forward strand.
CTGCGGGCTGCCGCATATCGGACGCGGCGACCTCGCGCTCGGTCGAAGAGAGACCGGCGCCATGCAGGAGAACGTCGCGGGGCTCCGCCGCTTCGGCGCCGCCGCGCTCGATCTCGCCTGGATCGCGGCCGGCCGGGTCGACGGCTATTGGGAACGCGACCTCAAAGCGTGGGACATGGCGGCCGGAACGATTTTGGTGCGCGAGGCCGGCGGCTTCGTCACCGATCTGGATGGCGGCGACGCCATGTTCGCCAAGGGGCACATCGTCGCGGGTAACGAGACCATTCAGCGCGAGATCATGCGGGTGCTGAAACAGGCGGTATAGGCGTGAGGAGCCACCGCAATTTAAACTCAATCCGCGATTTTATCGCTTACCCCGGCCAGTTCTGCTTTTTCCCGGTCACGTGGCTGTGCCATAGTGACCGCCGGGCCCGGTATTAATCACGCATGGCGAAAGAACTCGACCCACTCAAACTGTCCTCGCCCCGCATCTTCCTGTTCCGGATGATGGTTTTCGTCGTTCTGTGCGGGCTGGTTGCGTTCCTGCTGCACAAGCAGATCGAGACCGCGTTCATGGCCAATCCCGGCCTCAACGCGCTCATCATCGGCGTGCTGCTGATCGGCATCATCCTGTCGGTGCGGCAGGTGATCCGGCTTTATCCGGAAATCTCCTGGGTCAACAATTTCCGCCTTGCCGACCCCGGCCTCGCGGTCGACCGGCCGCCGGTACTGCTGGCGCCGATGGCGGCCATTCTCGGCAGCCGCATGGGCCGCATGGCGATGTCGTCGCAACTGATGCGCGGCATTCTCGACTCGATCGCGACCCGCCTCGACGAGGCGCGCGACATTTCGCGCTACATGACCGGGCTGCTGGTTTTCCTCGGCCTGCTCGGCACCTTCTGGGGCCTGATCGAAACCGTCGGCTCGGTCGGCAACGTCATCCAGGGCCTGAAGGCGTCGGGCGATGCCGGCACCATGTTCGATTCATTGCGCGAAGGTCTCGCCGCGCCGCTCAGCGGCATGGGCATTTCGTTTTCGTCGTCGCTGTTCGGTCTCGCCGGCTCGCTGATCCTCGGCTTCCTCGACCTGCAATCAAGCCAGGCGCAGAACCGTTTCTACACCGAGCTTGAGGATTGGTTGTCCACCACCGTCTACGACCAGGCCGCCGACCCTGCGACGCCCGGCGGCGCCATCATCGGTTTCTCCAACGAGATGCGCACGGCCATCGACAAGCTCAAGGAAGCGATGACCGAAGCAGGTTCGAACAAGCCCGCGACCGTCGCGATGGCCAATCTAGCGGAGGCGATCCAAGGCCTCGTCCACCACATGCGCACCGAACAGCAGATGATCCGCGACTGGGCCGACAGCCAGGCCGAACAGCAGCGCGAGATCAAGCGGCTGCTGGAGATCATGGTGCGCGAGAACGTCAACCGTTGAGAGCGTAAATGGCGCTTGCCCGAACGCGCCGCGGCGAAAGCGGCATGAACTACTGGCCGGGATTCGTCGACGCGCTGTCGACGCTGATCCTCGGCATCATCTTCCTGCTCACCGTGTTCGTGGTGGTGCAGTTCTATTTGCAGCAGGAAGTCCAGGGCAAGGACACCGCCCTCACCCGGCTGAATGCGCAGATCGCGCAGCTCACCGAGCTCCTGTCGCTGGAGAAGACCGGCAAGGCCAATCTCGAAGACCAGCTCGCGCAATTGCAGGCCTCGCTCGCCACCGCGCAGGGCGACCGCGACCGCTACAAGGGCCTCGCCGACAGCGCGGGCGCCGGTGCCGCGCAGGCAAAGAACCAAATCGGCACGCTGTCGAGCCAGGTCGAAGGCGAGAAGAAGATTTCCGCCGGCGCGTTGGCGCAAGTCGAGGTGCTCAACCAGCAGATCGCCGCGCTGCGCCGCCAGCTCGCCGCCATCGAGCAGGCGCTGGATGCGTCCGAGAAGAAGGACAAGGAATCGCAGAACCGCATCGCCGATCTCGGCCAGCGGCTCAATCTGGCGCTGGCGCAGAAGGTGCAGGAACTGACCAAGTACCGCTCCGACTTCTTTGGCAAGCTGCGTGAGATTCTCGGCAACCGGCCCGACATCCGCGTCGTCGGCGACCGGTTCGTGCTGCAATCCGAGGTGTTCTTCGACACCGGCAAAGCCGACCTGCTGCCGGAAGGCCGTGGCGAGCTCGACAAGGTATCGAGCGCCTTGATCGAGCTCGAGCAGAAGATTCCTGCCGACATCCCCTGGGTCTTGCGCGTCGATGGCCACACCGACGTGCGTCCGATTACCGGCGGGCAGTTCAAATCGAACTGGGATCTGTCGGTCGCGCGCGCCACCACGGTGGTGAAATATCTGATCGACAAGGGCGTGAAGCCGCAGCGTCTGATGGCCGCCGGGTTCGGCGAATTCCAGCCGATCGAGACAGGCACCACCGATGAAGCCTACAGGCGCAACCGCCGCATCGAGTTCAAGCTGACCGAGCGGTGAACGCGGCTGTTTTCGGCCGCGATTCGTGCTATTTTATCCGCATGAACAAGATCGTCGAATCCATCCTGGAACGGGTCGCCGACTGGCCGGAAGAGGCGCAGGCGGAGCTCATGCAGAGTGTGGTGGAAATCGAGACAAGACACATGGGGCTTTACAAGCTCAGCGATGACGAGCGCGCGGCGGTGCGTGAAGGGCTCGATCAGGCCGCACGTGGAGAGTTTGTGGCCGACGATGTGGTCGCCGCATTCTTTCAGCGCCATCGCGCATGAAGGCTCGCTATACGCGACGGGCCTTTTCCGATCTTGAAAAAATTTACAGTTATCTTGAGGCCCGCAATCCAGTCGCGGCGCGGCAAGTCATCGGCCTGATCGACGCAGTCGTGACGCGCCTAAGCGAATTCCCGGAAGCGGGGCAGCGGTCGGACGAGCCCGACGTGCGCATTCTCTTCGCCAGACGCTATCCTTACCGAATCTATTATCGGGTCGCGTCGGACGAGATTGCCATACTCCACATCCGGCATGCAGCTCGCCGCGCACCGGAAGACCGCGAGTTTGAGCATGACCGCTGACGTCATTCTCCGCCGCTATTCCGCCGCCGACGAAGATGCGGCGATCGAGTTGTGGCGGCGCACCTGGCAGGCGCATTACCCGCAGATCAATTTCGCCGAGCGCGTCGACTGGTGGCGCGAGCGCTGGCGCAAGGAATTGGTGCCGGCCGCGCGGATCGTGATGGCGGAATCGTCCGGCGCGCTGGTCGGTTTCGTCACCGTCGATCCAAAAACGATGTATCTCGATCAGATCGTGGTTGCGCCGGAGCATTGGGGCTCCGATGTTGCGCTGACGCTTCTGGAGGAAGCCAAGCGGCTGTCGCCGAAGGGTCTCGACCTGCTCGTCAACAAGGACAATGCGCGCGCGATCCGCTTCTACGAGAAGAGCGGATTTCGTTACGCTGGCGAGGACAAGAACCCGGTGTCGGGCAAGCCGGTGAACCGCATGGCCTGGCGGCCTTAATGCCTAGCGCGCGCCGGCGAGCTGCTCCGCCGCGGCGGCGTTGAAAATCTTCGTGTCGACTTTCAGATAGGCGACTTTTTCTTCCGCGATCACCACCGCCTCGGCGACGCCCGGCAACTGGCGCAGCCGCGCGGCAAGGCTGTCGGCGTCGCGCGCCCCGCCCTCGCCCACCGGAACGAGCCGCGTGGTCAGATAGTTCGGCCGCGCCATGGTCATAGCGGCGACGAGCCAGAGCAGCGCCAGCGCGGCAGTCAGGACAAACACGCCGCCGTCGCCGCCTTTGAAATGCACCCAGCCGCCGACGATGCCGCCGGCGAAGATGCCGAGAAACTGCGCGCTCGAATAGATGCCCATTGCCGTCCCTTTGGCGTCGGGTGGCGCCGTCTTGGTGATGAGCGACGGAAGGCTCGCCTCCATGACGTTGAAGGCGGAGAAGAAGACGATCAGCGCGGCAACCAGCGCATACAAATTACCGGCGCTGAGATAGAGCATGACCTGGCTGATGACGAGCACGGCAACCGCGCCGACGAACACACCTTTCATGCGGCGATATTTCTCGGCGACGACGATCGCCGGCACCATCGCGGCCACCGAAACGACGAGCACCGGCAGATAGACCATCCAGTCGTTGCCGGTCGAGACGCCGAGCGTCGCGCGCAACATTCCTGGCACAACCAGGAAGCACGCCGTCAGCATCGCGTGCAGCGCGAATATCCCGAAATCGAGCCGCAGCAGCTCGCCGTTGCGCAGCACCGACCCGATCAAGGCCGGCACGGCTTCCGCATCGCGGTGGACGCTGACGCGGCGCGGGCTTGGCACGACAAATTCGGTGATCGCGATGCCGACGAGCGCGAGAGCGACCATCAGCCAGAAGATTCCGCCAACGCCGATGAAATTCGCGGCGATCGGACCGGCCACCAGCGCGACCATGAACGACGCGCCGATCGAGATGCCGATGAGCGCCATTGCCTTGGTGCGGTTTTCCTCGCTGGTCAGATCGGCAACCAGCGCCAGGATCACCGAGCCGACGGCGCCCGCGCCTTGCAGCGCGCGCCCGACGATGACGCCGCCGATCGAGGTGGACATGGCGGCGATCGCACTGCCGAATGCGAACAGCAGCAGTCCGACAACGATCATGAGCTTGCGCCCGAACCTGTCGGACAGGAGCCCGAAGGGGATTTGCAGCAGGCCTTGCGTCAATCCGTAGATGCCGAGCGCCTCGCCGATCAGGTAAGGCGTCGCGCCGGTAAGGTTGCCGGCATAGCCCGCAAACACCGGATAGATCATGAACAGGCCGAGAAGCCTGACGGAAAATACAGCCGCGAGAGACGCGGTCGCTCGAAAATCCTGACTTTGCATTGGATCCCGCAGAGGTCGCGCGGCACAATGCCCCGGCCGCTTAATGCGGGTCAATTACGGCGGCTTGTCTGACCCCTCGGCCTCCTGTATAGAGCCGCCAAATTCAGCCACAACACAGCGCCAAGACGCGGCAACGGAACCATAGATCATGAAGGCCGACACCCATCCGAAGTACCACGCCATCAAGGTGATGATGACCGACGGCAGCGAGTTCACCACGCGCTCGACCTGGGGCAAGGAAGGCGATGTCATGCATCTCGACATCGATCCGAAATCGCATCCGGCGTGGACCGGCGGCCAGCAGCATCTGATCGACCGCGGCGGCCGGCTGTCCCGCTTCCAGAAGAAATTCTCAGGCTTCCTGAAGGACAAGGACAAGTAAGCGCTTCAGCACCGCTGAAACGAAAAGCCCCGCCGGAAGCGGGGTTTTTTATTGATCGTCGACGCGGCCGCGCGTTACGCGCTTTTGGCGTTGAAGGCCGCCTTGAGCATGCCGAGCTGGCGCTCGACCGGATTGAGCACCAGGACGCGATCGCTGGCGACGGGATTGTGAATGGTGGTGTCGAGCCGGCGCACCTTGGTTTGCAGCGCGTACGAGCGGTCGATCAGCGTGCGCAGAGCGGCCGGCAGCAACTCGATATTGTGCGGATCGCTTGTGTCGGCGGCGGAAAGCTTGACCTTGGTCTTTTCCTTGTTCGCCTGCTCGAGCGACATCTCGCCTTCCTTGACGGCGCGATGCAGCAGCAGCCACGACGCGAGCTGCATCAGCCGCGTGGTCAGCCGCATGCTTTCGGTGGCGTAAGCGAGCGCGCCGGCACGATCGAGCTTCTTGGATTCTTCGCGGCCGGGCCCGTCGAGATAGACGGCGGTCTCCTCGACCAGCGCCATGCCGTCGCGGAAAAGGTCGGCGAAAACCTGCGAATTGGCGAGCCGCTCGCTGAACGATACCGGTTCCGCGCCGCTCACGGGCTTGTCGAACATTACGCTACGCCTCACGCTGCGAGGCTGTTACGCGCCTCGTGTGAAGGCGAGCATCGCGCGCTACCCCCGGAGTGTCCAGATGGCCGGGCTTCACACTTGGCGACATAGTTGCCGCGCAACCTTAAAGTCACATAGGCCGCGGACGGCGGCAGCTGTCCCGAAACGAGACAAAAAAAGGAGCCGCCGTCGCCGGCGGCTCGAAGTTGATAACAGGGAGGCGTCAAACAGAGTGGACAGGAGCCACTCAATGTCCATGAAGATGGACGCGCCCAGTAATGATCGAGAAAGCTTAACGACCAGTTAAGGACTCGCATCCAATGCGGTCATTTTTGCGCGCGACCGGTTCCGCAATACCGTTTCTCAGCGCTTGAAGAATTGATCGGCGGCCGAGCGCGACGCGCGTTTTCGCCCCATGTCGGCCTCGATGCGGGAAATCTCCTCGTGCAGCAGCTTCACCCGCTCGCCGAGTTCCTCGACCGACAGCAGCGTGATATCCTGGCCGATCTCGTGCGCAATCTTTTTCTTCGGCTTGTCGTCTTCGTCGATCGCCGGCATGGGCATGTACTTGGGCTTGGCTCCGATCGGCAAAATCTAGCCCCGGCTAATTGGGTTGTCACACCGCCGCCGCCCGCCTAAACAGACCCGCCCACAGCCCATAAATCCGAGGAACCGATGACCGCGCTCCCCTCCCGCATGACCGTCATGGGAATCAAGGCTCCTGGCGGGCCGGAAATGCTGGTGCCAGAGGAACGCCCCCTTCAGGCGCCGGGCGCGGGCGAAATCCTGGTCAAGGTCGCGGCCGCCGGCGTCAATCGCCCCGACGTGCGCCAGCGACAGGGAACCTATCCGCCGCCGCAAGGCGCGACCGACATTCCCGGCCTCGAGATCGCGGGCGAAGTCGCGGCGATCGGGCCGGACGTCAAGCGCTGGAAGCTCGGCGACAAGGTTTGCGCGCTCGTGGTCGGCGGCGGTTACGCGCCCTATTGCCTCGCTTACGAGTCGCATGCGCTACCGGTACCGCCGCAGCTTTCGATGGTCGAAGCCGCAGCCATTCCGGAAACATTCTTCACGTGCTGGCAAAACATGTTCATGCGCGCCACCGTAAAAGCCGGCGATTGGGTGCTCGTTCACGGCGGCACGTCCGGCATCGGCACGACCGCGATCATGCTGGCGAAGGCGTTCGGCGCAAAAGTCGTCGCGACCGCGGGCTCGGCTGAAAAATGCGCGGCGGCGAAAAACGTCGGCGCGGACGTCGCGGTCAATTACAAGACCGAGGATTTCGTCGCCGTCACCAAGGAAGCGACCGGCGGCGCTGGCGCCAACCTGATCGTCGACATCGTCGGCGGCGATTACGTCGACCGCAACTACAACGCGGCCGCCGAGCAAGGCACGATCGCGCAGGTGTCGTTCACCGGGAGCCCGAAGGCCACCGCCAATTTCGCCACCCTGATGCGCAAGCGCCTGCACCACACCGGTTCGACGCTGCGTCCGCGCACTCTCGCCGAGAAGGCCGAAATCGCGCGCGGCCTCGAGACCAAGGTCTGGCCGCTGATCGCCGCCGGCAAGATCAAGCCGGTGATCGATTCGACCTTTCCGCTGCTCAAGGCCGCCGACGCCCATGCCCGCATGGAATCCGGCGTCCATATCGGCAAGATCGTGCTAACGCTTTGACATACTGGTTGAAATCTCTGCCGACCGGCGGTGCTCGGTTACCCTGTTGTCAATCTGGCATGGACGCAAAGCCGCGAAAACGGCGTAATGTCGGACGTACATGGGCAGGTCCAATTCGACCGTGGATGGTTTTCGCCGGCTGCATCGCAGCACAGCCGCGCGCGGGGGTTATCGCTTGACGCTTGCTCGTTGCGTGACGGCAGTTGCATTGGCCCTCGCGCTCGCCATGCCATTGCTCGCCGCGCCCGCCGCCCATGCGGTCGAGGCCGTGAACGTGCGCCTCGACGCCGCCGCGATCGATCTTACCGACGCGACCGAGCGGCAGAAAACCGAATCCGACCGCATTCAGGTTTCGACCGCGCCAGGCGCCGACGGCATCGTGCGCCGCATCGAGGTGCGCGCGCGTGAAGGCGGCACCAACTGGGCGGTGTTCGCGCTCTCCAACAACACCGACGAGCAGATCGACCGGCTGATCGTCGTGCCGCATTACCGCATGGTCGGCTCCGGCCTGATCTGGCCCGATCTCGGCCTGTCGCGCATCGCCGCCATCACGCCGAGTACGGGCGACCGGCCCGAGCGCCAGGAAAGCGCGACCGCCGACGTGTTCCGCGTCACGCTCGATCCCGGCACGGTCATCACCTTCGTCGCCGAACTGCGTACCGACAAGCTGCCGCAGATCTATTTGTGGGAGCCCGACTCCTACAAGGACAAGCTCAATTCTTTCACGCTCTATTACGGCATCGTCATCGGCATCGCCGGCCTACTGGCGCTGTTCCTGACCATCCTGTTCGTGGTGAAGGGCAGCGTAATGTTTCCAGCCGCGGCCGCGCTCGGCTGGGCGGTGCTGGTCTATATCGGCATCGATTTCGGATTCTGGGGCAAGGTATTCGACATGTCGGCGGGCGCCGAGCGCGTCTGGCGCGCTAGCGGCGAAGCGATCCTGTCTGCAACGCTGCTCGTTTTCCTGTTCGCCTATCTCAATCTCAGTCGCTGGCACGTGCGCTACGCGCATATCACCATCGCCTGGCTCGTCGGCCTCGTCGCGCTGGTCGCGGTCGCCGTGTTCGATCCGGCGATCGCATCGGGCATCGCGCGCATGTCGCTCGCCGGCATCGCCGTGTGCGGCTTCGCGCTCGTCGTTTACCTCTCGACCCACGGCTTCGACCGCGCGGTGCTGCTGATCCCGACCTGGCTGTTGCTCGTGGTGTGGGTACTGGCGGCAAGCCTCGCGGTATTCGGCATCGTCACCAACGACATCATCGGGCCGGCGCTGCTCGGCGGCCTGGTGCTGATCGTGATGCTGATCGGCTTCACCGTCATGCAGCACGCTTTCGCCGGCGGCATCACGCACGGCATCGTTTCCGACGTCGAGCGCCGCGCGTTGGCGCTGACCGGCGCCGGCGACATGATCTGGGACTGGGACGTTTCCTCCGACAAGGTCTTCACCAGCCCGGAAACCGAGCACCTGCTCGGCCTCAAACGCGGCGCGCTGGAAGGCTCGGCCGCACGCTGGCTCGACGTGCTGCATCCGCTCGACCGCGACCGTTTCCGCGCCTCGCTCGACAGCGTGGTCGAGCAGCGCCGCGGCCGGCTGACGCAGGACTTCCGGCTGCGCAGCGCCGACGGGCATTACATGTGGTTCACGCTCAAGGCGCGGCCGGTCGTCGGCTCGGATGGCGAGGTCGTGCGGCTGATCGGCACGCTCACCGACGTCACCGAGTTCAAGAATTCGGAAGAGCGCCTGCTGTTCGACGCGGTGCACGACAACCTCACGGGCCTTCCCAACCGCGAGCTGTTCCTCGACCGCATGGACGCAGCCTTCGCCTTCGCGCGCTCCAATCCGGATATCCGGCCCTCGGTGATGATGATCGATATCGACCGCTTCAAGCAGGTCAACGATTCGGTCGGTATTGCCGTCGGCGACTCAATCCTGCTCACCATTGCGCGGCGGCTGGCGCGGCTCCTCAAGCCGCACGACACGCTGGCGCGGCTTTCCGGCGACCAGTTCGCGCTGATCCTCGTCTCCGAGCGCGAGCCGACGCACATTGTCGCCTTCGCCGAAATGGTCCGCCGCACCTTGCGCGCGCCGATCGCGTTCAACGACCGCGAGATTTTCCTGACCGCCTCGATCGGGCTGGCGCTTGCCGACAACCAGCCGCACCGGCCGGAAGAAGTGCTCAAGGATGCCGAACTCGCCATGTTCCATGCCAAGCGCATCGGCGGCGACCGCATCGAGGTGTTCAAGCCGGCGATGCGCTCACGCAAGACCGACCGGCTGGCGCTGGAATCCGAATTGCGCCGCGCCATCGAGCGCGAGGAAATCACCATTCTCTATCAGCCCATCGTGCGGCTGGAAGACCGCACGATCGCCGGCTTCGAAGCACTGGCGCGCTGGGATCATCCGAAACTGGGCCGGCTGTCGCCGGTGGAATTCATCTCGATTGCCGAGGAAATCGGCCTCATCGTCGATCTCGGCCTGTTCGTCCTCGACCGCACCGCGCGCCAGCTCGCCAACTGGCAGCGCACCGCGCGCACGCGCGAGCCGGTATTCGCAAGCGTCAACGTGTCGTCACGGCAATTGCTGCGCCACGACCTCATTCAGGACCTGCGCACCGTGCTGGCGCGCTCGGCGGTTGCGCGCGGCACGCTCAAGCTCGAGCTGACGGAGTCGCTGGTGATGGAAAATCCGGAACACGCGGCGCAGATGCTCACCCGCATCAAGGAGCTGGGCGCAGGTCTCTCGCTCGACGATTTCGGCACCGGCCATTCCTCGCTCTCCTACCTGCAACGCTTCCCATTCGACACCATCAAGATCGACCAGTCCTTCGTACGCACGACCGCGCGCGGCACGCGGCCCGTCATTCTGCGCTCGATCATCGCGCTGGCGCACGATCTCGGCATGGAAGTCGTGGCGGAAGGCGCGGAAACCGATTCAGATGCGGTCGAGCTCTACCAGCTCGGCTGCGAATACGCGCAAGGCTTTGCCTTCGGCGAGCCGATGACCGCCGAAAAGGCGCGCGATCTGCTGGTCAGCGACCGGATGGAATTGGCGCGTTAGCTTTTATTTTTTTCTTTGCGCGTGATCTTATCCGAAAACCGGTACCCACTTTTCGGGATCACGCGCCTCAGGCGTGACCGGAATCGCTCGACAACATGCCGAGGTCGATGCCGATCTTGCGCAGCGCCTTGTCGTACTTGCCCGCAACATCGGCGCCGAAGATCAACTCCGGATCGGCGGGGCAATGCAGCCAGCCGTTTTCCTGAATCTCGTTCTCGAGCTGGCCCGGCGCCCAGCCGGCATATCCGAGCGCGAGGATCGCGCTGGCCGGACCGTTGCCGCGCGCGATCGCCTTGAGGATGTCGAGCGTGGCGGTAAGGCAAATGCCTTCATCGATCGGCAGCGTGGAATTCTCGATGAAGAAATCGGCCGAATGCAGCACGAAGCCGCGCCCGGTTTCCACCGGGCCGCCCTTGAGCACGGTCACCGTTTCGGCGCGCATCGGCAGTTCGATTCGGTCGACCGCCGGGATGACCTCGAGCTGCACCAGCAATTCGGAAAAGCTGATATTGGCGGCGGGATGATTGACGATGATGCCCATCGCGCCCTCGGTCGAATGCGCGCACACGTAGATCACCGCGCGGCTGAAGCGATCGTCCGCCATCGCCGGCATCGCGATCAGCATCTGGCCGTCGAGATAGCCGCGCACGGGCTTTTTGCCGGACGACTTGCGGGTGAGCTTCATGACGAAAGGTTATCCGATCATTCCAACCTTGTGAACGCACTGACCTTGTGAGCGCAACTTGTGCGACCGAGATTCCAAACGCCCGAACCGGCGCGTTCGTTCACGCTGCCGAAACATTTAATAAGTCAATTATGGCGAAATCGCCGGTTTGCCGGTATGCCCTTCACCAGTTGCTCACAATGAATTCAGTGGCATGCCGCATGCCTTCCGCCTAAATCGAAGCCCGATGACAATTCGCCGCAAATCCACCGATCTGGCCGCCGCCATATTTGCCGCCTTTATCTGGCTTGCCGGCGCTTATCCAGCGCGCGCGGCGGATGCTTCGCCCTGGGCCGAGGATTTGCGCTCGGCGGTCCGGCTGATCGCGGGCAAGCAGAATGCGGGTGCGCTGCGCGCCGGCATTGAAATCAAATTGCAGCCGGGCTGGCATACTTATTGGCGCTATCCGGGCGACTCCGGCGTGCCGCCGCGTTTCAGTTTTTCCGGCTCGGATAATCTCGCCAGCGCAAGCGTGCAGTTTCCGGCGCCGCACGCCTACACCGACGATGCCGGCACCATTATCGGCTACAAGGGCAATGTCGTTTTCCCGATCCGCGTCGTGCCGCAGCAGGCCGGCAAGCCGGTCACGCTGCACCTGAAATTCGATTACGCCGTTTGCGAAAAGCTGTGCGTGCCGGCGGAAGCGCAAGCCGAACTGACGCTCGACGGCAAAGCGAACGAGAACGCCGCGTTGTCGGCGGCGGAAGCGCGCGTGCCGAAACCTGTCTCAGCCGCTGCCGCGAAACTGACTGTGCGGCGCGTGACCGATGGGCCGAAACCGCAGGTGCTGGTCGATCTGCCAGCTTCCAGCGACCTGAGACTATTCGTGGAAGGGCCAACGCCGGAATGGGCGCTGCCGATCCCGAAAAAGGCCGACGGCGCGCCCGCCGGTCACGCGCATTTTACCTTCGATCTCGACGGGCTGCCGCCCGGAACCGATCCGAAAAAGCCCACCGATCTGACCTTCACGGTCGTGCGCGGCGACAAGGCGGCCGAGGTCAAGACCCATCTCGACTAGTGCCGCGCAAGCGCGCTACCTTGCCGCCGGAAAAAATCCCAATCCCAACGTGAGAGGACGAACATGCCCATCAAGGTCGGCGACAAGTTGCCCAATGTGAATTTCCGCGTGATGACGGCCGAGGGCCCGAAGCCCAAGTCGACCGACGACATTTTCAAAGGCAAGAAGGTGGCGCTGTTCGCCGTGCCAGGCGCATTCACGCCGACCTGCAACAACCTGCATCTGCCGAGCTTCCTCAACAACGCCGACGCGTTCAAGTCGAAGGGCGTCGACACCATCGCGGTGACCGGCGTCAACGACGTGTTCGTGATGGAGGCCTGGAAGAAAGCCAACAACGCGACCGGCAAGGTCGAATTCCTCGCCGACGGCAACGGCGACTTCGCCAAGGCAGTCGACATGGCTTTCGACGGCTCCGGCAACGGTCTCGGCACGCGCTCGAAGCGCTATTCCATGCTGGTCGAAGACGGCGTGGTGAAGAAGCTCAATATCGAGGACGCGCCGGGCAAGTGCGACATCTCCGGCGGTCAGGCGCTGCTCGGGCAGATTTAGATGGCCGAGGGCCATAAAAGGCTGCAAAGCCTTTTATGGCTCGCCTTCGTTGTCACGGCGATAGTCAGCCAGGCGCCGTGGTGGTTTCCGAGTCTGCTCACGACGATTCTCGATCCGGTCTTGGCATCCTTCCTTCTCCTTCCCGTCCAAATTCTTTTGGCCGGAATAATTATCTATCGCGCCAAGACGAAACTCTGGTCCGCGATTATTTGCGGTCTCGGACTCATTGTTGGCCTATGGTGGACTATCCTGACTATGATCGTGTTCGCTATTTGGTCGATAAACGGCTTCGCGCCCTGACTCGCGCGGCATATTGAAGCGTCATGCGCGGGCTCGACCCGCGCATCCATCGCCTTCTAAAAATTTTTCCTGATGGATTGCCGGGTCAAGCCCGGCAATGACGATTATTTTTGCTCGACAGTAACGGCTATTTCGTCTTCATCGCCCCAGTCGCGCCGGCGCGGGCGGCAACGATCCCCTCGCGCGCGAGCTCGTCGGCGCGTTCGTTCATGGCGTGGCCGGCGTGGCCCTTCACCCAATGCCACTGAATCTTGTGATGGCCGAGCGCGGCGTCGAGCCGCTGCCACAGGTCGATGTTCTTCACCGGCTTCCGGTCGGCGGTGCGCCAGCCGTTTTTCTTCCAGCCGTTGATCCAGCCGGTGATGCCGCCGCGCAGATATTCGCTGTCGGTGTAAAGATCGACCGCGCACGGACGCTTCAAGGCTTCCAGCGCCGAGATCGCCGCCATCAGCTCCATGCGGTTGTTAGTGGTGTGCGCTTCGCCGCCCATGAGTTCTTTCTCACGGTCGCCGAAGGACAGGATCGCGCCCCAGCCACCCGGCCCGGGATTTCCCGAGCACGCGCCGTCGGTGTGAATGGTGACCCTTTGCTCGGCCATTATGCGTCGATGCCGTAATCGCGCATGCTCTTCACCGACTGGTGGAAGCGCAGCTTGCGGAAATATTCGAGCGGATCCTTCGGCCGCACCAGCGCGCCGTCCGGCACCGCCAGCCAATCGACGAGCCTTGTCAGCAGGAAGCGCAGCGCCGCACCGCGCGCCAGCATCGGCAACGCGTCTTTCTCGGCGGCGCCGAGCGGGCGCGACTTGCCGTAGGTCTTGAGCAGCGCGCGGCCCTTGGTGACGTTGTAGGAGTGATCGCTCTCGAAGCACCAGGCGTTGAGGCAGATCGCGACGTCGTAAGCGAGCGTGTCGGTGCAGGCGAAATAGAAATCGATGAGGCCCGAGAGCTTGTCGCCGAGGAAAAACACGTTGTCCGGAAAGAGGTCGGCGTGGATCACGCCTTGCGGCAGATCGCGCGGCCAGTTTTTTTCCAGCTTGCCGAGCTCTTTCTCGATCGTCGCGCACAGCCCCGCTTTTACGCTGTCGCCGCGATCCTTGGCCTGATCGAACAGCGGACGCCAGCTCTCGACCGAGAGCGCGTTGGCGCGCTTTTTGGCAAAGCCTTCGCCGGCAAGATGCAGCTTCGCCAGCGCCTCGCCGACCGCCGCGCAATGGTGCGCACTCGGCCGCCTCATCCACATGCCGTCGAGGAAGGTGACGATCGCGGCCGGCCGGCCCGCGATCTTGCCGAGCACGCCGTCCTTCTTGTTCTTCACCGGCTGCGGACAGGTAAGACCGCGGCTGGCGAGATGCTCCATCAGCGCCAGAAAAAACGGCAGGTCGTTCGCGGCGACGCGCTTCTCGTACAGCGTGAGGATGTAATTGCCGCGGCTGGTGTGGACGAGAAAGTTGGAATTCTCCACGCCCTCGGCGATGCCCTTATAGGCGAGCAAATCGCCAAGGTCATAGCCGGAAAGAAAGCGGGTGAGATCTTCCGCCGTGACGTCGGTATAGACCGCCATGGCTACTCCGCCGCCTGGCTCTCGCGCAGCGGACGGGGCAGCGGGAAGAACACACCCTCCTCGGCCGCGGACACGGTCTCCACGCTCACGGCGTACCTTTGCGCGAAGGCGTCGATGATTTCCTCGACCAGCACTTCCGGCGCCGAAGCACCGGCGGTGATGCCGAGGACGGCGACGTCGTCGAAGTCCGCCCAGTCGATGTCGGCCGCGCGCTGCACCAGCACGGCGCTCGGGCAACCGGCGCGCTCGGCGACTTCCTTGAGCCGCTGCGAGTTCGACGAATTCGGCGAACCGACCACGATCATGGCGTCGACGATCGGCGCGACGCGCTTGACCACTTCCTGACGGTTGGTGGTGGCGTAGCAGATGTCTTCCTTGTACGGGCCGACGATCTCGGGAAACCGCAGCTTGAGATGCTCAACGATCGCCGCGGTGTCGTGCACCGACAAAGTCGTTTGCGTGACGTAAGCGAGCTTGCTCGCATCCTTCGGCGCGAACGCCGCCGCGTCGGCAAGCGTCTCGACCAGACGCACCGCGCCAGCGGCAAGCTGGCCCATGGTGCCGATCACTTCCGGATGGCCGGCATGCCCGATCAAAACGATTTCGCGCCCGCGCCGGAAATGAATCTCGGCTTCGCGATGCACCTTCGTGACCAGCGGACAGGTGGCGTCGAGCGCGAACAGATTGCGCCGCGCGGCTTCTTCAGGAACCGCGCGTGGCACGCCGTGCGCGGAAAAGATTACCGGCGCCTGGGTGTCGGGAATTTCGTCCAGCTCCTCGACGAAGATCGCGCCTTTGCTGCGCAGGCTTTCCACAACGTAGCGGTTGTGCACGATCTCGTGGCGCACATAGACCGGCGGCCCGTAGAGCGCGAGCGCCCGCTCCACCGACTCGATCGCGCGCACCACACCGGCGCAAAAGCCGCGCGGCGAGCAGAGCAGCACCTTCAGCGCGGGCTTTTCCGGGGCGGAACCGACCATTCGAATCCTCTGGACGCGTATTTTAGCGCAGAAAACAGGCACATGGAGCGGAGCCTGAGGTCCTGTCAAGCCGTTGCCGGTTGCGCCAAGGCCTTGTCCTGCCTATATTCCGGCCACTTTCCGATCATCGTCGATGATCTGGTGCTTCGCCCGGAAGGGCGGGCGAAGCGTAGAGGAGATTTGCCATGTCGACCGCCGCACCCCTGATGCCGAAAGCAACCGCCGTATGGCTGTTGGACAATACCGCACTGTCGTTCGACCAGGTGGCCGACTTCTGCAAGCTGCATCCGCTCGAGGTAAAGGCAATCGCCGATGGCGATGCCGCGCAAGGCATCAAGGGTCTCGATCCGGTGCAGACCGGGCAATTGACGCGCGAGCAGATCACCGCGGCGGAAGCCGATCCGGCGAAGCGCCTGGAGCTGTCGGCGCCCAAGGTGGCGCTGCCCGGCTCCGAGCAGCGCGGCAAGAAGGGCCCGCGCTACACGCCGGTGTCGCGCCGGCAAGACCGGCCGAACGCGATCCTGTGGCTGGTGCGCAATCATCCCGAACTCAAGGACGCCGCCATCATGCGGCTGGTCGGCACCACCAAGTCCACCATCTCCGCGATCCGCGAGCGCACCCACTGGAACGCCGCGAGTCTGGCGCCGATGGACCCGGTGACGCTCGGCCTGTGCTCGCAGATCGATCTCGACCTCGAGGTGCAGCGCGCCAACAAGGAAAAGCCCGCGCCGGCCGATACCGGCGCGACGCTGCTGCCGGCCGCCGAGACCACCGCCAAGAGGGAAGCCGAGGTGGCCGCCGCCGAGGCTGAGAAAAAGCCCGGCGAACTCGACGTCAGCGCCGTTTTCGCCAAGCTCAAGCAACTCGGCGGCAAGCACGACAGCGACAAGGACGAATAACCGTCCACGCCCGCGAAATTGCGGCCTCCGTATTTTCCCGGGTGTGCGACCACGTATCGCTGCCCAGTCGCGCTCCGGCTTAACATCCTTTTCATCAACGGTGGCCACGATCCGCCGCGCGCTCGCGACGAGTCGGTCACTCCACACGTGGTGCGCATTGCCGGCCGCGTGGCTGCCACAGCCATCCGGCATCCGCGCGGCCGGTTTTTTACGTCTATTTTCGCGACTCGACCGCCAGGTCCACTGTTCGCTCCCCGCCCAAGCCGTTAGCATCCCGCTACCGTTTGTAAGCATGGGGG
>JBAUHH010000104.1:0-4222 GCA_049680165.1 Pseudolabrys sp.
TCATCGGACAGGATCACGCCGCCGCGCGGCCCGCGCAGAGTCTTGTGCGTGGTCGTGGTCACCACATGCGCGTGCGGGAACGGCGACGGGTGCGCGCCGCCTGCAACCAGCCCGGCGAAGTGCGCCATGTCGACCATCAGCAGCGCGCCGACCTCGTCGCAGATTTCGCGGAAAGCGCGGAAATCGATGATCCTCGGATAGGCCGAGCCGCCGGCGATGATGATCTTCGGGCGATGTTCTTGGGCGAGCTTCCGCACTTCTAAGAGGTTAATTCTGTGATCCTCGGGCCGTACACCGTACGGAACAGGCTTGAACCATTTGCCGGACATGTTGACCGGCGAGCCGTGCGTCAGGTGTCCGCCCGCCGCCAGATTGAGCCCCATGAAGGTGTCGCCGGGCTGCATAAGTGCAAAGAAAACCTCGGCATTTGCCGATGCGCCGGAATGCGGCTGCACATTTGCGAACTTGCAACCGAACAATTTGGTGACGCGCTCGATCGCCAGTCTCTCAACGATGTCAACGTATTGGCAGCCGCCGTAATAGCGTTTGCCCGGCAGGCCTTCGGCGTATTTGTTGGTCAGAACAGAGCCTTGCGCCTCAAGAACAGCCTTGCTCACGAAGTTCTCGGAGGCGATCAACTCGATCTCGTCTCTTTGTCTGCCAAGTTCTTTGCCGATCGCATCCGCGATCTCAGGATCGGTCTCCCGCACGCTCGCCGAAAACAGGCTGTCGGGGGCGCTGGCGGACACGGGTGTCGGCGACATCACGATCTCCTGGCGCCTGGCACTAACGGCGCCGAAAGCGGGGCATGGTCCGGAATAAGGCGGAATACCATATCGCCGCGTTTGCGCCAAGGTTTGGCATGGGGTGTTACCCCCAGCCGCAATATCTAGCGTCAAAACCGCAGGATGCCAGAGGCCGGGGCCTATCCCCGCCGTGTCAGATGCCCGGGCTTTATCTGATGCTCGGCGGCCCGCACCCCGAGGTCGTAAAATTCCGGCATGTATTCGACCGCTTCGAGCCGCCGCATTACGGCGAGCTTCGGTTCGTCCACGGCCACGCCAAGCTCGCGTTGCAGCCAGTCCCGCTCCAGCCGGACATCGTAGCGCAGGAAATGAAACAGCGGCTTCCCGCCGGGGGCCGGCGTGGCGCCGAGGTCGCCCAACTCCGAATTGATCGGCCAGACGGTCGGCCCCTCCCCGAACAACGACATGATTGCCAGCGTGAGCTGCTGTGAATCCGACATCTGCGATGCGAGCGCGTGAATGGTCATGCCGAGATTTTTCACCCAGACGGGCAAATTCGCAGGCATGCGGTAGCGGAATGAGCCGGTGCCGACAGATACGACGGTCAGGTTTTCGGGCCCGAGCTTCCAGTTCAGGCCGTACTGCGGCAGGTATGCGATCAGAAACATATAAAGCGACGGATTGTTGTGCGGGCTCACGCCGCCGTCGACGAACAACCCCGGCGGCGTATTGGGCGCAATGTCGATGCGTTGCGGATCGAAAAAATGCGGCGCAGCCGTGCTCGCGCGGATGAGATTGGCGAGCGGATAATGCCGGTTGCCGGTGAAAGAATTGTCCGCAGGTGTTTCCCAATAGAGTCCGCGCGGATTGTTCACGATCACCCACGCGCTGCCGGTATCGACACGCTTGGTCACCACACAGAGGCCGGTGCGGATGTCGTCGGAGCCCACCGCGCGATCGCCGAGCAGCTTTGCAAGCTGCCTGGTCAGATTTCCCGCGTCGAATTTCGCCCGCACGCCGGCGATCCGCCAGAACGACGACTTGAACACGCTGGGTCCAAGCTCGTTGTAGAATTTCCTGATATCTGCGGCACAGTGGCCGAGCGCAAGCAGAGTGCCGATGATCGCGCCCGTCGACGTGCCGCCGATGAGATCGAACCAATCGCCCAGCAAGACCGGCCTGCCCTCAATTTCCTCGACGATTTTTTCCAACCGTTCGAGAAACGCGACGGTGACGATGCCGCGTACGCCACCGCCATCGAGCGCGAGAATTCGCTTCGGGCCAGGGCCGAACAAATGGCGGTCGCGCGCGGCTGAAAAATTTTCCGTCATCGCGCGCCCGCCAACCGTTTGGCGAGAATATCCGACGCGTGTTGAACGAACGCATCGATGGCCTGGTCGGCAATCACGCCATCCGCCAACAGCAATTGCGGCGGCGCCGCGGTGGTCGGCAGCCAGAGCACGACCCTGCCGGCACGGCGCGCCGATTGCACGACCTCGGCGGTGCCGCCATGACCGTCCGCCGCCTCTCCATTCCAAAGCGCAAGCAGCAGGTCACTCTTGTCGACGACGGCAGCGCCCACCGCCGCGTACGCGGCCTTTCTGCCTTGCTCGGTGGCGCGGTTGCCTTTGAGCGTTATGACCTCTCGCGCCTCCTTCAGCAGCGCATCGAATTCCGCCTTTGATGGCACGCTGGAAAAATCCTCAAGGTATTGATCGCGCGGGAACGGCAGCGGTGCGATCAATTCGGCGCCCTGCTCAAGCGCCAGTCGCGCGACCAGGCGGTCGGCGCCTTCGGCAAGCGGCGAGACGACCTGGAGCCTGGCGGCCTGTGCGCGCTGGGCAACGTCGCGCAGCCGTTGCAGCGTCGTCGCGATCAAGGGACTGACGCGCGCGATGGACTCCTCGCGCAATTTATCGGCGCGGTGACCGGTCACGCCCACACGCAACGCGAGCGGCGCCTGTAAAGCCATGGTCAAGTTACGCGAAACGATACCGCGCGCCCCGGTGATAAGCCCACAGGACTATAGAAGAAAACCGCGCCGATAGGTATCATCGGACGGAGATCGGGTTCCCGGTTCGGGGCGTCATGTCGAAAGTCATCATTTCCTATCGCCGCTCGGATTCTGCCGCGATTGCGGGCCGCATTCGCGACCGGTTGGTCGCGCGCTACGGCGAAGACTCGATCTTCATGGATATCGAGAACATCCCGTTCGGGAGCGATTTCCGCACCCACATTCGCGACACGCTGCTGCAAAGCGATGTCCTGATCTCGATCGTCGGCCCGAAATGGCTCGGCCGCGCCAAAGGCGGGACCGGCCGCATGGCGGCCGAAACCGACCCGGTCCGCATCGAAATAGAAACCGCGCTGCAAGGCCAAATCCCGCTCATTCCGGTGTTGGTCAACGGCGCGCGCATGCCGGAGGCGGGCGACATACCGGACACCTTGAAGGATTTTGCATTTCTCAACGCCGCCGAGGTCGACACCGGCCGCGACTTCCATCAGCACATGGACCGTCTCATTCAGGCGATTGACGGCATCATCGTGAAAAAATCCGGCAGCGTACCGCTGCCTCCCGGCGCACCCCGCACGAGCGCGGCAGAACCTGCGGCGCCGAGAAAAAGCGCAAGCTGGGTGCCAATGGCGGCAGCCGCTGCGGTTCTGCTTGTCGGGGGCGGGTTTGGCGCTTTTTGGCTGATGAAGCCGCCGTCAAACCCCGCGCCGCAACAAGTAGCGGCACCATTGGCGACGCCACCTGCGGCCGCCGCCGCTTCAGCGGCCGTTGCGAGCGCACCAGCGAAACCGGCAGCGACCGCAAGCTCGCCTGCGGCCACGAGTACGAGCGCGACACGCTGCGACGAAACCGCGACGACGTTCACCGACGATTTCCAGTCCGCAAAAACCGGATGGACTCATCTTGGTCAAACGCGAATTGGCAGCAACGCCTATTACGACAATGGGCAAATGGTGCTGATCGCCTCCACGCAGAACACCAAATGGATCGTGGCGCCATCGCACCAATTCACCAACGCGACCATCTGTGCCGATCTGAAATCGCCCGCGCAGGCGACCGACCTGAACGCCACCGCTGGCGGCCTCATATTCTGGAGCCGTGTCGGCAACATGGACGACATCTACACGGCCAACCTCTACCCTGACGGCAGCTACGCTATCTTGCGCAAGGATTCCGGCACGTGGTCAACCATCGTGC
This sequence comes from Pseudolabrys sp., assembly GCA_049680165.1. Lineage (GTDB taxonomy): Bacteria > Pseudomonadota > Alphaproteobacteria > Rhizobiales > Xanthobacteraceae > Pseudolabrys. The sequence continues at coordinate 3,958 of JBAUHH010000104.1, forward strand.
CCAAAAGCAGCTTCGCAGGAATCCACAAGGGCCTGGGAGCGCAAAACCAGATCAAGGTCATGCTGAAAGACCACACCGCCACGCTCTACATCAACGGGGTGAAGGCGCAGGAATTCCAAGGCGAGCCGCCCGACGGCGGCGGCGTCGTCGGGCTTTTCGCGCGCTCCGAAAGGAATGCGCAAAACCAGTGGCGGTTCTTAAGGATCGCGGTCGCGGAAGAGCACTAACGCGTCAGCCGCGTGTCGGCGGCCCTAAGCTGACACCC
>JBAUHH010000105.1:0-6554 GCA_049680165.1 Pseudolabrys sp.
GCCGGAAGTGCCTTGTCCCAGTGAACACCATCGCGATGTTGTGCGCGTCGGCGGCTTCGATCACCTCATCATCGCGCATTGAACCGCCGGGCTGGATCACCGCCGTCGCGCCAGCCTCAATCGCCACCAGCAAACCATCGGCGAACGGGAAGAACGCATCGGAGGCGACCACCGAGCCTTTGGTCAGCGGCGCGGCGAGTTTCGCCTGCTTTGCGGCATCGTCCGCCTTGCGTGCGGCGATACGCGCGGCGTCGACGCGGCTCATTTGCCCGGCGCCGATGCCGACGGTGGCGAGGCCCTTGGCATAGACGATGGTGTTCGACTTGACGTGCTTGGCGACGCGGAAGGCAAAGCGCAGGTCGCGCAACTCGGCTTCGGTGGGCGCGCGTTTGGTAACGGTCTTGAGCTGCATCTCGTCGACCACCGCGTTATCGCGCGACTGAACCAGCAAGCCGCCGGCGACAGACTTCACCAGCAAGCCTGATGAACGCGGATCCGGCAGTCCGCCGGCGAGCAGCAGCCGCAGGTTTTTCTTCGCCGCCACGATCTTGACCGCTTCCTCGTCGGCATCCGGCGCGATGATCACCTCGGTGAAAATTTCTGTGATCGCACGCGCGGCGTCGGCGTCGAGCTTGCGATTGAGCGCGACGATGCCGCCGAACGCCGAGGTTTGATCGCACGCGAGCGCCTTGCGATAGGCGTCGGTGAGATTTTCGCCTTCCGCCACGCCGCAGGGATTGGCGTGCTTGACGATCACGCAGGCCGCGGTGCGGCGCGCGTCGAATTCGGCGAGGCACTCGTAAGCTGCGTCGGTGTCGTTGATGTTGTTGTAGGAGAGCTGCTTGCCCTGCACCTGCTTCGCGGTCGTGACGCCGAAGCGCTCGCCGCCTGCGCGATAGAACGCCGCGCTCTGGTGCGGGTTCTCCCCGTAACGCAGCGCTTCGATCAGCTTGCCGCCGAAGGCGCGATAGTCGGGCGCGGGATCGTGCAAGGCTGCGGAAAACCAGTTCGAGATTGCGGCGTCATAGGCCGCGGTGCGCGCGAAGGCCTTGGCCGCCAGCCTCTGCCGCAGTTCGAACGTGGTCATGCCGGCGTGCTGCGCCAGCTCTTCCAGCACCGCGGAATAATCCTCCGGCTCCACCACCACGGTGACGTCGCTGTGGTTCTTGGCCGCGGCGCGGATCATGGCGGGTCCGCCGACATCGATGTTCTCGATGCACTCGGCAAAAGGCGCGCCGTCGGCGACCGTCGCTTCGAACGGATAGAGGTTGACCACCAGCAAATCGATTGGCCGGATGCCGTGCTGCTCCATCGCGGCGGCGTGCCGCTTGTCGCCGCGCACCGCCAGCAGCGCGCCATGCACTTTTGGGTGCAGCGTTTTCACGCGGCCGTCCATCATCTCCGGAAAGCCGGTGAGGTCGGCGACGTCGATCACGTCGAGCCCGGCTTCCTTCAGCGCCTTGGCGGTGCCGCCGGTCGAAACCAGCTCGACGCCGTAACCGGCGAGCGTGCGGGCGAAGGCGGCAAGCCCGGACTTGTCCGACACCGACAGGAGGGCGCGGGTGATGCGGCGCGGGTGGCTGCTCATGTCAGGTCATATCCACCGACATTGCGGGCGATTTCAAGGTGCCGCCTGGGCGCAAACCCCACGTTTTTACAGCGGCAATTCCGGCTCGTCGCCGGTCGGTTTCACGGGCGCGGCCTGCGCCGGCGGGGTATGGCGGAAGCTCCATTGCACGGCCGGCTGCTGGCGGGCGTGGCCGTAGATCACGATCTGCACGGTGCGGCGCGGGCCGTCCGGGCCGGCGAGGAATACGCTTTCCTCGATTTCCACGGCATCCTCGAAGGCGTTGAAGGTCCACACCTCGCGGTCGGGCAACAACAGGATCACGCCGTGGCCGTCCTGCAGCCGGTTGGCTTTTACCGCTGGATGCAGGTGGAAGCGGATGGCGAATTCGTCGGGGACATTCGCCAGCAGCGTCTCGCCGCGAGCGGGCGCGAAGGAATCCTCGCCCTCGAGCATGAGCCCGTCGGTGGCAAGCCTGAGCGCGCGATTGTGAACGATGCCGAATTCGCGGGCATAGCCGTCATGCGAGGCGCGCAGCACCCTGCCGTCGGCGCGGTCCTCGCGCGTGACCGGCACGTTGCGCGGGCCGCCGACGATCGGGATGCCCAACAGCAGCTTGCGCAGCGACGTGGATTCCAGAAAGCGGCACGACGATTTGTCGTTGAAGGTGACGGTCGAATGCGCGGCCGTCGCGCGCGCGACCTGCCGCCAGGTTTCGCGGTTGACCGCGGGCAGACCGCAATTCACCACCAGCCGATGCGTGCGCCACGACAGTTCGAACGACAGGCACCCGGCGTGCGCCTCCTGGCTGAGCGCGATCGGCGGCGGGTGCCCGGTATCCATCACCAATACGGCCTTGCCTGCTTCAAGCCGCTGATAGCCCGAGTGCGGCGCGTTCGAGACCGGCATGCCACGTGCATCGTCGTAGGCGAGCACGGTTGCGAGCGATTCCACCGGCGTCGGGCCCATGCCGTTGAATTGCGCGAAATTGCCGTCGCCGTGCCGGAAGAAACGCAACATCGGCATCATGCGGTCGATGGCGTTGTTTAGCGCGGCCGGCGGCGGAATGTTGCGGTGCGCGAACAACTGCCGCAGCGGCAAGAGGTCGAGCAAGATTTCGATGAGCGTGCCGGGATTACGGCTGACGTGCCCGCCGTCGGGAAGAATCTGCCGCTTGAGCTCGTTGATCAGCCGCCGCATGTTTGGCCGCAGCCAGCTTGACTGCCCTTGCATGCATAGGGACACGTAAGTGAGCGCGACCACCGCTTGCAGCCGGAACAGGCCGTCGCGCGTGTCGCCGGCGTTGCGGCGCAGATAGCGCACCTGCCGCATCAGGCTGCGGATGAAGCGGCGATAGAAACGCGCGTCGGCGTCTTCCAGCACCAGCGGCGTCTGGCTGAGCCAGCACAGGATGCGGCGCGAGAGAATGTCGATGCGCCAGCCGGTCGAATTCCATGCGCCCTGTAGCGCGATCCAGTCGTCCACCAGCGAGCGGGCGTTGGCGCGGGTGATCGGTGAATCGGCGGCGCGCAAGTGGCGCAGCCACCCGAAGCTCAAGAGCATCACCGCCCATTCGTCGGACGGGGCGACCATCTCGAACGGCGAGCGGCTGTCGCACATCACCACCTTGCCGGAGAAGGCGAAGCGGCCGGCGTAGATTTCGCTGGCGCGCGTGGCGTCGGCGGTGCGCAGTTCCTGCGGCGCGATCACCAGCCGGTCGGTCTTGCCGCCGCCGAAGCGCCAGCGCACCAGCGGATGCGCGGCGATGCGGGCGGCGACATTGCGCGCTGCGCGGCTCGCGATCAGCAGGAAGAGCCCGGCTCGCTCCGCGAACGAAACCCGCATCATATGGGCGCCCGCCATCCCCCGGCGCGAGGGCGATTCCCCCGGCAACACCACAGGATAGCGAAGGGTCGGGAGGGGGCCAACATAAACGTCCCTGAAGCGGCGAAAGATCTATTGCCGCGTCAGACGGGCGGCATAAAAGCCATCGAGGCCGCCCCAGCGCGGATCGGAATCGGGCAATTGCGGCGGCAGCGTGCGCAGGTCGCCAGCGGTGGTGATGAATTCGCCGAGGCCGCACACGTCGCCCGCCACGATCGGCTTGCGGGCAATCGCGGGTTCGCGCGACAGCAGGTCGTCGATTTGCTGCTCGGCTTCTTCCGGCTCGAGCGAACAGACGCAATAGACCAGCACGCCATTCGGCTTGAGCAGCGTGATGGCGCGATCGAGCAGCCGCTTCTGCATCGCGGTGAGCACTGCGATGTCGGCCTCACTCTTGAGCCACGGCACATCGGGATGGCGGCGGATGGTGCCGGTGGACGAGCAGGGCGCGTCGAGCAGCACGGCGTCGAACGGTCCGGCCTGCCATTCCATCACGTCGGCGGCGACGGTTTCGGCGTCGAGACCAAGACGCTCGAAATTTTCACGCAGCCGTGAGAGTCGTTGTGCCGAGCGATCAACTGCGGTGACGCGCGCGCCGGCGAGCGCAAGTTGCGCACTCTTGCCGCCCGGCGCGGCGCAGAGATCCGCAACAGAAAGCCCGCGCACATCGCCGAGCAATCGCACGGGCAACGATGCCGCGGCATCCTGCACCCACCAGGCGCCTTCGGAAAAACCCGGCAGCAGCGAGATCGCGCCATGCGCCAGCGTGCGCACGGAGCCGGTCGGCAGCACGCGTCCGCGCAAACGCTCGGCCCAGGATGGCGCGTCCTGCTTCACGGTGAGATCGAGTGCCGGCTCGTGACCGTTGGCCTCGGCGATCGCGCGCGCGGTTGCCGCGCCGTAGGTTTTGTTCCAGCGCGCCAGCAGCCATGCGGGCGTGTCGCGCTTGCCGGTTTCGGGCGCAGCGGTCGTGGCGCTCTGCGCAACCTTGCGCAGCACCGCATTGATCAAGCCGGCGTAACGCCCCGCGCGCCGGTCGGCCTGCGCCAGCCGCACAGAAAGATCGACCGCGGCATGGTCGGGCACTTCGAGCCAGAGGATTTGCGCGGCGCCGAGCAGCAGAATGGTCTCCGCGCGCGGCGCGTCGGCCGGAAAACCGCGCTCGAGAAATCCGCCGAGCCGGTGGCGCAGCGTGCCGAGCCGCCGCAGCACGGTCGCGACCAGCCGGCGCGTCAGCGCGCGGTCGCGATTTTCCAGCGTGGCGAGGCCGGGGTGCGCGCTCTTGCCGGAGAGTTGCTCGTCAAGCGCGATCCGCCGGCGCAGCACGCTGTCGAGAATGTCAGCGGCGATGCGGCGGGCGGCGAGCCCCGGGACTTCCGGTTGGGGGGAGATGCGTGGACGAGCCATAGGCAAATCATTGCTGCGAATTGTGTCGCGGTCGCGGGCCTTCGGGCGGAAAACCCGAATTGTCCCCGCCATTTGGGTTGCGGAAGCCCTCGCTCTGAATGATTGTAATAACGCAAAATCACAACCAAAAAGTGAGCTTGCGCGAATCGACAAACCTCGTTTATATCGAGGACTATGTTCCCAATATTATACTTGACAGACCCACCATGACGGCTATAATGCCCGTCAAATAAGGGGTTTGCAAAGATGACTTCGATCCTATCAGCCAAGCACTTTCACAATGAGGCTGCGGCATATGACTTTCTAGAGGCTCGGGTGTGGCCGAAAGGCCCTATCTGCCCGCATTGCGGCGGCGTGGATCGCCTCAGCAAGATGCAGGGCAAGTCCACCCGCATCGGCACCTACAAGTGCTATCAGTGCCGCAAACAGTTCACTGTGAAGGTGGGGACCGTGTTCGAATCCAGTCACGTCCCGCTGCATCTGTGGCTGCAAGCCGTCGCGCTGCTCACCAGCAGCAAGAAAGGCATTAGCTCAAACCAGTTACACCGGACCTTGGGCGTCACTCTCAAAACCGCTTGGTTCATGTCGCATCGCATCCGTGAGGCAATGCGCGATGGATCGCTTGCGCCAATGGGTGGTAACGGCGGCATCATCGAGATGGACGAAACTTACCACGGCAAGGTTGCCGTTCCGCGCGACGTGACCACCAGCGGGCGTCCGTACACCAAAACCGGCAAAAGCGGCCCGTCGAACAAGCGCGCAATTGTCTCGCTTGTGGAGCGCGGCGGCAAAGTCCGTTCATTCCATATTGAACATGCGGACAAATCGACCATCAACGTGATCGCTTCGCGCAACATCGCGAAAGAGGCGCGCGTGTTCACTGACGAAAGCCGCATCTACAGCGATATGGCCGGTCAGGTTTCCGAACACGACACTGTGCACCATGCCGCTGGCGAATATGTTCGCGGTCACGTTCATACCAATACCGTCGAAAACGTGTTCTCAGTTCTCAAGCGCGGAATGAAGGGCACCTATCAACACTGTGCAGAGAAACACCTTCACCGCTACCTCGCTGAATTTGATTTCCGCTATAACAATCGCATTGCGTTGGGCGTCAACGATGTTGCCCGTGCGGACAACGCACTTAAGGGCATCGTCGGAAAGCGCCTGACCTATCGCACAGCTCATTAGCGAGTTAGGCCAATGCCTCAAAAGTCCAAGGCTCGCAGAAGTCAGAAAAAGACTTGCAAAGCGGCCGTATCGAAAGCGCAATCCGCGCGGTTCATAGAAACTGCGCGGAGCATTGGCGTTGATGAAAGTGGAAAGGAATTTGAGCGTGGCTTAAAAAAGCTAATACCGGCGCGGAAAAAACGAACGATCAGCGGCGCTTCATGAGTTTTCTGGTCTGAATATACAACTCGGTTAGTTCCGGCGTGACTCCTTGTTTCTTTACGATGCCTATTGAATCGTTCATTACAGCCTGCATGCGCTCAAGATCATAATATTGAGAATATTCAGTTCCTCGCACGTTCGGCATTTCGTCGAGAAGCCAGTTAAATGCGGTTTCATCCTGTTTGTCGGTTGCGTTTCTTATGCACCAAGCGAACATATCTGCCGCTTGAAGCGGCAGAAAATCGTCATCAGACCTAAACATCGGGTCGATTGGAAGGATCGTTGATTCTTCGGGGAATTGAAT
>JBAUHH010000106.1:0-1934 GCA_049680165.1 Pseudolabrys sp.
CGGCGGCCATCGCCTTGCCGGTGACCTTGGCGTAGCCGTGCGCGATGGCGATGGCGCTTTCCTCGTGCAGGCAGAGCAGCATCTGCGGCCGCTCGTTGCCGAGGTAGTTCACGATGCTGTCGTGCAGACCGCGATAGCTCGCACCGGGATTGAGCGCGATATAGGGGATATCGAGTGCGCGTAGCGCGTCCGCCGCGACGTCGCTGCCGAACTGCGCGGCATTGACGCCGGCCGGCACCGGGCGGTCGAAGCTCGATACGTCCTGAGAGCCTCGCCCCGCGGGCTTGGCGCTATCGCGTTTGGCTATCGACACTTTTGGCCCTTCGGTCAGCCGCCCGGCGGGCGGTGGGCCGCATCCAACCGGATCAGGACCCCTGACGCAACCGGGCGAGCACTTTCAGGCCGGCATAGCCGTCGGCCGGCTGCATGCCGGCCTTTTTCTGGAAGGCGAGGATGGCCTTGACCGTATCGCTGCCGGTGCGGCCGTCGACGCCGTCGGTCTTGTAGCCGTGCTCGTTGAGCCGACGCTGGATTTCTTTCACTTCGTCCAGCGTGGGCGTTCGCTCGCCGCCGGGGAACTGCTGGCGGAACGGCCCGTCGCCGCGGATCAGGTCGCCGAGGTGAACGAGCGCCAGCGTGTAATTGGACGAAGGGTTGTAGGACCGCACGGCGAAGAAATTCTGCCCGACAAGAAACGCCGGTCCGCCGGCAACCGGCTGCCACAACCGCACACGGTCCTGCGGGCGCGCGAACGGCGCGCCATCGGCGCGCGCGACGCCAAGCTCCTGCCACTTCGCGTAAGGCCGCATGGCGCGGCTGTCGGCAAGGCGCGGATTGCCGAGCTTGACCTCGCAGCCCCAGCTTTCGCCGCGGCGGTAGTGGCCGCGCTCAAGCAGATAGCGCGCCGTGCCGGCGAGCGAGTCGTCCGGTTTCCCGAACGGTGAAACGTGACCATCGTGATCGTAATCGACGCCCATGTGCAGCCAGACCTCGGGCATCCATTGGGTGTGGCCCATGGCGCCCGCCCACGAGCCGATCATGTCTTCGGGCTTGGCCCAGCCGCGATCGACGATGGTGAGCGAGTTGAGCAATTCCTGTTCCCAATAGGCGCGCCGCCGCGGCTCCCGCCAGGCAAGCGCGGCAAGCGCCGGAATGATCGGCCGCATGTATTTCGGATTGACGATGACGTCGCCAAACGAGGACTCCATGCCCCACAGGCCGAGCAGGGTGTAACGGTCGACGCCGTAATCTTTCTCCAGGCGCGTCAACAACGCGGAATATTCCTTGGCGCGCTCCTTGCCGGTGTTGACGCGCCACTCGGAGCAGCGGCGGTTGATGTATTGCCAAAGCTGTTCGGTGAATTCCGGCTGCGCATGATAGAGCGCGTAAACGCTGGTGTCCGGCGTGAGCGAACCCATCACGCGGTTGTAGGTTTGCTCCGAGATGCCGCGCCGCATGGCGCGCGGGCGGAATTCTTCGACCCAGGCGGCAAAACCGGTCGCCGCTGTTGCGCCGCGGCCAAGCGCGAGAGTCGCGGTGCCGGCGACGAAAGCGCGGCGTGTGAGCGCAGTGAGGGGCGCGATTCGTGTCATGGCCGCCATAGTATGCGCTGTTCTCCGCCGTACAATCGCCGCGGCAGAACGTTGCGGGCGTGGCTAACGGTTCGAACCTCGCACTAGTCTTCCTCACGGTGCCTTCGCCGTTTGGCTCGCTTGTGATGCGGCCTTTTCGGCTTCTCCGGCGCCACGATAGGCCTTTCGTCGCTTGCCGGTGCCGTCGTGGGCTTTTCGCTGCTTGCCGAGTTGGTCGAGGCTTCGCCCGGCGGTGGTGTCGGATGCAACACGACGGGCGGCTTGTCGGGGATAACCGGCGCCGGATCGCCTGGTTCGATCTCCGTGCCGCGACCGCCGATCAGCCGTTCGTAGGCCGTGACC
>JBAUHH010000107.1:0-10931 GCA_049680165.1 Pseudolabrys sp.
ATATAGGAGTTCGGCCGGTCGAGCGCGGTCAATACGGGTGGCGAGTCGTCGGTGATCTTCATTGGCTACAGCAACCGCGACGGCCACAGGATCGTGCGCCACATGTGCGCCGACGGGCTATTGTCCAGGCCGAGACCTTCTTTCGGCTGCCTGAAATGGCGGCCGATGATGTCGACGAAGTCGTCGAGGTTGACTTTGGCGTTGGGGTCGAACGAATAGATGTCGTTCATGCAGATCAGGCGCGACGTCATGTACCATTTGTGCTTTCGCGCGCGCTGGTATTCGTCGACGATGTAGGGCTCCGGCCGGTAGTCCGGGCCGAATAATTCCTTGTAGAGATCAGGGTAGCCGTAACCGACCGAGTCGTCGGGGAAGAAGCGCAAGGCCTGATGCGATTTCACCGCCCAGGCCACTTCCTCGGCGACATAAGGCTCGATCATTTGCGCGCCCCAATAGCCATGGTCGCAGCGGATGAAACTGACGATAGCAATGTCGTGCAGCAGGCATGCGAGCACCACCTTCTCCGGTTGGCCGCCTTTAAGCGCATGCGTCGCGCTTTGCAGCAGATGCGCGGTGGAGGCGAAGCGGTGGCGGAAATAATCGACCAGCGTCGGCTTCTCCGGCATCGGCGGCAGCCGCGGATCGTCGCCCATCAGGAAGAACTTGCCGGGATGCTTGGCGCGCATTTCCGGGCTGGTGTCCATCTTCACATTGCCGTCCATCAGATGCGCGATGGTCGACTTGGTGATGATGCGCTCCATCTCGTGCATCTTCTCTTCTTCGAGCTCGTCGGCGCGCTCGGACATGCTCAAGGGGCCGTTGTGGTGATGATGATCGTCCATGGCGGTTACCTTTTTCCGGCGCGGGCAAGTGACCGATCTTGCGCGACCGACTCGATGGCATCGACGATGGCATGATAGCCGGTGCAGCGGCAGTAGTTGCCGGAAAGATGCTCGCGGATTGTGGCGCGGCTAGGGACGCCGCCGCGTTTAAGAAGGTCTTGCGCCGTCGCAAGAATTCCAGGCGTGCAATAGCCGCATTGCAGCGCGTTGCGCTGTTCGAACGCCAATTGCAGGTCGGCGATCTCGCCGGAATCCGACAGGCCCTCGATCGTCTCGACGTTCGCGCCGTCGCACTGCGCGGCCAGCATCAGGCAGCCGCGCACGATCTCGCCGTTCACGCGCACGGTGCACGCGCCACAGAAGCCGTGCTCGCAGCCGACGTGGCTGCCGGTGAGCGCCAGATCGTCGCGCAGGAAATCGACCAGCGTTTTGCGCGCCTCGACGCGCTCGGCAACCGGCTCCCCGTTGACGGTGAGGGTAATGTCAAGCACTCGGCCTGTCATGACGTCACCACGTCGTCATTGCCGGGCTCGACCCGGCAATCCATCTTTTTGCGAAGAATGATGGATGCGCGGGTCAAGCCCGCGCATGACAAGAAAGAAGTCACGCCCGCGCCTCCATGAGCTGTTTAGCCACGCGCTTAAGGAGAACGCCGGCGAGATGTTTTTTCGTCGCGCCGGTCGCCTGCACGTCGTCGGATGGATCGAGCTCGAGCGCGGCAACCGCGGCGTCGAGGCGTTTGTCGTCGATTGTCGCGCCGGTCAGCGCCGTTTCGGCCTTGCGCGCGCGCACTGCGGTTGCGCCGACGCCGAAATACGCAAGCCGCACGTCGGCGAGACCTTTGCCGTCGGCGCGCGCGCAGGCCGCAAGTCCGACGATAGCGTAGTCGCCGTGCCGGCGCGCCAATTCCGCAAAGCCCACGCGTGTTTGTGCGCTCGCCGCCGGAACGCGGATGGCGGTGAGTACGTCCTGCGGCCCGAGCGCAGTCTCAAACAGGCCCTTGAAGAAATCCTCCGCCTTCACCGTGCGCTTGCCCTTCGGGCCCGTGATGTCGGCCTCACCGCCAAGCGCGAGCAGGCAGGCCGGCAATTCCGCCGCCGGATCGGCGAACGCAATCGAGCCGCCGATGGTGCCGCGGTTGCGGATGGCGGGATGGCCGATCTGCGGCATGGCGCGCGCGATCAGCGGTGCGTATTTGGCGATCTCGCCGGAGCGTTCCGCCTGCACATGGCGGGTGAGGGCGCCGATCTCGATCGCGCCGTCCTTAGCCCCGTCCTTGCGCGCGATGCCGGCGAGCTTGTCGATGCCGTTGATGTCGATCAGCAGGCTCGGGCTCGACAGCCGCATGTTGAGCGTGGCGATCAGGCTCTGCCCACCGGCGAGCAGCCGCGCATCCTTGTGCTCGCCGAGCAGCGCGATCGCCTCGTCGAGCGAGCGCGCTTTCTTGTAGGCGAATGGCGACGGCTTCACGCAGCCTCCCGAAAACTTTTTCTCATTGTGGCCGGGAACGGATGAGCGTGCAATGTGGGCGCGGCCCACCCACTCGCGGCATTGCCGCGCGCTGGGTATAAAGCGGCATACATTCAGGAAAGAGGGAGCCAATGGCGGGAGAATTTCAGGGAAAAGTGGTCGTGGTCAGCGGCGGTAGCCGCGGCATCGGCAAGGCGATCGGCGCGGCATTCGCGCGCGAGGGCGCGCAGGTGGTGCTGGCGGCGGCGAGCGCTGACAACCTGGCCAAGGCGGCAAAGGAAATGACCGGCGGTCCGGCGCCGCTCACCGTTGCCGGAGACTTGCGCACGCTTGCGGGCTGCGAGGCGCTGTTCAAGACGGTGAACGAGAAATTCAAGCGCTGCGATGTGCTGGTCAACAACGCGGGCGCGACCAAAGGCGGCAATTTCTTCGAATTGCCGGATGACGCTTTCGTCGACGGCTTCGCGCTGAAATATTTCGCCGCGGTGCGGCTGACGCGGCTGTTCTGGCCGCTCTTGAAGGCCGCGCACGGCAATATCGTCAACATCATCGGCGGCGCCGCGCGCACGCCGGGCGCGGACTTCCTGGTCGGCGGCTCGGTCAATTCGGCATTCTCCAATTTCGCCAAAGGTCTCGCCGCGCTCGGCAATCGCGACGACATCAACGTCAATGTCATTCATCCCGGCATGGTCGAAACCGACCGCATGATCACGCTGTTTGGCCAGTTCGCCAAGGCGCAGGGGAAGACGCCGGAGGAAGTGCGCGCGGACACGCTGAAGAAGACCGGCACGCGTCGCATCGGCCTGCCGGAGGATGTGGCGGAAGTGGCGTTGTTCCTGGCGAGCGCGAAAGCGCGGCACATCCAGGGCACCGCCATCTCGGTCGACGGCGGCGCGACGCCGGGTCTGGTCTAGATCAGCCGCTGATATTGCGCACGATGTCGATGGCGCGGCGCAAGAGCGTCATCGATGCTTCCAGCGTGCGGAAGGCGGCGTGCGCGCTCAGCGTGACGTTCTGCATTTTCGCCAGCGGATGCGTCTTCTTGAGCGGCTCGTCGTGGAAAACATCGAGCCCGGCATGGCGAATGTGGCCGCTCTTGAGCGCGGCGATCAGCGCGGCTTCGTCGGCAAGCGCGCCGCGCGCGGTGTTGATGTAGATCACGCCCGGCTTCATGCGCGCGATGCGCTCGGCGGACAGAAAGCCGCGCGTCTCGCCGCCGAGCGTGAGGTTCATCGAGATGACGTCGGCGCGCGCGAGCAGGGCGTCGATGTCGACCAGCGGCACGCTGATGTCGGCGTGCCTGGTGCGGTTCCAGCCGATCACGTTCATGCCCATGCCCTTGCCGATGCGCGCGACCTCACGGCCGATGCCGCCGAGACCGATCACGCCCAGCGTCTTGCCGAGCAATTGCACGCCCTCGTGCGGCGTCCACACGCCGCGCCGGACCTCGCGGTCCATGCGGGCGATGTCGCGCGCCGCCGACACCATCAGCGCGATCGAGTGCTCGGCCACGGCGGTGTCGCCGTAGCCCTTGATGATGTGCACCTTGGTGCCGCGCGCTTCCAGTTCGCCGACATTCATGTAGCTCGCGGGACCGGTGCCCAGGAACACGATGTGCTTGAGCTCGGGGCACTGCGCCACCAGCGGCGTCGGCATGTAGGAGTGGTCGTCGATCGCGACATCGTAGCCGCGGATGATGGACGGCAACTCGTCGCGCTCGAACGCCTTGCGGTTGACGTCGATCGGCGGATCGCCGGGCTTAAGCACGCGCGCCCATACCGGCGCAAGCTGATCATTGCAGTCGATTAAGACGGTTTTCATGTCAGCGCGCCACGATCGGTTGTGCCGCCAGCGCCGGCTCGCGCATCGCGACGTCGAGGAAGCACGTGCCTTCCTCGAACCACGACTTCGGCGCCGGATGGCCCCACAGCGTCTGCCGTTGCGGGTCGCGCAGCGACCAGCGCAGCGGCTTCAGGTCGGGATCGACGGTGAGGTAGTCCGAGGTGAACAGCTCGACGCGGTGGCCGTCCGGATCGCGCACATAGAGGAAGAACGCGTTGGAAATGCCGTGGCGGCCGGGCCCGCGCTCCATGTTCGGCAGGAAACCGGACGACGCCATCACGTCGCAGATGTGCAGGATGTCGAGCGAGCTCGCGGTCCACACGCCGATATGGTGCAGCCGCGGCCCGCGCCCGTTGGTGAAGGCGAGATCGTGCACGTTGCCCTTGCGGTGCATCCACACGGCCCACAGCTTTGGATCGGGATCGTCGGTCTCGGTGTATTCGGTGAGGCGAAATCCGAGATCGTTATAGAATTCGTAGGAGGCCTGCACGTCGGGCGTGAAGCAATTGATGTGATCGATGCGCTGGATGCGCGCGCCGCGATAATGCGTGTATTGGCGGATCATGCTCTCGGCCTGATCCATGCGGAAATAAAGATCGAGCGGCATGCCCAGGGCATCGACCGTGCGCAACGTGCGGCCCTGGTACGGCACTTCGGGAAAAGAAGTCGGCAGGCCCTTGCGCGCGAACCAGAACGCGGCGCGATCGAGGTCTTCCTCGCTTGCGACTTTAAGTCCCAACGCGAGCACGCACGGCTCGCCTGATTTGGCCAGCACGATCGAATGATGGTTGCGTTCCTCGACCGCGCGCAGGTAAAGCGCGTCCTTGCTTTCATCGCTGACCAGATAGCCGAGGCAATCCACATAAAAGGCGCGTGTCCTCGCCATGTCGCGCACACCGAATTCGACGTGGCTCGCGCGCACGATAGTGAAGGGCGGATTGGGCACGGACGGGCGGACCGGCATCGTGCTCTTACGTCATATGCGGCATACCGTGCCCCGGCGTTGACGGCTTCGCGCGCGGCGACTAACAGGGAGCCGCCGGGCGACTTTTAGTTCCACAAGCATAACGCCGATCCCGTCATTGATCCATGGCGCCTCCGCGCGTTTCGCAACGGCAGCGTGAAACAGAATGAAGCTTGCAAGCTACAAGGTGCGCGGACGTGAAAGCTTCGGGATCGTGACCGGTGACGGTCTGATCGACCTGCGGCTGCGGCTGGCGCCGCGCTACAACAGCATGCTGGACCTGTTGCGCGGCGAGGCGCTCGCCGACGCGCGGGCGGCGTCACGCGGCGTGCGCGCCGATTACCCGCTCGAGGAGATCGAGTGGCTGCCGCCGGTGACCGCGCCAGAAAAAATCCTGTGCATCGGCATCAATTATCTCAACCGCAATGTCGATTTCGGCGACGCCGAAACCCCGAAATATCCCAGCATGTTCTATCGCGCGCCGGGCTCGCTGGTCGGGCACCTGCAACCGATCGTCCGTCCGAAGGAATCCGAGCAGCTCGACTACGAGGGCGAGATCGCGATCGTCATGGGCAAGACCGGGCGCCGCATTCCACGCGACCGTGCGCTCGAACATATCGCCGCCGTGACGCTATGCAACGAAGGCACGATCCGGGACTGGATGCGCCACGGAAAGTTCAACGTCACACAAGGCAAGAATTTTGACGCCAGCGGCAGCATCGGGCCGTGGCTGGTAACGACCGACGAAATCAATGTCGCGAGCCCGCTACAACTCTCCGTGCGCGTGAACAGCGAACTGACGCAAGCCGGACAGACGACAAGCATGATCCAGTCGTTCACCGAGCTGATCGTTTATGTCAGCACGTTCATGACGCTCAAGCCCGGCGACATCATCGTCACCGGCACGCCGGTCAAAATCAACAAAAGCGATCCGCCGATCTGGCTCAAGCCCGGCGATACCGTCGAGGTCGATGTTCCGGAGATCGGTATCCTGCGCAATACCGTGGTGGGCGAATGAGCGGCGCGCGTAAGCTCGTTTGCGTGGTCGGCTGGCCGATCTCCCATTCGCGTTCGCCGATGATCCACAACTACTGGATCAAGCAGCACGGTCTCGACGCCGAATACCGGCGCGAGGCTGTGCCGCCGGACAAATTTTCCGAATTTATCTCCACGATGCGCGCCAACGGCTATGTCGGCGCCAACATCACGGTGCCGCACAAGCAGGCAGCGCTCGCGCTCTCCAGGCCCGACGACCGCGCGCAGGCGGTCGGCGCCGCCAATACGCTGTGGTTCGAGGGCGACGTGCTGCGCTCGACCAACACCGACGTCGAAGGATTCCTCGCCAATCTCGACGCCGCGACGCCGGGCTGGGACCGTGGCCTTTCCAGCGCGGTGGTATTGGGTGCGGGCGGCGGTGCGCGCGCCGTGATCTTTGCGTTGCTGGCGCGCGAGGTCGGCCGCATCTATGTGATCAACCGGACGCCGGAACGCGCGGAGGAACTTCATCTTCGCTTCGGGGCGCGCGTACGCCCCGCGGGGTGGAACGAAATCACCGGGCTGCTCGGCGGCGCCGGTATTCTGGTCAATACCACCACGCTCGGCATGGTGGGCCAGCCGGCGCTCGACATCAATTTGCGCTGTCCCGCTTCGCTGGTGGTCGCCGATCTCGTTTACGACCCACTGCAAACGCCGCTGCTCAAGATGGCGCGCGAACGTGGGCTGCGCACGGCCGACGGCCTCGGCATGCTGCTGCACCAGGCCGTGCGCGGCTTCCAGTTGTGGTTCGGCGTGCGTCCGCAGGTGACGGCGGAACTGCGCGCGCTGGTCGAGGCCGATCTCGTCAAGAAAAAGTAGCGCCGAAACGCCCGGAATAACGGCCGTGGGGGTGGGGTTATCCGACTGATTGCCCGGCGGGGTCCGCGGCAAATCGGGAGAAACACCATGCATTGTGGGCACAGGAAGGTTGCGCGCGCGTTCGGCGCCGCCGCCATTGCTCTCGTTTTCGCGGCGACGGCCGCGCTCGCGCAGCAGCAAGGCCGCATCCGCGGCGAGATCGAAAAGGCCGACGGCCCGATGCTGTCGGTCAAGACGCGCGACGGCACGATGATGACGGTCAAGATTGCCGACGACACGCGCGTGAGCGCGTTGAACAAGACATCATTGGCCGACATCAAAACCGACTCGTTCATTGGCATTGCCGGCATGCCGCAGCCGGATGGCAGCATCCAGGCGTTTTCGATTCATCTGTTCCTGCCGGCGCAGCGTGGCGTGGTGCCCGACCGGCACGGGCCGTGGGACGCGCGGCCGGGCAGCACCATGACCAACGCCTATGTGGAATCGTCGGTGAAAAGCAAAGACGGCCAGACGCTGATGGTGAAGTACAAGGACGGCGAGAAGAAAGTTATCGTCACGCCCGAGACCGTGATCGCGGCGGCGGCGCCGGGCAACAAGAGTGAGCTGAAAGCCGGTGCGAGCATCATTATCTTCGGCTCGGAGAAGCAGCCGGACGGTTCCGTGCTGGCGAAGACGATGTATGTGGGGCGCGACGTAAAGCCGGCGATGTAAAGGAATGGAAATGGGAATGGAACGGACAATTGGGGCCGCTGCGATCGTGTTGTTTTGTGCGATCGCGGCGGCCGCCGCACAGCCTGCGCCGACGCAACGTATCTCCGGCACGGTCGAAAGCGCGAAGGGCAACACTATCGTGGTGCGGCCGCATGCAGGCAGCGGCACCTTTGAGATCAATCTTACCGACAAAGCCGCCGTGATCGACGTGAGCAAGGGGACGCTCGCCGACGTCAAGCCCGGCGCCTTCATCGGCGTCGGCGCGATGCCGCAGGCGGATGGCAGCCAGCGCGCGATCCAGGTGACGGTGTTCGCGGAAAGCCAGCGCGGGACCGGCGAGGGTTTCCGGCCATGGGACGCGCGGCCGAACAGCACCATGACCAACGCCACCGTGTCGGAAACGGTCGAGAGCGTCGATGGCCAGGTGGTGATGGTCAAATACAAGGGCGGCGAGAAGAAGATTATCGTGCCGCCCGATGCGACGATTCTCATTTATTCGATCGGCGATAAAAGCGAGCTCAAGCCGGGCATCAATGTCGCAATCCTGCGCGCAAAGAAAACAGCGAACGGCGCGCTCGAAGCGGACCGCGTCAACGTCGGACGTGGCGGCGTAGTTCCGCATTAGGCGCGGCGACGGCGGTCCGGCGATTCGGCGCATGCGCCGAGCCGCGCGCGGTGACGTCGAGATCGGCGGCCAGTTCCGGCATTTCGCGTAGCAGCTTCAGAAGGCGGCGGTTCTGCGCCGGCTGCTCGATCACCGGCCGGCGCACCTCGTCGCAGCGCACGAGGCTGTCGATGCCGTCGCCGCCCTGCGCGAGCCGCGCGAGCCACACGGTGAGATCCTCGAGCTCATCGACGACCACGTGGATGACGCCGCTTTCCTTCTGCACGATGCCGGTGATCGCCACATAGCGCGCGCCCAGCACGACCGGGCGCACGCGCTCGAAGGTGCGCGGCCACACGATCGCATTGGCGACCGCGGTCTCGTCCTCGATGGTCATGAACACCACGCCGTTGGCGGAGCCCGGCCGCTGCCGGCAGGTGACGAGGCCGGAAATGCGCACGCGCGTGTTGTTGGCTGCCGTGCGCAACGCTTCGTTGCGCAGGATGCCGCGATGGTCGAGATCGGCGCGCAGGAATTGCGAGGGGTGCGCTTTGAGCGACAGCCGCAGGAAGCGGTAATCGTTGACCACTTCCTCGCCGAGCGGCATCGGGGGGAGGGCGACGTCGGGCTCGCGTATTATCGGAGTGTCATCGCCCGCGAAAGCGGGCGATCCAGTAATCGCCGATATTTCGGAATGTTCACCGAACGCGCCGGGGTTACTGGATGCCCCGCCTGCGCGGGGCATGACAGCGGGCGAAGCTGCGACGAACAACGGCAGATCGTCGTCGCGGTCGCCGACGCGGCCGAGCGCCTTGGCCGCCCACAGCGCCTCACGCCGCGTCAGGCCGAGCGAGGTAAAAGCGTCGGCGTCCGCCAGCCGCTCCAGCACGCGCGGCGGCAGGCCGGTGCGCAGCCAGACGTCGCGCACGGAATCGTAGCCATCACCGCGCCGCGCCGCGATCAGCCCGGCATCGTCCTCGCTCATGCCCTTGATCTCGCGCAGGCCGAGGCGGACAGCGTGGGTGGTGCGAATACCGTCCGCCATCTCGCGGTGCAGGTCGTGCAGCCGTTCGGCCGCGCGCGGCCCGGGCTCGAGCGTCGAATCCCAGTCGGAATGATTGACGTCCGGCGCGCGCACCTCGACGCCGTGGTCGCGCGCGTCGCGCACGATCTGCGCCGATGAATAGAAGCCCATCGGTTGCGCGTTGAGCAGCGCCGCGCAGAACACGTCCGGGTAGCGGCACTTGAGCCAGGCCGAGGCATAGACCAGAAGCGCGAAGCTCGCGGCGTGGCTTTCGGGAAAGCCGTATTCGCCGAAACCCTCGATCTGCCCGAAGCAACGCTCGGCGAAATCCTGCGGGTAGCCGCGCGCCAGCATGCCGTTGATCATTTTGGTGCGAAACGTGCCGATCGTGCCGATACGCTTGAAGGTGGCCATGGCGCGGCGCAGTTGGTCGGCTTCACCCGGCGTGAAGCCGCCGGCGACAATGGCGATCTTCATCGCCTGCTCCTGGAACAGCGGCACGCCCAATGTCTTCGACAGCACCGCTTCGAGGTCCTTCGAGGGATAGGTGACGGTTTCCTTTCCGCTTCGCCGCCGCAGATAAGGATGCACCATGTCGCCCTGGATCGGTCCCGGGCGCACGATCGCGACTTCGATCACGAGGTCGTAGAATTCCTTCGGCTTGAGCCGCGGCAGCATGCTCATCTGCGCGCGGCTCTCGACCTGAAAGACGCCGAGCGAGTCGGCGCGGCTGAGCATGTCGTAAACGGGTTTCTCTTCCTTCGGGATTTCGGAGAGACCGATGCGCTGGTCACCCCACTCCTGCGGATAATGTCGCGCCACCAGATCGAGCGCCTTGCGGATGCACGAGAGCATACCGAGGCCAAGCACGTCGATCTTGAGGATGCCGAGCGCATCGAGATCGTCCTTGTCCCATTCGACAAAAGTGCGGTCGGGCATCGCGCCATTGCCGATCGGCATGACCTCATCGAGCCGGCTGCGCGTGATGACGAAACCACCGACGTGCTGCGAGAGATGGCGCGGGAAGCCGCCGATCTCGCGCGCGAGCGCCGCGATCTTTTTCATGCGCGGGCTTTCGACGTCGAGACCGCTGCGCGTGATGGCGTCTTTCGACACGGCGCCGCCGCCCATGCCCCAGATCGACGACGACAATGCGCCGATCGTGTCTTCCGAGAGCCCGAACGCCTTGCCGACTTCGCGGATGGCGGAGCGGCCGCGATAGCAAATCACGGTCGCGGCGATGCCGGCGCGCTCGCGGCCGTATTTCTTGTAGATATACTGAATCACCTCTTCGCGCCGCTCGTGCTCGAAATCGACGTCGATATCCGGCGGCTCCTCGCGCTCGGTGGAGATGAAGCGCTCGAACAGAAGGTCGTTGCTATCCGGATCGACCTCGGTGACGCCGAGGCAATAGCAGATGGTGGAATTGGCCGCCGAGCCGCGACCCTGACAGAGGATCTTGAGCCTGCGCGCTTCCCGCACGATGTCGTGCACGGTGAGGAAATAGGGCGCGTATTGCCGCTGCGCGATCAGCGCAAGCTCGTGCTCGATGTTGTTGCGAACTTTTTCCGGTACCCCGGCGGGGTAGCGCTGGTGCGCGCCTTCATAGGCGAGATGAGC
>JBAUHH010000108.1:0-37640 GCA_049680165.1 Pseudolabrys sp.
GACAGAAGAGAAAGAGCATGGACCGTTTGGTCATTCGCGGCGGCAAGCGCATCGAAGGCTCGGTGCAGGTGCGCGGCGCGAAGAACGCCGCTCTGCCGCAGATCGCCGCCGCGCTGCTCAGCGCCGAACCGCTAGAGTTGGCGAATGTCCCCGAAGTGACGGATGTCGAAACAATGCTCGCGCTGATGCGCGAGTTCGGCGTGGTTGCCACCCGCGGCGCGGGAAGGATGCTGGTGCTGGATGCTAGCGCAGCCAAAAACGCGGTCGCGCCCTACGACATGGTCCGCCGCATGCGCGCCAGCATTCTTGTTCTGGCGCCGCTGCTCGTCCGTTTCGGCTCAGCGCGCGTGTCGCTGCCGGGAGGATGCGCAATCGGCGCGCGGCCGATCGACTTGCATCTCAAGGCACTCGATGCGCTCGGGGCCGATGTGAACATAGAATCCGGTTACATTCACGCGCGCGTCAAAGGTGACAGCCTGCGCGGCGGACGCATCGTGCTGTCCTCGCCCTCGGTGGGGGCGACCGAGACTGCGCTGATGGCAGCGACTCTCGCGCGCGGTGAAACCGAGATCCTGAATGCCGCGCGCGATCCCGAAGTCTCCGATCTCGCGCTTTGCCTCACAGCGATGGGAGCACACGTCGACGGTGCAGGAACGCATCGCATTCTGGTGCAAGGGGTGGACGCTCTCCACCAGGCCAGCCATGAACTCATCACCGATCGCATCGAAGCCGGGACTTACGCGATCGCCGCCGCCATCACCGGCGGTCATCTTGAGATACTTGGCGCCCATCTCGAGCACCTCGGGTCGGTCGGTGCGGTCCTCGAAAGCGCCGGCGTCCGGATCTGGCCGACCGATCGCGGCTTGATGGTTGTCCGCGACGGCGCCTTGCAGGCCGTCGATCTGGTGACCGAGCCTTACCCGGGGTTTCCCACGGACCTACAGGCACAGTTCACCGCCTTGATGACCATCGCATCGGGCGCGTCGGTCGTGCGCGAAACCATATACGAGAGCCGGTTCATGCACGTTCCCGAGCTGGGGCGGCTTGGCGCCCACATCTCGCTGCAAGGCTCGACCGCGCTGGTGCGTGGCGTCGAGAAGCTGCATGGCGCGGAAGTGATGGCTACCGACTTGCGCGCGTCGGTGAGTCTGGTGCTCGCCGCCTTGGTCGCCAAAGGCGAAACGACCGTCCATCGCGTCTACCATCTCGATCGCGGATATGAATCGCTCGACCGCAAGCTGGTGCAATGCGGCGCGGATATCCAGCGAGTGGCAGGATGACAGTGGGCTTGCAATCCGGTCCGTTGTTTGTCGGCGTTGACGGCGGCGGCACCGGTTGCCGTGCGCGCCTCGAAGGCGCGGATGGACGTTTGCTCGGGACCGGCATTGCCGGTCCCGCTGCGCTGCGTATCGGTGTCGACAACGCGCTTGCGGAAGTGGAGAAGGCTTGCCGCCTCGCGCTCGAAGAAGCCGGGCTTGGCGCCGGCGCGCTGAGTTCTGTGCATGCTGCCGTTGGGCTTGCCGGCGTCGGCCGCAAAGGCGCGTTCGAGCAGCTCGTGCTGCGGCCACATCCGTTCCGCTCTGTCGTCTACGCCCATGACGCGACGATCGCCTGCATGGGAGCGCATGGCGACCGCGACGGCGGTATCGTCATCGTCGGAACCGGCAGTGTCGGCTTCGCCATTATCGGCGGACGCGAGGTCAGGATTGGCGGCTACGGTTTTCCCATATCGGACGAAGGCAGCGGGGCCAATCTCGGGCTGCAAGCGATCCGTCTGGCATTGCGGGCCTACGACGAGCGCATGGTCGGCAGCAGCCTTACGCGCGATGTCATGACGCGCTTCCACAACGATCCGTTCGAGGCCGTTGCCTGGATGGATCGTGCGACGGCCACGGACTATGCGACCTTCGCGCCGTTGGTGATGCGGCACGCGGACGCCGGTGACGCGGTGGGGCGGCAGATTGTCCGGGAGGCCGCGGAACAGATCGACGAACTGGTGCGCCGGCTGACCGAGTGCGGCGTTTCCCGCGTAGCACTGCTTGGCGGGCTCGCGTCGTCGATGCAGCCGTGGCTGGCGCCGGACGTCCAGCGCCGGCTTGTTCCGATCGAAGGTGATGCGATAGACGGCGCCTTACATCTCGCGCGGCGTTCCGTGAAGGGATAATGTCCGCGAGCAACGGCATAACCGAACCAGGGCCATGCGCACCGAGCAAATCAGCCCACGCTACGTCGAACTCGATTCCTGGTCCGCGCCCGAGATGATCGCAGCCATGTACGAGGGGCAGCTCGCCGCCGCCGCCGCGGTTCGCGGCGCCCTTGGTGCGATCACCGCAGCCGTCGAGGGCGCGGTGCCGGCGCTGCAACGAGGGGGACGCATTGTCTATGCCGGCGCCGGCACGTCCGGCCGCATCGGCGTACAGGACGGCACCGAGTTGTCGCCAACCTATAACTGGCCCGCCGAGCGTCTTGTGTTCGCCCTGGCCGGCGGACTCGACGCGCTCGTCAGGAGCGCGGAGCAGGCCGAGGACAACGAGGCCGCCGGCGCACAGGCTATGGCGGATGCGAAGATCGGCGCCGACGATGTCGTCATTGGTATCGCCGCAAGCGGTACGACCCCCTTTACGATCGGCGCCTTGCGCGCGGCCGGTACATCGGGCGCCGTGACGATCGCCATCGCCAATAATCCGGGCGCCCCACTATTCGAGGTCGCGCGCCATCGCATCCTGGTCGATACCGGAAGCGAGGTGATCGCCGGCTCTACCCGGATGAACGCAGGTACTGCGCAGAAGATCGTGCTGAATCTATTCTCGACCGCGGTGATGGTGAAGATGGGCCGCGTTTATCGTGGCTTGATGGTGGACATGCGCGCGCGGAATGCCAAGTTGCTCCGACGCGCGGAAGCGATTGTCAGCGAAATTCTGCACTGCCCGGCAGGTGATGCGGCGCGCCATCTCCAACAGGCGGATGGGGATGTGAAGACGGCGGTCCTGCTTGGCATGGGAATGAGCCGCAGTGAAGCTGCGCAACTGCTGCAGCGCCACGGCGGCAACTTGCGCTCCGCCATCAACGCGTCCACGCGCACCGATGGCTGATCCACATACCGGAAGCGCGATGGCGCGCGAGACCGCCGAAATCCCGGCGGCGGCCGAGCGCCTGCTGTCCCGTACAGATGTATTCGCGCGGATTGCGGAACGGGTCGAGCAGGCCAAGCCGCGCATCGTCGTTTTTTGCGGACGTGGCAGTTCCGGTCATGTCGGTGTTTATTTGCGCTATCTTTTCGAAACCCGCCTGGGCTTGCTCGCGTCCGCCGCCGCGCCTTCAGTCGTGACTGCTTACCGACAAGCCCCGGAATTGCGCGATGCCCTGTTCATCGTCGTGTCACAGTCCGGGCGAAGTGCCGATCTCGTCAACGCCACCCAGACGGCGCGCAAGCTTGGCGCGCTGACGCTTGCCATCGTCAATGACGAAAACTCGCCCGCAGCAGCAGCCTCCGAGCTGATCCTGCCGATCGGCGCCGGAGCCGAACGCTCGGTCGCCGCGACCAAGACCGTCGTGCTGTCCATGATCGCCGGTGCGCATCTGGTGGCGGCGCTGGCGCACGACGACGAACTAGACGGCGGGCTCCAACGCCTGCCGCTTCGATTGTCCAGCGCGCTCGCCTGCGACTGGTCGGCTTGGGCCGATAGCGCGGCGCGCGCGCCGGCGACTTTTGTCGTTGGACGCGGATATGGCCTCGGCTGCGTCCGCGAGATCGCGCTCAAGGTGGCCGAAATCTTGCGCGTTCCAGCCCTCGGTTACAGCGCGGCCGAATTGCGCCACGGACCGCGCGCATCGGTCACGCCGGCGACACCCGTGCTGGTGCTGCGACAGAACGATGAATCCGCCGCTACCGTCGACGAGCTCGTCCACGACTTGAACGACGCCGGTGAGAAGCTGTTTACGGTCGGAGGCGCGGTGGGGACGCTGCCCTGGATCGGCGACGGTCACCCGGTTTGCGATCCAGTGCTCATGCTGATCCCGGCCTATCGCGCCATCGAGGCGGCGGCGCGCCGGCGAGGCTTCGATCCCGACAATCCGCCTTACCTAAGCAAAGTGACGAGCACCTTATGAGGTAGGCCACAATTGAAGTCCGGTTAATTCAAGTTGTTGCCGGCCAAGGTGGGTGACTGCTAATTCAGGCCAAGAGCCGGGGATAAAATTTGCAAGTGACTGATGAAATGAAGAAATCGCCAGAAAGTCTACCCCATCGTTTCTGTGTCGCGCCGATGATGGAATGGACCGACCGGCATTGCCGGTACTTCCATCGCCTGCTCACCCGCCGCGCGCTGATCTATACCGAAATGCTGACGACGGGCGCGGTGCTGCGGGGAGACCGTGAGCGGCTGCTGGGTTTCGATCCGTTCGAGCATCCGGTGGCGCTGCAACTCGGCGGCAGCGACTCGGCGGCGTTGGCGCAGTCCGCCCGCGCCGGCGAGGATTTCGGCTACGACGAGATCAATCTCAATGTCGGCTGCCCGTCCGACCGCGTGCAGGAAGGGCGCTTCGGCGCCTGCCTGATGACGGAGCCAGCGCTGGTCGCCGACGGTGTTGCGGCAATGAAGCGTGCGGTGTCGATCCCAGTGACGGTCAAATGCCGTCTCGGCATCGACGAGCAGGATCCTGAACAGGCGCTGTTCGAATTTTCCGACGCTGTAAAGGCGGCAGGCGCCGACGCGCTGATCGTGCATGCGCGCAAGGCCTGGCTGAAGGGCCTGTCGCCGCGCGAGAACCGCGACGTGCCGCCGCTCGATTATTCCATCGTGCACCGGCTCAAGCGTGCGCATCCCGATTTCGAAATCGTCATCAACGGCGGCATCAAGACGCTCGATGACGTGCGTGCCCAACTCGATTGCGTGGACGGCGTGATGATGGGCCGCACCGCCTATCAGGAGCCATGGCAGCTTCTGGACGTGGACCCGGTGCTGTTTGGCGAGGCGGCGGCGTTCGCGTCCGCGAAAGATGCCTTGGCCGCGTTCATTCCTTATGTCGAGCGTGAGCTCACGAAGGGCGTGCGGCTGCACGCCATCACGCGGCATATCCTCGGCCTGTTCCGCGCTGTGCCCGGTGCGCGCGCCTTCCGCCGCCAGATCGCGACCGAGGCCGTGAAGCCCAACGCCGACGTTCGCGTCATAGCTGATGCGCTCGCGCTGCTGCTGGACAGCCGCAGCGATTTGGCGCACATCGCCGCGTAATACCTTCCTGTCTTTTCGTTTTCCGGGGCTAGATGATTTTCGGTTATCCGATCGGCGAGATCGTCTGGCTCGCGCTCTGGATCATTGGCGCGGGCGCATTGGTCGGCGTGCTCGCCGGCCTGTTCGGCATCGGCGGTGGCGCCATCATCGTGCCGGCGCTGTATGAAGTCTTCAGCGTTCTGGCCGTGCCGGAGGACGTGCGCATCCAGCTCTGCATCGGCACCTCGCTCGCGATCATCGTGCCGACCACGGTGAGGTCCTATCTCGGCCACAAAAAGAAAGGCGCCGTCATCCCGCAGGTGCTGCGGATCTGGACGGCGCCGGCGATCGCGGGCGTTGTCATCGGCTCGGTCGTTGCGGCATTTGCGCCGGCGGAAGTATTCAAGGTCGCCTTCGTGATTTTCACGGCGCTGATCGGCACCAAGATGCTATTCGGGCGCGAAAGCTGGAATCTCGGCACGCAACTGCCGGGCCGCGGCCTGCTCACCGTTTTTGGCTTCATCACCGGTTTGTTTTCTTCGCTGGTCGGCGTGAGCGGCGGGGCGGTCTCGAACGCGGTGCTGACGCTCTACGGGGAATCGATGCAGCGCGCGGTCGCGACCTCCGCCGGCATCGGCGTGCCGATCACGATTGCCGGCACCATCGGCTATATGCTCGCTGGCTGGAAGCACATGGGCGTGCTGCCGCCCCTGTCGATCGGTTTCGTGTCGCTGATCGGCTTCGCGTTGATGGCGCCGGTGTCGAGCTACACCACGACCTTCGGCGTCCGGCTCGCGCATTGGCTGCCGAAGCGCAAGCTTGAGATCGCCTTCGGGATTTTCGTCTATGCCGTCGGGCTGCGGCTGCTGATTACGCTGCTGTGAGAATTTACGGCTGACCGCGCAACCGCAGCTTGTCGCCGCGCACTTCCCAGCTTTCCAGCCGGTTGAGGAAGCTCATCCCAAGCAAATTGTTCTTGAGCTGGCCGGTCTGCGCCACCAGCGCCGGCACCGAACGTTCGGTAAGCCCGCCAATGGCGAGGCGATCGAGCGTGACTGGCGCGGCATGGGTGTGACCGTTCGCGGTCTCGACGTTGACCGAGTAGTTGAGCACCTCGATCGGCAGGCCGGCCGCCTTGGCGGCGTCACGCGTGAGTACGACCGAGCTCGCGCCCGTGTCGAGCACCATCGGCACGCGCGCACCGTTGATGTGTGCCGCCACGGCGAAATCGCCGCCATGCCCGCGCACGATCTCGACGGTGCGGCCGTGTGTCACGGCGCGGCCGGGGATCAGTTCCGCCAGCACGCGGTTGGCGACGTCGTGCAATTCGAAGCGGTAGGTATAGGCGACGATCAGCACAAGTCCGACCACGCCCCAGAATAGCGCCGGTTCCAGCGCTTTCGACAGCCGTTTGCGAAACAGCACCAGCACCAGCCCGCCGACAAACACCGCGATTGCGACTTTCAGCACCAGCGACGAGACGTCATGGCGCAGCAGGTTGGCAATGGCGTCCTGATCGTTGCTGGCGATCAGGGCCGCGAGCGACAGCGCAACGCCAAGCACAAGGGACCAGGTCAGGCGGCGGCTCACCGGGTCATCCTGCTGCGGTTGCGGCAACACGCCGCGCGGCCAGACGCGCCGGCAGTTCCGCCATCACGCGATCGCGCTCCGCGCTGCCCATCAGCGTCCACTGCGCGATTTCGTCGATGGTGCGGCCGCACCCGAGGCAAAGCCTGGAATGCACATCAAGCGCGCAGATCTTGACGCAGGGGCTCTCGATTGTGGCCATTGACTATCGATGTGGTTGAATCGGCTGCGAAGATAGAGTGCGCCGCCGGGAACGCAATCGGCAGAATGGTCGCAAGGCGGTTCAGGTACCGACCCTGAACAAAGGCCGCTTGAGTAGGCTGCGCCGCGCCTCGCGGGCGCTCTCGTCGGGCAGGCTTTTCGCCGCGGGTTGCGCTGCAGTGTCGGCCATCGGCGCCAACGCCGCGACCACGCGCTCGGGCGGGAAGGTCACGATCACCTCGGTGCCGATGCGAAGCTTGGATTTGAGCGAGAAAGTACCGCCATGCAGGTCGACCAAGCTTTTTGCGATGGGCAGGCCGAGACCGGCACCCTGTTCCGCCGACTTGATGGAGTTGGAACCCTGGCCGAACGAAGCCAGCACTACCGGGATTTCCTCTTCCGGAATGCCGGCGCCGGTATCCTTCACGCTCATGTATTGCCCGCCGGACGCGGTCCATCCGACCTTCAGCCAGATCTCGCCGCCTTGCGGCGTGAACTTGATCGCGTTTGACAGCAGGTTGAGACAAATCTGCCGCAGCGCGCGTTCGTCCGCCCACAGCCGCGGCAAATCGTTTTCGAATACTTCGTGCAGTGTGATGCCGCGGTTGCTGGCGCGCAGCTTGAGCAGATGGTGGCAATCCTCGACGATCGAAACCAGCGAGATCGACTCCTCGTTGAGCTCGTAGCGACCGGCTTCGATGCGCGACAGATCGAGGATTTCGTTGATCAATCCGAGCAGATGCACGCCGGAATTATGAATGTCGGCGGAATATTCCTTGTAGGCCGGAACGGCGTGCTCGCCGAACACTTCTGTCTTCATCACTTCGGAGAATCCGAGAATGGCATTGAGCGGCGTGCGCAGTTCGTGGCTCATCTGCGCCAGGAAGCGCGACTTGGAGATGTTAGCCGCTTCAGCGCGGCGGCGGGCTTCGTCGGAAATTGCTTTCGCCTGTTCGAGCTCGCCGATCAGCGCGTCCTTTTCAGCGCGTGCTTCGAGTGTCGCGAGCGTGGTCGAATAGAGTCGGTACGCGAGCAGCGCAAAATAGCACTGCGCAGTCACCGCCATGACGGCGAGGATGTAATCGCGGAGCGAGCCTTGCAGCAGGAAGTCGAGCGCGATCGCCGCGGTGACCGGGAACGTCGCGGCGACCACGGCCATCGGCAGGCTCGAGGCCAGCATGCTGGAGACGGCGACCACCAGCAGCATGACGAACAGCATGAACGTGCTCGAGCTTTCGTCGACGCCGACCGGATGGATGAGAATGAACATCCAGGCGAGGCCATAGAACAGATCGAGGATGATGAAGCGCAGCCGCCAGGCGCGGCTTGACACTTCGGTCATTGGCTGTTCGAGGAATTGTCGGCACTTGGTGATGATGACCGCGTGGATAACCAGCACCGACCCAGTCCACGCACCGGCCGCGACCGCTCCGGTCCACAGGCTCGACAGGAATCCGATCGTGGCGACCAGAAGCAGGATCACCAGCGAGGCCGATAAACGGTTCTGTGCGTACTGGCGCAGCAACTCGTAATCGAACGCCGGCCGCGTGCCGCTCGATGACGTCAATCGGTCGCGCGCTTCGCGCACATGCTGTGCAGCGAGGCGGCGCTTTACCGGCGAAGTTTCGACGGGAAGGACGTGGGCGGGCTGGTCGTTGGCGAAGGTCATCTTTACGCGGCTACACGCATGAAATTGGCCGCCAACCTCGCTCATAACCTCTAAGGCAGCCTTAAGAGCGGCCTAAAATAAGAGGTTAATGTCCGTTAGCCGTCCCTTTGACAGGTTTTCCTTCCCATGATCGGCTTGCGCACGGGAAAGCAACAGCGGGGTATCCGATGAAGCTTTACGACAGTAACCGGGCGCCCAATCCGCGCCGGGTGCGGGTGTTTTTGGCCGAAAAAGGCATCTCGGTACCGACCGAGCAGGTCGATATCATGGCCCGGCAGCACAAGACGCCGGAATATGCCGCGATCAATCCATTGCAGCGCATGCCGGCGCTGGTGCTCGACGACGGCACCATTATCACCGAGTCGATCGCGATCTGCCGCTACTTCGAGGCGCAGCAGCCGGAGCCGCCAATGTTCGGCGTCGGTGGGAAGGACGCCGCGCTGGTCGAGATGTGGACCCGGCGGTGCGAGTTGAATTTGTTATCTGCGGTTGCGCACGTGTTTCGCCACAGCCATCCCGCGATGAAGGAGCTGGAGGTGCCGCAAGTGGTGGAGTGGGCGGAAGCGAACCGGCCGCGCGTCATCGACTTCATCAAGATCCTCGATGCCGAATTAGCCGAGCACGAATTCATCGCCGGCGACCGCTACACGGTTGCCGACATTACCACGCAGGTCGCGGTCGATTTCATGAAAGTGTGCAAGCTCACAATTCCAGACGAGCTCGGTCATGTAAAACGGTGGCATGCCTCGGTGTCGGGGCGGCCGAGCGCGAGCGCCTGATGCGACTGACTATTGCCGGCTCAGGTGACGCCTTCGGCTCCGGCGGCCGGTTCAACACGTGCTTTTTTCTCGAAACCGCCAAGGGGACGCTGCTGGTGGATTGCGGCGCCACCGCAATGGTCGCGCTCAATGCGCGCGCGCTTGATCCGAACTGGATCGACGGCGTCGTGCTCACGCATCTGCACGGCGACCATTTCGGCGGACTCGTGTTCATGCTGATCGACGGGCAATTTCTGTCGCGGCGCGAACGGCCGCTGCTGATCGCAGGGCCACCCGGCACAAGGGCGCGCATCGACGCGGCACTGGAAGTCAATTTTCCGAAATCCACCGGCTCGAAGTGGCGGTTTCCCTGGTCAGTGACCGAAATCGAGGTCGGCCGCGAGACCGATATTCTCGGGCATTCAGTCGTAACCACGGAAGTCGTGCATCAATCGGGCGCGCCGTCGACCGGGGTACGGCTCTCCGACGGCAAATCGCTCTTTGCCTATTCCGGCGACACCGAATGGACCGATGCGCTTCTGCAAATCGCCAAAGACGCCGATCTGTTCATCTGCGAGTGCTACGACTATGCGAGCCGCATTAGCGGTCACATGAACTGGGCGACGCTCAAATCCCGTCTCGGCGATTTGCGCGCAAAGCGGACCATGGTCACGCACATGAACCGCACCATGCTCGCGCGCCATGACGAGATCAAAGCGGCGGGTGTGCTGGCCGCGGAGGACGGGCTGGTAATCGAGTTCTAGTTTTGGCGGTCGAGCAGGGCGATCAGGCTCGACGTATCCCAGCGCTTGCCGCCCATCGCCTGTATCTCGGAATAGAACTGGTCGACGATGGCGGTGACCGGCAGGTTGGCGCCGTTCTTGCGAGCCTCGCCGAGGCAGATGCCGAGATCCTTGCGCATCCAGTCCACTGCAAAGCCGAAATCGAACTTGCCCGCCGTCATGGTCTTGTAGCGGTTTTCCATCTGCCAGGACTGTGCCGCGCCCTTGGAAATCGTCGCGATCAGCTTCTCGATGTCGAGCCCGGATTTCTTCGCGAAATGAATTCCCTCGGCGAGGCCCTGCACCAGGCCAGCGATGCAAATCTGGTTGACCATTTTGGACAGCTGGCCCGAGCCGGGCTTGCCCAAGAGATTGCAGGCGCGCGCGTAGGCCGCGATCACCTTCTCGGCGCGTGCGAATGGCTCGGCGTCGCCGCCGCACATCACCGTCAGCGCGCCGTTCTCGGCGCCGGCCTGTCCGCCTGACACCGGCGCGTCGACGAATTCGAAGCCGGCTTTCTTCGCCGCGGCATGAAGCTCGCGCGCGATTTCGGCGGAGGCGGTGGTGTGATCCACGAACACCGCGCCCTTTTTCATCCCACCGAACGCGCCATTTGCGCCCAAAGTCACTTCGCGCAGATCGGTGTCGTTGCCGACGCAGGCCATGACGAAATCCTGGCCTTCGGCGGCGGCCTTCGGCGTAGCCGCCGACTTGCCGCCATATTGCGCGACCCATTTTTCGGCTTTGGCGCCGGTGCGGTTATAGACGGTGACGTCGTGGCCACCTTTGTTCTTCAGATGCCCGGCCATCGGATAGCCCATTACGCCCAAGCCCAGAAACGCCACCTTCGCCATCGTCTTGCTCCCTTAATCCTGCTCAATTCGCGGATGCTGATGGCACAATAGGTCATTGCGGTGCAATCCACGTCAACCACCTTCGGCGCATTGACCCATCCGCCGCCCACCTTATGGTGGCGTCCGCGAGTGAGAGGATCAGGCGATATGGCGGTGACCAAGGAGCAGGTTTTGGCGGCACTGGCGAAAGTGCCGTCGCCCGCCGGCGCGCCACTGACCGACGCCCGCGTGCTGTCCGATATCGTGGCGACCGACGGCAAGGTGTTCTTTTCGATCACCGTCGATGCCGCCGCGGTGAAGGCCTGGGAGCCGGTGCGCAAACAGGCAGAAGACGCCGTGCGCGCAATTCCCGGCGTGCAATCGGCGCTGGTGGCGCTGACCGCCGAGCGTGCCGCTGGCGCGCCACGTTCGGCACCGACTGCACCGACTGCACCGGCTGCACGCGCGCACGCGCATCCCGCCGACAAAGTTCAGCCCGGCATTCCCGGCGTCGATGCCGTGATTGCCGTCGCATCGGGCAAGGGCGGGGTAGGCAAATCCACCACGGCGGTTAATCTCGCGCTCGGCTTGCGCGATCTTGGTTTGAAAGTTGGCATGCTCGACGCCGACATTTACGGGCCGTCGCTGCCCAAGCTGCTCGCAATCAAGGAAAAGCCGCAAACAATCGGCGGCACCCGTCTCAAGCCGATCAGCCGCTACGGCCTCACGGTGATGTCGATCGGGTTCCTCATCGACGAGGAGACGCCGATGATCTGGCGCGGGCCGATGGTGATGTCGGCGATCACTCAGATGCTGCGCGAAGTGGAGTGGGGCACGCTCGACATCATGGTGGTGGACATGCCGCCCGGCACTGGCGACGCCCAGCTTACCATGGCGCAGCAAGTGCCGCTCAAGGGTGCGGTGATCGTGTCGACGCCGCAGGATCTAGCGCTGATCGACGCCCGGCGCGGCATCGCGATGTTCAGACGCGTAGACGTGCCGGTGCTCGGCATCGTCGAGAACATGAGCTATTTCGTTTGCCCGAAATGTGGAACGCGTTCCGACATCTTCAGCCACGGCGGTGCGCGGCGCGAAGCCGAACGGCTGGAAGTGCCGTTCCTCGGCGAGGTGCCGCTGCACATGACAATCCGCGAGAAGTCGGATTCCGGCCTGCCGGTGGTCGCGACCGAGCCGGATGGCGAGCATGCCAAGATCTATCGCGAAATTGCCGGAAAGGTGCTTGACCAACTCAAGGGCAAGGCCGCTCGAGTGGCCCCGAAAATCGTGATTGAGGGCTGAAGCTTCAGTAGCGCTTTGACCTAGCCGGCTAAACTGCCGGAGTTAATGGCGATTTTTGCTCATTTCGCATCTTGCATCGAAAGCAGTCGCGCAGCATTCTGCCCCGTCCCGGGCGGCTTTGCTATGCTTGGAGGAGGCGGCGAAGCCCTACGGAATTTCAGAGGGAGGAGTGGAACAATGAAACGTCGTCAATTTCTGAAGACCGCTGGCGTCGGATTCGCCGCGACCGCGGTTGCTTCGCCAGCCATCGCCCAATCAATGCCGGAAGTGAAATGGCGCCTCGCCGCGAGCTGGCCGAAGTCGCTCGATACCATCTACGGCGCGTGTGAAACCTTCGTCAAATATGTTGCCGAAGCGACTGACAACAAATTTCAAATCCAGTCGTTCGCCGCCGGCGAGATCGTTCCCGGCTTGCAGGTGCTT
The DNA here is from genome assembly GCA_049680165.1 of Pseudolabrys sp. Taxonomy (GTDB): domain Bacteria; phylum Pseudomonadota; class Alphaproteobacteria; order Rhizobiales; family Xanthobacteraceae; genus Pseudolabrys. The sequence goes on from JBAUHH010000108.1 coordinate 12,763, forward strand.
GATGCAGCGTCGAATGGCACCGTCGAAGCCTGCCACACTGCAACTTACTATTATTTCGGCAAAGATCCGACCTGGGCGCTGTTCTGCGCGTTCCCGTTCGGCCTCAACGCCCGACAGCAAAATGCCTGGTACTACGACAGCGACGGCCTCAAGCTGATGGACGAGTTCGCCGCAAAGTATAATCTGGTTTGCATGGTTGGCGGCAACACCGGCTGCCAAATGGGCGGCTGGTTCCGCAAGGAGATCAAGACCGTCGATGACTTCAAGGGCCTCAAGATGCGCATCGGAGGCTGGGCTGGTAAGACGTTGCAGAAGCTCGGTCTTGTTCCGCAGCAAATCGCCGGCGGCGACATCTATCCGGCGCTTGAGAAGGGCACCATCGACGCCACAGAGTGGGTCGGCCCCTATGACGACGAGAAGCTCGGCTTCTACAAAGTCGCCAAGTACTACTACTATCCCGGCTGGTGGGAAGGCGGCACCGCGTTGCACTTCCTGTTCAACGACGCGAAATTCAAGGCCCTGCCGAAGAACTACCAGGCGATCGTGACGACGGCGGCGGCCTACGCCAACACCGAGGCGACGGCGCGTTACGACGCGCGCAATCCGATCGCGCTGCAACGGCTCGTCGGCGCCGGCACGGTACTGCGTCCGTTCTCGCAGCAGATCATGGAGGCGTGCCTGAAGGCCTCGAACGAGGTGAATAAGGAAACGTCGGCCACGAACCCGGCCTATAAGAAGGTTTTGGCCTCGATCGAGGACTTCCGTTACAAAGAGTACCTGTGGTGGCAAGTCGCCGAGTATGGCTTCGACACCTTCATGATCAGGTCGAACCGGAAAAGCTGAGCCATAAGGGGTGATACAATTGACATAGGGGCCGGCCTTGCGCCGGCCCTTTTTTGTGTGGGCTCAGTGGCTATCGCGGACCACTTACAACTTTGGTTGAACCAGTGCAGACTGGATTTAACCGGCGCCCTTCGCCATGCTTTCAGCCATGCCCAAGGGGCTTGTTAACGGATCGGCGGGGGATTCCGCCACGAAAACTAAAAAGGGAGGGTTTAGAATGAAACGTCGTGAGTTTCTGAAAACCGCGGGCGTCGGCATGGCCGCGACCGCGATTGCAGCGCCGGCAATCGCGCAGTCGATGCCGGAGATCAAATGGCGCATGCCGGCAAGTTGGCCGAAGTCGCTCGACACGCTCTGGGGCGGTTGCGAAGTGATGGCGAAAGCCGTTGCCGAGGCGACCGACAACAAGTTCCAGATTCAAACCTTTGCGGCCGGCGAAATCGTTCCGGGTCTCGCCATCGTCGACGCGGTGCAGAACGGCACCGTCGAGATCGGCCACAGTGCTTCGTATTACTACTTCGGCAAGGATCCGACTTTCGCGTTCGGGACCTCGGTCGCTTTCGGCCCGAACCAGCGGCTGAACCAGGGCTGGTACACATTGGGCGGCGGAAAAGAAGCGCTCGACGAGTTCTACAAGAAATACAACATGGTTTCGTTGCTTGCCGGCAATACCGGTTGCCAGATGGGCGGCTGGTACCGCAAGGAGATCAATTCGGTCGACGATCTCAAGGGCCTCAAGATGCGCATCGGGGGATTCCCCGGCCGTGTGTTGCAGAAGCTCGGTGGCGTGCCGCAACAGATCGCCGGCGGCGACATCTACCCTGCGCTGGAAAAAGGCACGCTTGACGCTTGCGAGTGGGTCGGTCCTTACGACGATGAGAAGCTCGGATTCTACAAGGTGGCGCCGCATTATTACGCGCCGGGCTGGTGGGAAGGCGGCTCGATGCTGTTTGCCTTCGTCAATCTCGACAAGTGGAACTCACTGCCGAAATCGTATCAGGCAGTTCTCGCGCAGGCCGGGCACTATGCCAATACCTGGATGATCGCAAAATACGATCAGCTCAATCCGCCCGCCCTCAGGCGTCTTCTCGCAGGCGGCACAAAGCTGCATGTGTTCTCGCAACCGATTATGGAGGCGAGCTTCAAGGCAGCCAAGGAATTGCACAGCGAGATTTCGGCGACCAACGCCCCCTTCAAGAAAGTGTACGAATCGATGACCAACTTCACGACCGCAGGCTACCAGTGGTTCCAGGTCGCGGAGTTGACTTACGACAGCTTCATGGTTCGCCACTCGCGCTGACCAAGCGCTGAAACAATCGACCTCGGGGCCATTCGGCTCCGAGGTCTTTTTTATCGGCGCGACGTCGATAGCCGTTATTTCGGTGGCTGGCCGAAGTCGATCTGCGGCAATTCGATCTGCGGAATTTCGATCTTCACGCTGTTCGGATCGACCGCCTTCGCCGTTCCTTTGTAATGCATCACCATCGCCGGGAACAAGATCACCAGCAGTACCATAATGACCTGGATCACCACGAAAGGCACCGCGCCCCAGTAGATTTGTCCTGTAGTGACGCCGTCGGTGCGCTTGCCCGTGACGCGGTCGAGGAATGCTTCGCGCGGTGCGACGGACCGCAGATAAAACAACGCAAACCCGAACGGCGGATGCATGAACGATGTCTGCATGTTGACGCCGAGGATCACGCCAAACCAGATCAGATCGATGCCGAGATGTTCTGCGGCGGGTCCAAGCAGCGGAATGACGATGAAGGCGAGCTCGAAGAAATCCAGAAAGAAGGCGAGCACGAAAACGAAGGCGTTGACGAAAATGAGGAAGCCGACCTGTCCGCCGGGCAGTGACGTCAGCAGATTCTCGACCCAGATGTGGCCGCTCACGCCGTAGAAGGTCAGCGAGAACACGCGCGCGCCGATCAGAATAAAGACCACGAACGCCGATAATTTCGCTGTCGATTCAGTAGCTTGCCGAATCAAATCCCAGCTCAGGCGGCGCTTCATGGCGCCGAGGATCAACGCGCCGCTGGCGCCCATCGCGCCGCCTTCGGTGGGCGTGGCAACTCCGATGAAAATCGTGCCCAGCACGAGGAAGATCAGGAAAAGCGGCGGCACCATCACGAACGTTGTCTGCTGCGCCATGTGCGAAAGAAAACGGAAGCCAAGCAGGCGGCTGGTCAGCCAGTTGATGATCGCGACTCCGAACGCAAACAGGATGCCGAAGAACATGCTGAGCACGACAAAGTCGGCGCCATGCGATTCCGAATGGCGCATCATCAGCCAACCGAAAACGGCACTGGCGGCGGCCAGGATTGCGAGCGAAATAAGCCCGCGCCTTCCATCGGCTTCCTTGAAGCCGACAGCGTCGGCCGGCAAGCCCGGCGTAGCCTTGGGGAAAAACAGGGTGACCAGGAACACATAGAATGCATAGAGGCCGGCGAGCAGGATGCCGGGAATAAAGGCGCCCTCGTACATGTCGCCGACGGAACGGCCGAGTTGGTCGGCCATGACGATCAGCACCAGCGAGGGTGGGATGATTTGCGCCAAGGTGCCCGACGCAGCGATGACACCCGAGGCAACGCGTCGGTCGTAGCCATACCGCAGCATGATCGGCAGTGAGATCAATCCCATGGAAATTACGGATGCCGCGACCACGCCCGTCGTGGCGGCAAGCAGGGCGCCAACGAAAACGACCGCATAGGCAAGGCCGCCGCGCACCGTGCCGAACAACTGGCCGATGGTATCGAGCAAATCTTCGGCCATGCCCGACCGCTCGAGCACCAGACCCATGAAGGTGAAGAACGGAATAGCCAGCAGCGTGTCGTTGCTCATCACGCCGTAGATGCGCTCGGGCAGCGCCTGCAAGAAGTTTGGTGCGAACTGACCGAGCTCGATACCGACAAAGCCGAACAACAAGCCAACCGCGCCAAGCGAAAACGCCGCCGGATAGCCGAGCAGCAGAAACAAGACTAGCGCCGCGAACATGATCGGCGCCATGTTTTGGATGAAAAGTGCTTCCATGTCAGACCCTGAAACCGCTGGCCACGTTCATTTTTTCTCGATCGCCTCGACGATGTGCTCGACTTCGGCTTCGAGGGCATGGACTTGCGTTTCGTGCGGATCCGGAATTAGACCTCGCATAATGGCGAGGCGCTTGATCAGTTCTGAAATGCCCTGGACGAGCAGCAGCGCGAACCCGATCATGACCAGCGCCTTCGACGGCCATTGCGGCAGTCCGCCGGCATTACCCGACTGCTCGTTGATTTCGTAGGAGCGCAAGAAAAACGGCACGCCGGTCAGCACCATGATGATGCACAGCGGCAGCAGAAAGAACGCGTGACCGACCGCGTCGATGGTGTTGCGCAGCCACTTCGGCAAAAGATTATTCACGATGTCGATGCGGATGTGCTCGTTGCTGAGCAGGGTCCATGGCGAGCACAGCATGAACACCGTGCTGAACAGCACCCATTGCAGTTCAAGCCAGGAGTTCGACGACATGTCGAAAATCTTGCGCACGGTCGCGTTGACTGCTGAGACCACCACGGCGGCGATCACCAGCCATGCGACATATTTGCCGATGAAAGTGTTCATGCGGTCGATGAGCCGCGTTAGCGGCAGCAACGCCTTGAGCACGGCGTCAAGAGCGCCCACGTATTCCCCCCTCCGTCGGCCGGCTGTTTGCCCGGCATTTTTATAACTTAGGCGCGCCCCACGCCCAGTTGGCGCCAAGCCCGTCACCTTAATCCGATGCCGCTATGAGCCGTCAATGGTGAAATTAGCGGCATCCCGGCCCCGTAGACCCGCACGCAAGCGGTTCTTTACGGCATCAAAAATGAACGGTAGCCATTGCCCGTCCCGGGCGATGGACCGTTCGTAGGACGCCTCGGCTGGCCTAGCCACCGGTCACGCTCATGTGGCGCGAGAGCGCCGGGCGCATGTGCCGGCGATCGATCACGAAATCATGGCCTTTCGGCTTGCGGGTGATCGCCTCGTCGATTGCGTCGTAAAGCAGTTCGTCACTTTCCGACGCGCGCAGTGGCCTGCGCAGGTCCGCGGCATCTTCATGACCGAGGCACATGTATAGCGTGCCGGTGCAGGTAATGCGCACACGGTTGCAGGATTCGCAGAAATTATGCGTCATCGGCGTAATGAAGCCGAGCCGGCCGCCGGTTTCCTTCACACGCACATAGCGGGCAGGGCCTCCGGTGCGATAGTCGATGTCCTCGAACGCGTAACGCTCTGCAAGCCGTGCCCGCACGATCGACAGCGGCAGGTACTGATCGAGGCGGTCCTCGCCGATATCGCCGAGCGGCATCACTTCGATAACGGTCAGGTCCATGCCGCGGCCGTGCGCCCATTCGATCAGCGTACCCAATTCGTCGTCATTGACGCCTTTGAGCGCCACCGCGTTGATTTTCACTTTCAGACCCGCGGCCTGCGCGGCATCGATGCCGGCAATAACCCTGTCGAGCTCGCCCCAGCGCGTGATCGCGCGGAATTTGTCGGCATCGAGCGTGTCGAGCGACACGTTGATGCGTTCGACGCCATGCCCCTTGATCTCATCTGCGTATTTCGCGAGCTGCGAGCCATTGGTCGTCAGCGTCAATTCCTTGAGCGCCCCGGATTTCAGGTGCCGCGACAGCGAGCCAACCAGTGTCATGATCCCGCGCCGGACCAGCGGCTCACCGCCAGTTAAGCGCAGTTTGGTCACGCCTTTGGCGACGAAAGCGCTGCACAGCCGGTCAAGCTCCTCAAGGCTGAGTAGATCCGCCTTCGGCAAGAATGCCATGTGCTCCGACATGCAATAGACGCAGCGGAAGTCGCAGCGATCGGTCACCGACACGCGCAAATATGTGATCGCCCGCTGGTACGGATCGATCAACGCGGGCGGGGCGAGCCGGGCGCGGTCGAGTTCAAGTGTGGAAATGGCGTCAGTCGTTTCCATGCCGCTTCTGAACCGAGAATTGCGCTGTCACTGTCGTTGGATATGGGAATTGTGGCCGATAATGACCATAGGGTCCAGCGCAGCCGCAGAAACAACAACGCGGCCACGTTGCCGCGGCCGCGTCATCAAATGAGTGCCGTATCGCGTTATTTCGGCGGCTCGCCGGCAGGCGCGGAAGGCCAGGGCGAGGTGCCCTGTTGCGTTTGCGCGGGCGGAGGAGGCGGCGCACTCTGCGCCGGCGCGGCCTGCGTCGTCGGCTTCGCGGCCGGAGCCGGCTTCTTCGCCGTCGTCTTCTTGCGCGGCGCCGGTTTCTTCGCAGGCGGCTTCTTGGCCTGAGGCGGCGCGGGCGTCAGTTCGACCAGTACCGGGTTAGGGCGGAGCCGCGAACTGCCGTCACCCATCGAGACGAGCTCGAGGCTATCGGCCTCTGGCTGGTATCCGGCAAGTGAGAACTGCACGGTGTATGCGCCGCTGGCAGGCAGTGACAGCGAGCAGGGCGTCTTGCAGGTCTGCCCGTTGGAGACTTTCGCGTCGGCGCCCGGCGGCTCGGATTCGAAGCGAACCGTGTCCGTTATCGGTTGCGGTTTCAACGCATCGAGGTTCATCCACGACGGCGAGCTTGTGCACGCTGCCAGTGCGAGGCCTCCGACTACGATCGCAAATACTCGATACATTGTCGTTCCCGTCCGCTTGGAACCCAGAGAGGTTCCCCCGCCCGCCAAGATACGGGCGCGCGGAAAGGGGCGCAACAGTGACTGCCGGGTTAACCTTACCGCATTAACCATAATTCCGCCGCGCTTGTGTTTACGCCGCGCCCAGGCTCTCGGCGATGGCTGCGGGCAGTTGCTCGTACGCGCTGATCAAGCCGTCGGGACCGAACTCCGCTACCGGCCGCTCGCTGTAACCGAAATTGACCGCGATGACGGGAATGTTCGCCGCGCGTGCGGTACGAATGTCGGTGAGCGAGTCGCCGACCATTACGCATCGGCCTGGATCGCCTCCGGCGGCGGCGATCGTGCGAAGCAGGACGGCCGGATCGGGCTTTTGCACGCCGAAAGTATCCTGGCCGCATATCGCGCTAAACCGTCCGGCAAGATTGAGCGCACGGAGAAGCTTGACTGAAAGATGTTCCAGCTTGTTGGTGCAAACTGCAAACTGAAATTGACGCTGCGCGAGCAGATCGAGCGCACGCTCCAATCCCGCGAATGCGCGCGAGCGGTCGGCGATGTGATCGGAATAGTACGCGACGAAGTCGGCGAGCATCCGCTCGATTTCCGCGGGAACGACGGCGCGCTTTTCGGCTTCGAGCCCGCGCACGATCAACGCTTTCACCCCGCCGCCGATCAGATTGCGGGCTGTGTCGTAGGGGACAGGCGGCAAGCCTTCGCGCGCGAACACGACGTTGAGCGTGTCGATGAGATCGGGCGCGGTATCGACCAGCGTGCCGTCGAGATCGAACACGATTGTTGCGGATGAAGCCATCGGAGGCGATCGCTAACGCCCATACGTCACGGAGGCAAGTCGGAAGGTAAGCTTATTCAAGCTTTTACGCCTGCCGGCGGCTATTTTCGACTATGCTGGCGGGCTGAACGACGCTAGAAAAGCGCAAGGAACGCCGCCCTTTTTTGTTTCGGACTTACACGCGATTGCGATGAACGTCGACGCCCAAAAACGCGCAGCCGCGGCTCGTGCTGTCGAGTTCGTGCGTCCCGGGATGCGTCTCGGGCTCGGCACCGGCTCGACCGCACGCCATTTCGTCGAACTCGTCGGCGAACGCGTGCGCGCCGGTCTCGACGTCATCGCTGTGCCGACGTCGGAAGTGACCCGCGCCGATGCCGAACGTGCCGGGATACAGCTGACCACGCTCGACGAAACGCCGGAGCTCGATCTGACGGTTGACGGGGCCGATGAGATCGCGCCGGACCTGAGCCTCATTAAAGGCGGGGGCGGGGCGCTGCTGCGGGAAAAAATTGTTGCCGCAGCCTCTGTCCGTATGATCGTGATCGCCGATGAATCGAAATATGTCGAAACGCTCGGCCGTTTCCCCCTTCCGGTCGAAGTGACGCCTTTCGGCTTCGCCGCCACGCTGCGGGCGGTCGAAGCGGCCACCGGAGCGGCTGGAAAAGCGGCCCTGCGGCGGGGCAAGGACGGCCATGCTTTCGTCACGGACGGCGGTCACTGGATCATCGACGCAGCGCTGGGCCGGATTGACGACCCGGAGGCATTGGCGCAAAGGCTGGCGGCAATTCCCGGGGTCATGGAGCACGGCCTGTTCATTGGGCTTGCGCGAACGGCCCTGCTTGCCGGGCCAGGCGGCGTGCGCATGGTCGACCGGGGCTAGAATTTTACGCAAACGGAGCACTGTTCATGAGCGTCATCCAGGCACTTCATAAGGCGGCTCGCGTCGCCACGGTCGCCGCCGCGCTGATTGCGCTCGGCTCGCCGGTCGGTGCGCAGCAGCAGCCGTCGCCTGCCGCGATCGCGACCGCGAAGGAAATCATCACGTTGACCGGCGCGACGAATTTGTTCACGCCGATCGTGCCCGGCGTTGTCGAGCAGGCGAAAATATTGTTCCTTCAGCAGGATCCGTCGCTCGGCAACGATCTCAACGCGGTTGCCGGCGATCTGCGCAAGCAATTGACGCCGCGGCTAGCCGAAGTCACCGATGAGGTGGCGAAGCTTTACGCGACGAATTTCACGGAAAAAGAGCTGAAAGACTTGCTCGCGTTCTACAAATCGCCGCTCGGCACCAAGCTGATCAAGGATCAGCCGGTGATCGCCGAGGGAAGCGTGCGATTTGCGCAAGCGTGGGCGAACAAGCTGACCGAAGAAGTGATGACGATGATGCGCGCCGAAATGAAGAAGAAAGGGCACAACCTTTGACCGGCGGCATGGCCGCACGGCGCCGGGGCGATTGCGACTGATGGCTGATTACGACGTCGATCTTTTTGTCATCGGGGCTGGGTCCGGGGGCGTGCGCGCGGCGAGGATCGCGTCAAGTCACGGCGCTCGGGTCATGATCGCCGAGGAATACCGCGTCGGCGGCACCTGCGTGATCCGCGGCTGCGTGCCGAAAAAGCTTCTCGTCTACGCCTCGCGCTTTGCCGACGACTTCGAGGATGCCGTTGGTTTCGGCTGGACGGTGCCCGAGCCGTCGTTCCACTGGCCGACCTTGATCGCCAACAAGGACCGGGAGATCGACCGTCTCGAAGCGGCCTACACGACAACGCTCGAGCGCTTCAAGGTCGAGATCGTGAAAACGCGGGCGGTGATTGAGGATGCGCACACGGTGCGACTTGGCACCGGCGCGCGTGTTCGCGCGGAAACTATCCTGATTGCGACGGGTGCTGCGCCGAGCATGGGCGCGAAAATCGCTGGGCTCGAACACGCTATCTCGTCGAATGAAGCGTTTCACCTGAAGGAATTGCCCAAGCGCATTTTGATCCAGGGCGGCGGCTACATCGCGGTCGAGTTCGCCGGCATCTTTAACGGGCTCGGCTCGGAGGTAACTCTCGTCTACCGCGGCGAGAATATCTTGCGTGGCTTCGATGACGATCTTCGCGAGCATCTGCGCAGCGAGATGGAGCGACGGGGCATCAAGGTTATTACCCGGCAAACCGTCGGGTCGATCGACAAGGTGGAGCACGGCTACTGCGTCGAACTTTCCAACAACGATGAATTCCTTGTCGACACGATAATGTTCGCCACCGGCCGCAAACCGAACGTCGCTGGCCTTGGGCTCGAAGCCCCCGGCGTCAAGCTTGCCGACAACGGTGGCATCGCGGTGGACGAATATTCGAAAACCAGCGTTGAGAATATCTACGCGGTCGGCGACGTCACCAATCGCGTCAACCTCACGCCGGTTGCGATCCGGGAAGGTCATGCCTTTGCCGACACCGTATTCGGCGGCACGCCGACGCCAGTCGACCACACTAATGTTCCAACCGCCGTCTTCTCGGAGCCGGAGCTGGGCACCATCGGCCTGATTGAAGCGGACGCGGTTAAAAAGCTCGATGTCGTCGATATCTACAAGACGAGCTTCCGCCCGATGAAATTCGGCATGGCCGGTCGCGACAGCCGCATGTTCATGAAGCTTGTGGTGGACGGGAAGTCGAACCGCATCGTCGGTTGCCATATCGCCGGTCCCGATGCCGGCGAGATGATCCAGCTTATCGGCATTGCCGTGAAAATGGGGGCGACCAAGGCCGACTTCGACGCAACCATGGCGGTGCACCCGACCATGGCCGAGGAATTGGTCACCCTGCGCGAAAAGGCCATGAGTTACGGCCGCGCGGCGGCGGAATAGCCCTAAACTAACCGACTTTCCGGAATACTGGCCTGATCGGGGCGCGGTCGTGTATAACCCCGGGCAATCGCTGGAGTATTTGCGTAATGGCCGAACGTTGGTCGCCCGATAGCTGGCGCAAGAAGCCCGCGTTGCAGATGCCGGATTATCCGGACAAGCGCGCGCTGGCCGACACCGAGAAGCAACTCGCGACGTTTCCGCCGCTGGTTTTTGCCGGCGAGGCGCGCAATCTGAAGCGCCAGCTTGCGCGCGTTGCCACCGGTCAGGCTTTCCTGTTGCAAGGTGGCGACTGCGCGGAGAGCTTCGCCGAGCACGGCGCCAACAACATCCGCGATTTCTTCCGCATGTTTCTACAAATGGCGGTGGTGCTGACTTACGCGGCCGCGTCGCCGGTGGTGAAGATCGGGCGGATCGCCGGGCAATTCGCGAAACCGCGCTCCTCGCCGACCGAAAAGCGCGACGGCAAGGAATTGCCGAGCTATCGCGGCGACATCATCAACGATATTGCGTTCACCGAAGAGGCGCGCCGCCCCGACCCGCGACGGCAGGTCGAAGCCTACCGGCAATCCGCGGCAACGCTCAATCTGCTGCGCGCTTTCGCGCAAGGCGGCTACGCGAATTTGGCGAGCGTGCGCCAATGGATGCTCGGATTCGTCAAGGATAGCCCGCAGTCGCGGCGCTACGTCGAATTGTCGGATCGCATTTCGGAAGCGCTCGGCTTCATGCAGGCCTGCGGGCTTGATCTCGAAAGCCACCCCGAGCTGCGCACGACCGACTTTTACACCAGCCACGAAGCGCTGCTGCTCGGCTTTGAGGAGGCGCTCACGCGCATCGACTCGACCACCGGCGATTGGTACGCGACGTCCGGCCACATGATCTGGATCGGCGATCGCACCCGCCAGCACGACCACGCGCATATCGAATACGCGCGCGGCATCAAAAATCCACTGGGTCTCAAATGCGGGCCGTCGAGCAAACCGGACGATTTGCTGCGGCTGATCGACATTCTCAATCCGGACAACGAGGCGGGACGCCTGACGCTGATCGGCCGCTTCGGCGCTGAAAAGGTCGGCGACCATCTGCCAGCGCTGGTGCGCGCGGTAAAACGCGAAGGCAGGACCGTGATCTGGTCGTGCGATCCTATGCACGGCAACACCATCACGTCGGCCAATGGCTACAAGACCCGTCCGTTTGACCTGATCCTGAAAGAAGTGCGCGGCTTCTTCGACGTGCATTCGGCGGAAGGCACTTATGCCGGCGGCGTGCACCTGGAGATGACCGGCCAAAACGTCACCGAATGCACGGGCGGGGCGCGCGCCATCAGCGATGCCGATCTCAACGACCGCTACCACACGGCCTGCGACCCGCGGCTCAACGCCGAGCAAGCGATCGACCTGGCATTCCTGCTGGCTGAATTGCTCAAGAAAGAGCGCGATGGGCAGGCCAGACTCGTGCCCACCGTCGCGGCGCTATAGGCGGAAGCATTCTCCCTGATCCGGTGTTAGTCTTGGCATAGGCGGCTTTGTCTTATGCGCGAGCCCGGCGCTGGCTTGCCTGACGCAATATAATCTGGGCGGGGGAGAAATCATGAAACGTCATCATCTTCTGCAATGCGCTGCCGCATTAATTGCATTGCCGCTGCTCGCGCCGCCCGCGTCGGCCCAGCTTGCGGTTTCAGCGAACGACAACAAGGCCGTGCTGGTCGACGGGGCATCGAAGATGCCGGACAATCCGCAGGCGGACACCGTCACCATCATCGATCTCTCAGTGAAGCCGCCGAAAGTGATCGGCGAGGTGCAGGCGCCCGCAAGCGTGGTCGGTCCGCCGCAGAGTGTCGCCGTTTCGCGCGACGAAAGTATCGCGCTGGTGACCGGCGCGATCAAGGTCGATCCAGCCGATCCGAAAAAGACGACGGCCGATAGCCGCGTCTCGGTGATCGATCTGAAGGCAAAGCCGCCAGCGGTGATCCAGACCGTCGAGGCGGGCGCGGCGCCATCCGGCCTCTCGATCAATCCCGCAGGGACGTTGGCGCTGGTCGCGAACCGCAATGAAGGCACGGTCTCGATCTTCACCATCGCCAACAAGAAACTGACGGCAGCCGGCAAGATCGATTTCGGCAATCCGAAATCCGGTCCGAGCCATGCTGCATTCACGCCTGATGGAAAAATGGCGCTGGTGACGCGCGACGGCGATCACCGCATTTCGGTGCTCAGCGTCAATGGCGACAAGGTCGAGGACACCAAGAAATTCATGGTGGCAGGCTATCGCCCCTACAGCATCTCGATCAGCTCCAAGGGCAATGTCGCGGTACTCAGCAATCAAGGTGGTGGGCAGGGCGACAGCGACGTGATTTCAGTCGTCGATCTCAAGGTGAATCCACCTCGCGTCGTCGACACCATCTCCGTCGAGCAAATCCCCGAGGGCGTGACGATGTCGCCCGACGGAAAATTTGTCGCGGTAATCATGCAGAACGGCTCGAACAAGCCGAAGACGCATCCGAACTACCACAAGAACAGTGTGCTGAAGATCTTCCGGATCAACGGCACGGACCTCAAGCTCGCGGCGCGGGGGGAATTCGGCGCCTGGGGGCAGGGCGTGGTGTGGAGCAAGGACGGCAAGACCTTGCTTGCCCAGTCGATGGCCGACAAGACGCTCACCGTCTTCTCGTTCAACGGCAAGGCGCTGAAACAAACCGGCATTATCAAGGTTAGCGGCGGTGCGGCGGGCATACGCACGGCGCTGGACTGACCCGCCGGGCTTTGATTGCAGTACGGCAGGGCAGGCGCTAGATCATTATCATGAGCGCCCGCCCTGCCGATAAGCTCGCGATCGCAATCGCACAGCTCAATGCGACCGTCGGCGACGTTGCCGGCAACGCCGAGAAAGTGCGCAAGGCGCGCGCGCAAGCGGCCGCGCAAGGCGCAGACCTCGTCATTTTTCCCGAATTGTTCATCGCGGGCTACCCGCCGGAAGACCTGGTGCTCAAGCCGGCGTTCCAAGCCACGTGCCGTGCCGCAATCGAATTGCTTGCGCGCGAAACGGCCGACAAGGGTCCGGCGCTGGCCGTCGGCACGCCGTGGCTGGAGGGTGGCAAGCTCTACAACGCGGTGGCGTTTCTGGACGGCGGCTCGATCACCGCGCTGCGCTTCAAGGTCGATCTGCCGAACTACGGCGTGTTCGACGAAAAACGCGTGTTCGCGCGCGGTCCCTTGCCCGGCCCGATCAATTTCCGTGGCGTGCGCATCGGCATTCCGATCTGCGAAGACATCTGGGGCCCGGAGCCGGTCGAATGCATCGCCGAGACCGGTGGAGAGATTCTGCTCGTCCCCAACGGCTCGCCCTATCGCCGCGGCATCGTCGATGAAAGGCTGAGCGTGGCGGTTACACGCGTGAAAGACGCGGCGCTACCGCTTGTCTATGTCAACCAGGTCGGCGGGCAGGACGAGCTTGTCTTTGAGGGCGCATCGTTCGTGCTCAACGCCGATATGACGCTTGCCGCGCAACTTCCCGCTTTCCGGGAAACGGTCGTGACCGTGCGGTTCGAGCGCAACGGCGTGGGCTGGCGCTGCGTCGATGGTTCCGTCGCAAAAATCGAAGAAGGCGATCAGGTGGATTACGCCGCCTGCGTGCTGGGCCTGCGCGACTATGTGAACAAGAACGGCTTCAAGGGCGTGGTGCTGGGACTGTCCGGCGGTATCGATTCCGCGCTGTGCGCGGCAATGGCGGTCGATGCGCTTGGGCCGGAGCGCGTCCGCTGCATCATGCTGCCGTACAAATACACCGCGCAGGAGTCGTTGACCGATGCCGCGGCGTGCGCCAAGGCGCTCGGCGTCGGCTACGAAATCCTGCCGATCTCGCCGGCGGTCGAGGGGTTGGAAAAAACGTTGGCGCAGGCGTTCGCCGGAAAACCGCGCGACGTCACCGAAGAGAATCTGCAATCGCGTACGCGCGGCACCATCCTGATGGCGATCTCCAACAAGTTCGATCTGATGGTGGTCACCACCGGCAACAAGTCGGAAATGTCGGTCGGCTACGCCACGCTGTACGGCGACATGAATGGCGGATTCAATCCAGTCAAGGACCTCTACAAGACCGAAGTGTTCCGTCTCGCGCGGCTGCGCAATAGCTGGAAGCCGGAGGGTGCGCTGGGTCCGGCCGGTACGGTCATCCCGGAAAATATCCTGATCCGTCCGCCGACTGCCGAATTGCGGCCCGATCAGAAGGACGAGGACTCGCTCCCACCTTATTCAGTGCTCGATCCAATCCTCGAGCGTTTGGTCGAACAGGAGCAGCCTATATCCGCAATCGTCGCCGCCGGGTTTGGCCGCGATACCGTGATGCGGGTCGAGCGCATGCTCAATCTCGCCGAATACAAGCGGCGGCAGGCGGCGCCCGGCGTGAAAGTGACGCTGAGGAATTTCGGCCGCGACCGGCGATACCCAATCACCAACCGCTTCCGCGATCCGGGCACGCCGTTGCCCGCGCCAGACGTGTCGCTGGTGAGCGGCCAGCCGGTCAAAACGGAAGCCTTCGATTTCTGACTGTACTTGAAGCGGCGCTCAACGCGTCGGCAGGAACGTCGGCCCGACCGTGCGCACCTTGCGCTTGACCGGGTCTTCGTCGGTGGCGGCCACCGGCGCCGTCGTTGCGGGTGCAGCGGTGGCGGTTGCCGCGCGCGGATCCACTTTGATCGGGCGCCCCCTGGCATCGAGCGGTTGCGACATGCGTTTCGCGCGTTCCGCATTCACGACAATATCGCCTTGCTCGACGGTGGTGTCGTCGAGCGTCTTCAGGGCATCGGCCCAGCTCTGCCCCGCCTTGCGGCAACTGCAGGCTGGGTTGAATTCCTGGCGATAATGGAAAGCCGTTGGCAGCTCGGTGTAGAGACGGCCGTTGAGCGAGACCGCCTGCTGTATTTCCTCGCCGGGATTATGATACGTGTAGAGTGAGACTTCCGCCGCCGGGCACGTGCGCTGACAGATCTGTTCGTCGACGCGGAACCGGTCGGGCGTGGTCGCATACGAAATCGGGAAGTAGTAGCCGTCACAGGTGCGCACACAGACGGTGCGGAACGTTCCGCTCATCTGCTGTTGGTCGGGCGGCCCCATTATGGACGGGGCGGTGCCAGGAGGGCCGAACAGCCGGTCGAAGAAGCCGCCTTGTTGGGCGGCGAGCGCTGCGGAGCGGTATTGTGATCCGCATCCCTGATTA
The DNA here is from genome assembly GCA_049680165.1 of Pseudolabrys sp. Taxonomy (GTDB): domain Bacteria; phylum Pseudomonadota; class Alphaproteobacteria; order Rhizobiales; family Xanthobacteraceae; genus Pseudolabrys. Next base: position 28,077 of record JBAUHH010000108.1, read on the forward strand.
CCGAGCGCGATCAACAGCGAGCGGCGTTGCGCAGCGCGTTCGGTCGTGCCGCCGTGCAGTTGTTCGAGTTGAGTCTGTCCTCGCTCAAGATCGGTCCGCGCCTGATCAATCTGGCGGGTAAGCGGCCCGCACTGGGAAGGCGGATTGACGAAGATCGAGAAAAACCCGGAACTTTCGCAGCCGAGCCGCCGTCCTTGCGCGACCAGCCGGTCGACCTCGAATTGCTGGCGATTCACCGCATCCTCGGTGCGGCGAATCTGGTCCGCGCGGGCCGGATCGTCGTTGCCGCGATCGAGCGAGGCGAGCTGGGCCTCCATGCGCTGGCAGGCCGGGTTTGCCGACTGGGTTTGTGCCAATGCCGCCGCACAGGAAGCGAGCGCAACCGTGCCTGCTGCGGCAATTGTGGCAAATCGGGACGTCATGGTCTTCACTACTTTACCGCCAATCCCACCCCCGCGCGAGCCTGGGTTCCTAGTACGCCCGCGTCGTTTCCGCGCGAAGATTCCATAATACGCCGCTGATGATGATCAGCGCGCCGAGCAGCACGAAGATGTCGAGCGGCTCGCCGTAGAATGCCCACCCCACCACCGCGATGAGCGGAATCCGGAGGAAATCGAGCGGAACGACCAGTGTCGCGTCACCCGCACGAAACGCATTGCTGAGGCAATAATGTGACGACAGGCCGGCAATTCCGACGCCGAGCACAGGCAGCAGCTGATGCAGGTTGAGCCGGAAGAACACCAACGGGTCGCTTCCGGCGAGCGACAGCGGGAGCTGGATCACCGCCATCCAAAACACGATGCCGAACGTGGTCTCGGTCATGGTCAGCTTCTTGGTCGCGACCATCGTAATCGCGTAGCCGAACGCCGCGCCCAGAACGAGGAACGCCGCCGGATTAATGCTGGCGATGCCCGGCCGGAGGATAACCAGCACGCCGATCAGCCCCATCACGACCACGCCCGACCGGCTCGGCGTCATGCGCTCGTGCAGCAGCCAGACCGCGAGCAGCGCCGTCCAAGCAGGCATAGTGAACTCGAGCGCGAATACCGTCGCCAACGGCAGCATTGTGAGCGCGATCGCCCATGCGTATTGCGACGCGTAGTGGACGGTGTTGCGCAGCAGGTTGAGTCCCATCCGGCGTGGGCGGGCGTGCGGCCGCAAATTCGGGCGCAGCAGCAGCAGCAGAAGCAGCACCAGCAGCGCGATGCCGCTGCGAATGGCGAGAATTTCAAAAATGCTCAAGCCGCTGCGCGCCAGTTCGCGGATCGAGACCGCCATCACGGAAAACGACAGCAGCGCGCCGATCATCCAAAGGACGACGCGGGCGAGCTTGTTTATTGCCACGTGGATTTGCCGGTCGGTGGGGAACTTGGCGGACGGGAGGTCTAGCAGGCACAACGCCTGCCGTCACTCGGCATCCGGCTGGTTTTCCGGCCGCGCCTTGTCGAAGGCCGCGAGCTTCGTGCAGGCCGCATCAACCGTCACGATCTTCGGGAAGAGGTCGAGCGGCACCTTCAGCCGCCGCGCATTGTACACCTGCGGCACCAGACACAGATCGGCAAGCGTTACCTCGGCGCCGTAAGCATAAGGTCCGGGCTTGATCACCGCCTCGACCGCCTCGAAACCATCGATAACCCAGTGGTGATACCAGGCATCGATGGCGGTCTGCTCCTGGCCGAGCTTGTGCTTGAGATAGCGAAGCGGCCCGACATTGTTGAGCGGATGGATATCGCACGCGATCATCTGCGCGATCGCACGCACATGCGCTCGCGCGATCGGATCGGCAGGAAGCAGCGGCGGCTTGGGATGGGTCTCGTCGAGATATTCGATGATCGCCAAGGACTGCATCAAGATATCGCCGCCGTCGACTTCGAGTGCGGGAACGCGCATCTGCGGATTGATCGCGCGAAATTCCGGACGGCGATTGTGCCCGCCATCTTTGGTGAGGTGAATCGCCACCATCTCGTAGGGAATGCCTTTGAGATTGAGCGCGATGCGGACGCGATAGGCGGCCGACGATCGGAAATACGAATAGAGTTTCACGAGACACCCGGCTGTGTGAATTTCAGGAGCGCCAATCTAGCCGCGCCGGCGCTCGTTGGCGAGTTCGACCGAACGGGCGATGAGCTGCGTGAGCGCACGGTCGAGGGAGGAACGGTCGGCCGGATTGAGGACGCCCAGAAGCTCGCGCGCGAAATCCGTCGCGATCGGGGCGAGGTCATTGTAGATCTCGCGACCGGCCGGCGTCAGCGACAACAGAGCTTCACGCAGGTCCGCGCGATTGATGCGTCGGGTGATAAGCTTGCGGCGTTCGAGCAGGGCGACCGCCCGCGAGACCTTGGTCTTGTGCATGTGGCTATGGCCGCCGACGGCCTTGCCGGTCATCACGCCAAATTGCCCGAGCGTCACCAGTACGCGCCATTCCGGCACGCCGATCTTGTGACGGTCGGCATAGACACGCGACAGAGCCTGGGAGACCAGACTGGCGCATACGTTCAGGCGGTAGGGCAGGAACTCTTCGAGCTTGAGCGCCGGCACCCCGCCGGGCGCCCCTTGGTGAGGCTGGACGCTCTCGCCGGTCTTGTTTGCCATCGCCACCGACCCGCGCCCCCGACGCTTGTGCGGCTCTCGCCCCAAGGGCCGCTACGCAAGCGGAGATTGACCGAAGTTGCAGCGGGGTGCAACGAGGCTGGAAAGGTTCTAAGCTATAGCGACTTTCTATTACGCACCGTTCTTGCAGGGTTTCTCGATACTTCTGCTGGGACACATTGACGGTGGTTACAAAGGCAACTAAATCGCTGACTTAGGTTTTCCAGCCGGAGCGTGTGCAATGACACCTGGATACATGTCCGGTTTTGGCAACACCTTCGAGACCGAAGCGCTGCCAGGTGCGCTGCCGGTGGGCCGCAATTCGCCGCAGAAGGTCAACTACGGGCTCTACGCCGAGCAGCTATCCGGCTCGCCCTTTACCGCGCCGCAAGCGACCAACCAGCGTTCCTGGCTCTATCGCATCCGCCCGACCGTGCGCCACGCTGGCCGGTTCGAGAGGATCGATAAGGGCAAGCTGCGGACCGCGCCGGTGCGAGAGGACGGCGATCTGCCGATCGGGCAGATGCGCTGGGGTCCGACTCCGATGCCGACGGACAAGCTCACATTCGTTAGCGGACTGCACACCATGACGACGGCGGGCGACGCCGAAGCCCTCAGCGGCATGGCGAGCCATATCGCTCTCGTCACCGAGTCGATGGCGCATGAGAATTTTTTCAACGCGGACGGCGAATTTCTCGTGGTGGCGCAGGATGGCAAGCTGCGCTTTCGCACCGAGTTCGGTGTCATCGACATCGAGCCCGGCGAAGTCTGCGTCATTCCACGCGGCGTCACCTTCCGCGTCGAATTGCCGGGTGGCCCGGCGCGCGCTTACGTTTGCGAAAATTACGGCGGCGGCTTTACGCTGCCCGATCGCGGCCCGATCGGCGCCAACTGTCTCGCCAATCCGCGCGATTTCCATGCTCCGGTAGCAGCCTACGAAGACGTCGAGGCGCCTGGCACGCTGTTCGTGAAATGGGGCGGCGAGCTTTACCGCACCGAGGTGCCACATTCGCCGATCGACGTGGTGGCGTGGCACGGCAATTATTTTCCGTACAAATACGATCTCCGGCGGTTCTCGCCGGTCAATGCGGTGTTGTTCGATCATCCCGATCCGTCGATCTTTACGGTGATGACGTCGCCGTCGGAAACGCCGGGTACCGCCAATGTCGATTTCGTGATATTTCCGGAACGCTGGTCGGTGGCGGAGAATACGTTCCGTCCGCCCTGGTATCATCGCAACATCATGTCGGAATTCATGGGGCTGGTTTACGGAGTCTATGACGCCAAACCCGAAGGCTTCGTGCCGGGCGGCATGAGCCTGCACAACCAGATGCTGCCGCACGGGCCGGATAGCGACGCTTTCGCGCACGCCAGTACGGTCGAGCTCAAGCCGGTGAAACTGACCAACACGCTTGCTTTCATGTTCGAGACACGCTTCCGCCAGCGCGTTACCAAATACGCGGCCTCGCTCTCCACGCTTCAGCGCGATTACATCGAATGCTGGACCGGGCTGAAGAAGAATTTCGATCCGAAACGGCGCGAGCCGAAATAATGAAACTGGCCTCGCTGAAAGACGCCCGCGACGGCCGCCTTGTCGTTGTTTCGCGCGATCTGTCGCGTTGTGCCGACGCGTCGGCCGTCGCCCGCACCATGCAGGCTGCGCTCGACGACTGGAATGCCGCTGCGCCGAGGCTCACCGAAATTGCCGATGCGCTCGAAGCAGGGCGCATCGCGCACCTCGCATTCGCGCCGGAGAAATGCGCGGCGCCATTGCCGCGCGCGTTCCAGTGGCTCGACGGCTCGGCCTACGTCAACCACGTAGCATTAGTGCGCAAGGCGCGCGGTGCCGAAGTGCCGGCGTCATTCTGGACCGATCCGCTGATGTATCAGGGCGGCTCGGATACCATGCTCGGGCCGCGCGATCCGATAGCGCTCGCCGATGAAGCGTGGGGCATCGACTGTGAGGCGGAAGTCGTTGTGGTCCTCGGCGATGTGCCGATGGGCGCAACGCGCCAACAGGCCGCCGCCGCGATCCAGCTAATCATGCTGGTGAACGACGTGAGCTTGCGCAACATGACCGGGCCGGAACTCGCCAAAGGCTTCGGTTTTGTGCAGTCGAAACCGGCTTCGGCCTTCACGCCGGTCGCGGTGACGCCGGACGAGCTCGGCGCGGCGTTCGACGGGAACAAGGTCAATCTGCCGCTGTTGAGTTTCATCAATGGCAAGCCGCTCGGCAGGCCTGTCGCGGGCAACGATATGACCTTCGATTTCCCGACACTCATTGCACATGCTGCACAGACGCGCGCGCTTTCGGCGGGCACCATTCTCGGCTCCGGCACGGTGTCGAACCGCGACGCCGATGGTGGTCCGGGTAAGCCGGTGGGTGAGGGCGGGCTTGGCTACTCCTGCATCGCCGAGCAGCGCACGGTCGAGACGCTATTGCATGGCAAACCAATCACGCCATTCCTGAAATTCGGCGACCGCGTGCGCATCGAAATGCACGACGCGAAGGGGCGCTCGATTTTCGGCGCCATCGAGCAGGAAGTGGTACGTTACGTGAAAGATTAGCAGCCGGGAGTTGCGACGTGACCAAAGGATTTGCCTCGACCACCGATACTGCGGAAAAGAAAGTCACCTTCGGCCAGATCGGCCCGGGTCTGTACGCCTACACGGCGGAAGGCGATCCCAATTCCGGCATCATCGTTGGCGACGACGGCGTGATGGTGATCGACGCGCAGGCGACGCCGGCAATGGCGAGCGAAGTGATCGCGCGCGTCGCCAAAGTTACCGACAAGCCGATCAAATACGTCTTGCTCTCGCATTATCATGCCGTGCGGGTGCTCGGCGCCACGGCCTTCAAGGGCGCCGAAATTCTCGCATCCGATACCACGCGCGGGCTGATCGCCGAACGCGGCAAGCAGGACATGGATTCCGAGATCGGGCGTTTTCCGCGGCTGTTCCGCGATGTCGAAACCATTCCGGGACTGACCTGGCCGACCATCACGTTTCCGGACCAGATGTCGGTCTGGCTCGGCCGGCGCGAAGTGCGCATCATGCATATTGGCCGCGGCCACACCGCCGGCGATGTGATCGCGATCGTTCCGGATGCGGGCGTCGTCTTTTCCGGCGATCTCGTCGAATACAAGTCGGCCTGCTACTGCGGCGACGCGCACTTCAACGACTGGCTGGGTACGCTCGAGGTGTTGGCTGAACTGCGTGGCACCGCGCTGGTGCCGGGGCGCGGCGCGGCGCTCACGAGCCCGGAAATGGTGGCCGACGGCATCGCGCTCACCAGCGATTTCCTGTCGACGCTCTACGGTTCGGTCAGCGACAGCGTGGCGAAAGGCCGTTCCCTCAAGGAAGCCTTCGACGCGGCGCGCGTCGCCATGGACCCGAAATTCCACAGTTTCCCGATCTACGAGCATTGCCTGCCGTTCAACATATCGCGCGCCTATGACGAAGCGCGCGGGATCGAATGGCCGGTAATCTGGACCGCCGAGCGCGACCGCGAAATGTGGGCGGCGCTGCAAGGCTAGCGAGCGCCACGCTTCTTGGGCAACATCCCAACGGTATCTGGAAGCAAATCGCTTCATCGGTGTTTCTTCTCGTGCGAAGCTTCAAAGCGCCGCCGCTGATGCGCGGCACAAGCTGGGGGAGGAACTGATGGCGGGTCTCGAAAAATACGGCGATCAACTAGCGCTTCTGGCGCGCGTTTTCTACGCATCGCTGTTCGTTCTCTACGGGTACTTCAAGCTGACAGCGTTTGCCGGCACCACGGCTTACATGGCCAAGCAGGGCCTGCCGGTGCCGGCTGTCTGCGCCGGCCTCGCCGTTATTTTCGAGCTCATCGGCGGGCTGCTCATGCTGTTCGGCTATCAGACGCGCCTGGTCGGACTCATTCTTGCCATCTACGTGCTTGTCGCCGCCCTGATTGCGCACACGCATTTCGGCGACGGCAACCAGCTTTCGCATTTCATGAAGAACATGGCGATCGTCGGTGGCGGACTGGCATTCGCGGCTTTCGGCGGCGGGCCTTATTCGCTCGACCGGCGCAAGTGATCGCGGGAACGACAGCGCTCGTTTAGCTTGCATGCGGCGGCTCCGGCGCGGCAACATCGCCGCCCGGAGCCAGGAAACGTGCCGCTACAGTCCGCGGAAACCGCCGAAGGCGGGCGCAGAACCGTCTATCGCTACGGCTATCGCCGCTCGCGCGACCAGGATGCGCGCGCGCCCGTGCGCCGGCTCGTGGTCGTCGTCGGTGCGGGACCGGTCGGCCTTGCGGCTGCGATCGACCTCTCACTGCGCGGCGTGCCGGTGGTCCTGCTCGATGACGCCGACCGCATCGGGGAAGGCTCGCGCGGCATCTGCTGGTCGAAGCGCACGCTGGAGATCTGCGACCGGCTCGGGATCGGCGAGCGCCTGGTGGCGCAGGGCGTGACGTGGAAGCTTGGCAAGGTCTTTCTTGGCGATGAGATGGTCTATTCCTTCGACCTCCAGCCGGAAGACGGTCACAAGATGCCGGCCTTCATCAACCTCCAGCAGTTCTATCTCGAAAAAGCGCTGGTCGATCGGGCGATCGAGATCGAAGAAATCGACCTGCGCTGGAAAAACCGTCTGACCGCGCTCGAGCCGCACAACGACCATGTCCGGCTCACGATCGACACGCCCGATGGACCCTACACGCTCGAAACCGATTGGTTGATCGCGGCCGACGGCGCGCGCTCGACCACACGCGACCTGCTCGGCATCGGATTTACCGGCGTCACCTTCGAGGACAAATTCCTGATCGCCGACATCCGCATGGCGGCGGACATTCCGACCGAGCGCCGCTTCTGGTTCGACCCGCCTTTCCACACCGGGCAATCGGCGCTGATGCACCGGCAACCGGACAATATCTGGCGTGTCGATCTTCAACTTGGACCGGACGCTGATGTTGCCGCCGAGCAAGCGCCCGAGCGCGTGACCGCGCGGCTGAAACGCATGCTGGGCGAACGCGCGTTCTCGCTCGAATGGGTCTCGATCTACCGCTTCAACTGCCGGCGCCTCGACCGCTTCGTGCACGGCCGCGCGATTTTTATCGGCGACGCCGCGCATCAGGTGTCGCCGTTCGGCGCGCGCGGCGCCAATTCCGGCATTCAGGATGCGGAGAATTTGGCGTGGAAACTTGCTGCCGTCATCAACGGCGACGCCGGGGCTCGGCTGATCGAAAGCTACGAGCGCGAGCGCATGCAGGCCGCCGACGAGAACATCGGCCATTCGACGCGCTCGACCAATTTCATCGCGCCGCACTCGGCCGCCGAGCGACGGCTACGCAACGCCGTTCTCAACCTGGCGCCGAAGGCTGAGTTCGCGCGCCGCATGATCAATTCCGGCCGCCTGTCGGTCGCGACGGTTTACGATACGCCGTTGTCGACGCCTGATGAAACGTCCTTCGCCGGCTCCGCTCGGCTCGGCGCACCGGTGCCGGATGTGCCGGTGCGCCTGCGCGATGGCAAGACCGGCCATCTGCTCGAACTGATCGGCGGCGACTTCACGCTGCTCTATGCGAAAGATGGCGCACCGCCGACTGTGCCGGATGGCATCCGGTTGATGACGGTCGGTGAACATGTAATCGACGCTACCGGGGCCTTCGCGCAACGCTTCGACGCAAAACCTGGCACCGCCTACCTATTGCGCCCCGATCAGCATGTGTGCGCGCGCTGGCGCGCCTTCGACCGCAACAAGATTTCCGCCGCCCGCGCCCGCGCGCTCGGCGGCTGACGTTTCGAGGAGCCCGAGGAATCCATGCCGAAACTTGTCACCGCCTCGCAATTCGCCCATCCGGACGCAGCCTATGTGGCGCTGGTGGAGGCGCGGCGCGGGTTAAGCGATGTGGCGGCGGCCGAGCTCGATACGCGGCTTGTGCTCGTTCTCGCCAATCACATCGGCGATCTCGATGTCTTGAGCGAAGCGATCGCGCTGGCTAAATCGGCTTGAGCCGCGCCGTCAGCGCGTGCAGACGATGGCGACGAAATCGCCGCACTTGCCATTCGGGCAGGTACCCGCCGTAGCCGGGATGGCACCGGTAATATCGTCGCGGTCGACTTTCCGGAAAGACGTCGCTTCGGCAAAGTCGCGTGCGCGGCAATAGGCGGTCGCGATCGGGGCGCCGCATTTCGCGCCCGTCGTGAGGCAGCGATCGACACCATAGCCGTCGGCGTTGCTGGAGATGATGAACATGCGCCGCTCCGCGGATTGCGCGGTGCCAACGGCGGCGATGAGGAAAATGGCCGTGAGGCCGATCAGGAGAGCACGCATGAGACGCCCGCTCACAAAGGCGCCTTACCGGGCGCCGATGTCGAGGATGTGAGCAAAGTCGTTAACAGATGATTAACCGCCCCGCTGCGTCCCGTGACGCCTGTCCACGCGTTTAAAGTGTTCCGGTTTCTGGAAACCGGGCGTTCATGCGGATGGCGCCTGCGGTCTTGACGGCTACCGCGCAACTGCCCATTCTGCGGCCCCATGAACGGCCTTAACCATATCTGCGGCATTTGCCCGGAGATTATTAGCTAGCGCACGACGCTGGCTGTGGCCGTCTTTTCTCATCTTGAGCAAAAAGCGACGCCCGGCCAGCGGAGGCCGAAGGTGTCTATGGAACTCAAGCTCTACGATACGCTGACGCGCGAGAAGCGGGTGTTCGCCCCGATCGATCCCGCACGCGTGCGCATGTATGTGTGCGGACCGACGGTCTACGACTTCGCCCATATCGGCAACGCGCGGCCGGTCATCGTCTTCGACGTGCTGTTCCGGCTGTTGCGCCACATCTACGGCGCCGAGCATGTCACCTACGTGCGCAACGTCACCGACGTGGACGACAAGATCAACGCGCGTGCGGCCGAGCGCGGCATCTCGATCCGTGAGCTGACCGAAGAGACCTACAAGAATTTCAAGGCTGACGTCGCCGCGCTCGGCTGCCTGCCGCCGACGGTCGAACCG
>JBAUHH010000109.1:0-3749 GCA_049680165.1 Pseudolabrys sp.
GGAGATACGTATAAGTATAAGTTGTATGTCAGGGCGCAGGAACGCGCCAGAGCCGGAGGGTTTGATGCATCGCCTGCTGATCGGCCTTTGCTTCGCTTTTGGCCTATCCGCCCTCGCCGCCGCGCAAACGCAGCCGGCGCCGGCGCAGACCGCAATCGCGACATTCGCGGGCGGCTGTTTCTGGTGCACGGAAGCTGACTTCGACAAGGTCAAGGGCGTGATCTCGACCACGTCGGGCTATACCGGCGGCCACGTCGCCAATCCGACCTACGAACAGGTTTCCGCCGGCGGTACCGGCCACGCGGAGTCGGTGGAGGTCGCTTACGATCCGGCCAAAGTCTCCTACGAGCAGTTGCTCACTTATTACTGGCACCACGTCGATCCGCTGGTGAAGAACCGGCAGTTCTGCGACGTCGGCACGCAATACCGCACCGCGATCTTCGTGCACAACGACGAGCAGAGGCGGTTGGCGGAAGAATCGAAAAAGAAGGTCGAGGCCGAACTGAAAAAGCCGGTCTACACCGAGATCGTCGCCGCCGGCCCGTTCTACAAAGCCGAGGAATATCACCAGGATTTCTATCTGAAGAATCCGGTGAAATATAAATTCTACCGCTGGAACTGCGGCCGCGATCAGCGGCTCGAGCAGATATGGGGCGCGCGCAAGGGAGACAGCTGATGATCGACCGACGGCAGCTCTTCATGGCGGGCGCGGCGTTTAGCGCGCTCGCGCTGACCACAAAATCCAGTCATGCGGGAGCGGCGATGACCGACACAAGCACAGCACCGGCGACCACCGACTTCCAGAAGCTCAGCGACGCCGACTGGCGCAAGCGCCTGACGCCGGAGCAATACGACATCCTGCGCAAGCACGGCACCGAGCGCCCCGGCAGCAGCGCGCTCAACCGCGAGAAGCGCAAGGGCACCTTTGCCTGCGCGGGCTGCGACCTGCCGCTGTTCTCGTCCGACACCAAGTTCGAAAGCGGCACCGGCTGGCCGAGCTTCTACGCGCCGCTGCCGAACGCGGTCGCCACCAAGACCGATCGCGCCTTCTTCATGACGCGCACCGAGGTGCATTGCAGCCGCTGCATCGGCCATCTCGGTCACGTGTTCGACGACGGACCCAAGCCGACTGGCCTGCGCTACTGCATGAATGGCTTGTCGTTGAAATTCGAACCGGTGGCGACGCAGCCCTCATCGTCCTAGCCAGCGGCAAAATCTGCCGCCCGCGGCAGAAAGAACCACACGCGGCGGCCCCCAGCGGGCCGCTGTATTCTTTTAAGCTATTGAAATTATTGTATTATTTTCGTGGCACGGCGATTGCGTCGGCCTGTTCGTAATTTTGTCCGTGGCCCCAGTGCGGGTGCCGCCTGTTGCGACAGTGGAGAAAAAGTCATGGGTCTTTTTAGTGCGCTCAATACCGCAGTCAGCGGCCTGCAAGCCCAGGCATTCGCGCTGCAGAACATCTCCGGCAACATCGCGAACTCGCAGACGCCCGGTTACAAGGGCATCAACACGATGTTCATCGATTTGATGCCGAACTCGCCGGTGGGCGAGCAAACGTCCGGCGGCGTCATCGCCGGCTCGCTGTCGACCAACACTCTTCAGGGTCAAATCCAGGCGTCGACGATCGGCACCTACATGGCCATCAACGGCGAGGGATTTTTCCCGATCAAGCAAGGTAACACCTCCAGCGGCGGCAACGGACCGACATTCCCCGGCGGCGATCTTTACACGCGGCGTGGCGATTTCCAGTTGAACAGCTACGGATACCTGGTCAACGGCTCGGGATATTATCTCGAGGGCATTCCGATCAATCCGCTCACCGGCAATCCGACTGGCACGGCGCTCGCGCCGCTGCAATTCGCCAATGCATTCCTTCCGGCGAACGCGACGACGACGATCACCTACGGCGCCAACCTCCCGAGCTATCCGCAAACCACGAATTCCGATCCGACGGTTCCGGGCTCCGAGTTGCTCAATCCGGGCGACTTTGTCGACGCCGATCCGACTGTCGCCGGCGCCGGCACGGTCATGGGTGGCGTCGACGCGAGCACGTTCATGAATGAATCCGTCGATGGCGGAACGATCACCGCCTATGACGGCAGCGGCGCTGCGATCAACGTCGAATTTCGCTGGGCGAAGACGGACAGCGCGACGTTAGGCGCGGGCCATACCGACAACTGGGAATTGTTCTATCAGACGAACTCGAACGCGACGACGAACGCCAGCGTCGCATGGCAGAATGCCGGCACCGATTTCGCCTTCGACAGCAGCGGTGAGCTCAGTCCCGCCATTACGTCGGTAAATCTTACCGGCGTAAGCGTCGATGGGACGAGTCTTGGCAACCTTACCTTCTCGCTCGGCGGGGGCCTCACACAGTTTTCCACCACTTCCGGCGCGACCACGGTGAATTCCCTTCAGCAGGACGGCTACGCCGCCGGACAGCTGCAATCGCTATCGGTCGGAAGTAATGGCCGGATATCAGGCAGTTTTACGAACGGAAAAACCGTCGATCTGGCGCAGGTGCCGCTGTTCAACTTCGCCTCCCCGAACAATCTGCAAAGTCTGGATGGCGGCGCGTTCGCCGTCACCGGCGATTCGGGCCCTGCGCTCTCCGGCGCGAGCGGACAGCTGGTCGGTGCCTCGCTCGAAGGATCGAACGCCGACATTGCCGACCAGTTCACGCAGTTGATCGTGACCCAACAAGCCTATTCGGCGAATACGAAGGTGATTACGACCGCCAACGAGATGTCGCAGGATCTCCTGAATATCTTGCGTTAGCGGCCGGCGGTCTTTCGGTGAAAGCGAAGACATAACGCAATGAGTCTGACGCAGGCACTGTCGACGGCGCTGAACGGATTGAACGTGGCCCAGGCCGGGCTGTCGATCACCGCCAGCAATATCGCCAATGCGCAGACGCCGGGCTATGTGCGCAAGTCCGCGGTGCCGGTCGAAACGATGGCCGGTCCGACCGCGATCGGCGTCCAGATTTCGACGGTCAATCGCATCCTCGATCAATACGTGCAGGCGCAACTGCGCACGGAGTCGGCGGGCGCGTCCTATGCCGACATGATCTCCAGTCTTTATTCGCAGATTCAGAGCGTCTACGGCAGCCCGGGCGCCGACTCCTCGCTGGAGACCGTGTTCAACAATTTCACCGGCGCGTTGCAGGCGCTCCAGACCAGCCCCGACGACTCCTCCACCCAGACGGCAGTGATCAGCTCGGCGCAGGTGCTCACGCAAACGCTCAACAGCATGACGGACAGCCTGACGGCGTTGCGCAGCCAGGCCGAACTCGGAATATCCAACGACGTGACTGCGGCCAACACGGCGATGCAGGAAATCGCCACGCTCAATCAGCAGATCAACGGTTCGGCGGCGGGCGAAGCCACAACCGCCACGCTCGAGGACCAGCGCGACAATTACATCGATCAGCTTTCGAAGCTGCTCGATATCCGGGTGGTCAAGGGCGACAACGACCAGTTATCGGTTTTCACCACCACGGGCGTGCAGCTGGTCAGCGGCCCGCAGGCCGCGCAACTGTCGTTCAACGCCCAGGGCGCCGTCACGCCACAGTCGCAATGGAATGCCGACCCGACGAAATCCTCGCTCGGAACGATCACGCTCACATCTCCGGGCGGTTCGACGACCGACCTGATCGCGAGCCATTCGATCGGTTCCGGCGAGATCGCGGCCTACCTCGACATGCGTGACACGACGATCCCGCAGGCGCAGGCGCAGCTCGACCA
>JBAUHH010000110.1:0-2273 GCA_049680165.1 Pseudolabrys sp.
CCGACCTTGACGGTGGGCTCGCCGCTGGCCGCGCGCATCTGCCGGCGCAGCGCGACGCGCACACGCGCCAGCAACTCCGCCATGCCGAACGGCTTGACGACGTAGTCGTCGGCGCCGAGCTCGAGCAGATGCACCTTCTGCGCCTCGCTCGATCGCACCGACAGCACGATGATCGGGACGCTCGACCAGGAGCGGATGCGTTCCACCACTTCGGAGCCGTCCATGTCGGGCAGGCCGAGGTCGATGATGACGAGGTCGATCGGCTGCAACGTGGCCGAGCGGATCGCCTCGGCGCCGGTGCCCGCCTCGTGCACCGTGAAGCCGTTGAGCTCGAATCCGGTGCGCAGGAAGCGCCGGATCTGGATTTCGTCGTCGACGATCAGAACGATGTGGGATGGTTCACTCATCTGCGTCGCTTTCCATGTGCGGGACGGCTGCATGCGTCACCGGAAGTTCAATCGATACGGCGGTGCCGAGGTCGGCGCCGGCGCTGACAGCGTTTATTTTTCCGCCATTGGCCGCGACAAACGCGTTGGCGATCCAGAGCCCGAGCCCGGAGCCGTTGGTGGTGGCGGCATGACGTTGGCCGCGCACGAAACGGTCCCACATCTGCGCTTTTTCGGGTGCGGTGAGACCGGTGCCCTGGTCGCTGATGGTCACACTCATGCGGGTGTCTTCCGCATGTGCGGCGACTGTGATCTGCGAGCCGGTGGAAGAATATTTCGCGGCGTTGTCGAAGATCTGCACCAGCGCCTGCTGCACCAGAACCGGATCGACGTGCACCAGCGGCAGATCGTCCGGAACATCGAGCACAACGCGGCGGTCGCCGATGCGGCGCCGGCAGCGCTCGATCGCCGAATGAATGATGTCGTTGGGATCGGCCCATTCAGCGTGCGGGTTGAGGCCGTTGCTGCTGATGCGCGTGGCATCCAGCAGGTTCTGGATGTCGTGGTTGAGGCGCTCGGCCTCATCGCGCACGTCGAGCGCCAGCGCTTTGAGCTTTTTCTCGCCGTCCAGCGCCGGCGCCGAGCTGAGCACCGTGGCGGCGCCGAGGATCGAGGCGAGCGGCGTGCGCAATTCGTGGCTGACCGAACCGATCAGCGCTTCGCGCAATTGCTCGGTCTGCGAGCGCATGCGCGCTTCGCTGATCGCATGCGCGACGCCGAGCCGGTCGAGCGTGGCGGTGGCGTCGGCGAGAACGGTGTCGACGCGCGCACGCAAATCGTTCGAGCTTTCCTGCGTCTCGCGGCCGAGATTGATCGCGATCACGCCGAACTCCGGGGTTTTCGGCGACACCGCGCGCACCAGCCAGAGTTCACCGGTTTCGCTTCGTACCGTCACGCCCGCCACCGGATCGTTTCGCGCGGAAGCGACGTCGGCGGCTCGCGCCAGCACTTCATCAGGGATCGTCATGCCGGCGCGCCGGCTGTTGTTTGCTGACGTATCGCGTCCGCTCGCCAGCAAGACCACCTTGCGTTGGGTGACGTTGGCGAGATGGTCCTCGATCGCGGCATGAATGTCGGAGACGCCGAACGACACAGCGAGGCGGCGCGAGAACGCGTAGAGGTCGCGCATGTCGATTTCGCGCTGGCGCGCGAGCTCGGCCTGCCGCCGCAGCCGCATGGCGAGCTGGCTCACCACCACCGCGACAAAAATAAAGAGCGTGAGGTTGATGACCTCGTGCGGGTCCTTGATTTGGAAGCTGTAGAGCGGCGGGAAGAAGAAGAACGCCGAGGCGAGCACGCCGGCGACCGAGGCGACGAGGGCGGAAATGATGCCCCACTGCGCCGCCGCGATCACAACCGGGATGATAAAGACGACGGAGCCGTGGGTGATGCCGGGCTGCCAGACGAGGAAATAGACCCCGGCCACGGTCAACAGAACCAGCACCAGCGTCATGGCGATGGCGCGCAACTCGCTGCGGATGCGGTCGAAATTCATCGATTCCGGTCCTGTCCCGCCTGCAAGCCTGGCCTAGGATGGCGGCTAGAATACGACGCCGAACCCTTGTTTGTCTTGACCCTGTTTGACTCTTGTTTGTCTTGGCCTGCTTGGTTAGATAGCACGGCCCGAGGAAAGCGGCGGTTCCCGCCCTTTTTCCGGCCACCGGAGAGGTGGCAGAGTGGTCGATCGCACCGCACTCGAAATGCGGCATACCTGCAAGGGTATCGGGGGTTCGAATCCCTCCCTCTCCGCCAATTACATCGTCGGGACCCGGGGCCTGCGTCACGATCGAATTGCTGCAACCGACCTTCTTCCCGAACGACGGGAAG
>JBAUHH010000111.1:0-8502 GCA_049680165.1 Pseudolabrys sp.
GCGGATGGACCAGCGCCGCCAGCACGTTGCCGCCGACGACGAGCTGGAAGGACACAAAGTTCATCGGCCCGAGATCGCTCAGCAGCTGGCGCGGCGCGCGCATGTGCACCATCCAAGTTTGCACCCACCCTTTGAACCACCGCGTGCGTTGCTTGAGCCACGGCACGAAGCGTGTCGGCGCTTCCTCGAATGTGGTGGAGTCGATCATTGCCGAGCGATAGCCAAAGCGCGCGAGCCGCATGCCGAGATCGGCGTCCTCGGTGACGTTGTAGGAATCCCAGCCGCCGACGTCGCGCAGCGTGGCGGTGCGGAAATGATTAGACGAGCCGCCGAGCGGCAAGGGCAGCCGCAACGCAGCGATGCCGGGCAGAAATACATCGAACTGCCCGGCATATTCGGCCGTAAAGAAAGCGGCGAGCCAGCTATCGGCGGTGTTGTCGATGGACAAGCTAGCCTGTACGCAGGCGAGATCGTCGCCCGCCGTTCGGAACGCATGCAGCGCGCGGCGCAGCTGGTTCGGCTCCGGCCGATCCTCGGCGTCGAACACCACCGTGAAGGTGCCGTGCGCGAACGGCAGCGCCACGTTCAGCGCTTTCGGCTTCGTGCGCGGTCCGATGGCCGGCGCAACGATCACCTCGACCGAGAGTCCGCCGCGGTGGGCGGCGATGGCGGCGCGCGTTTCCACGTCGTCGCGTTCGACCACTAGCTTCACGTCGATCTTTTCGATCGGATAATCGAGCCGCTCAAGCGAGGCGAGCAGTCCAGGCACCGATGCGGCCTCGCGGTAGAGCGCCGAGATGATCGTGTAGACCGGCAGTTCGTCGTCGCGCAGGAGCCGCCGCGGTTGCGGCTCTGGCCGGCCGATAAGCACGCCGGCAAGCCGCAATGCGATCCACGCGATAAATACCAGCGCAAGCGCGAGTTCGAATATTCGGGCGGTTATGATCGGAACGATGGCTATTGCCACGAGGCCAAGAAATCCGGCAAGCGCCGGAAGTGTCAGATTGGCGCGCAGACGCGGCGGCGCTGCCGACAGCGCCGGCCACTTCGTGTTGAATTCATGCGCGGCGCGTTCTCCGATTGCCTTTTCAGCGTGCCCGAATACGAAACGGCGCAGTCGCTCGGCGGTGGTGAAACGAAAGCACCGTGCCAGGGCCGGATTTGAACGCACCATTGCGATCATGCGCCGCGCCGCCGTGCCGCGCGGGGCGACCGCCAGAAAAAGCTCGCCGTTGATGCGAAGCGGCAGCAAGCCGAGGGCGACCGCTTGGATCAATCGGTCGTCGCCGATCGGGCAGGCCGCGCGATCGAGAGCGCCGAGCGTTTCAAATTTCATGGCGAGGCTGGCGGCGAGTGCCCGCAGATACATTTCGTCGCTTAAGGCGCCAGCCGCGATCAGCGCGCGATCGGCGCCCGTGCCGACGGCAACCGCGCGCCGCTCGGCTGCGGCGATCACCGCATCCGGGAGCAAGCTCCGGACGCAGTCGATTTCGGGAAAAATCTGATCCGGCGCGCCAGCTTTGTCCTCGTCGAGCGCCCAGGGCGCGATCGACGGACTGCCGGAACTCTCCCCTATTGCGTTGTGCGGGCGGTTAAGGTCCGCCCTTTGCATCACGTCGAACGCCACGCCGTCCCCCACCCAGAGACACCGGACAAGCCTATTCCGGCTACAACTGGAAGGCGAGCGTCAAATCCGCCGAAGAGGGCGGCGCTACGCGCAGGGCTCGCCGGTGGCCTGGCCGGAGTGCGGGTGATAGAACGCGGCCATGTCCGATCTCATGTCGCACTACATGGTTCCGGTTGCGATCGTCGCGGTCGCGATCGTGCTGGTGCTTGGCCTCATCAACATGATGCGCGGGGGCTCGCCCAACACGTCACAGAAGCTCATGCGCATGCGCGTGCTGCTTCAGTTCGTCGCGATCGTGGTGATCATGCTGACGATCTGGCTCATGGGCCGCTGACGCGCCATTGCCGGCGCGCAGAGCCCTTGGAATTTCAAGTCTGACGAAGCGCTACTTCTCGGGCGGCGCCGCCGACTTCATGTATTCATCTTTTTCTTTCGGCTTTGCCTTGGTCTTTTTCTTCTTGTTCTTCTTGCTTTTCGCAGCCATGTCATCGGCGACGGGTTGCGGGACGGCAGCCTGCGGCGTTGCGGCTTCAGCCGGCGTCGCTTGGGCGACGGCCTGCGTCGCGCTCGCGTCGGCATCGAGCCATTCGCAGGCGCCGGCCGGCCCAACGGCAGGCAGCAGCGCAAATGCGGCGGCGGCTAAGGCGATAAAACGCATGGTAAGTCACCCCTCGTTGACCGTGACGGCTATCGGCTAGACTAGCCCGAATCCGATTCCCGGCGAAAGACCCTGAGGAGCCGCCAATGGTGGTGCTCAATCGTATCTACACCCGCACCGGCGATGACGGCACCACCTCGCTTGGCACCGGCGCGCGGCGCAAGAAGTACGACCTGCGCGTGTCGGCCTACGGCACGCTCGACGAGGTCAACGCCGTGCTCGGGCTGGTGCGCCTGCACACGTCCGGCGACGCCGCGCTCGATGCCAGTCTTGCGCGCATCCAGAACGACCTGTTCGACGTCGAGGCCGACCTGTGCCTGTCGGAAAAAGGCCCGGGCGGCGCGCGGCTGACGGTGACCGACGCACAGGTCGCCTGGCTCGAAGGCGAGATCGACCGCCTCAATGCCGAGCTTGCGCCGCTGAAGTCCTTCATCCTGCCCGGCGGCAGCCCGGCGTCCGCCTACATGCATCTCGCGCGCACCGTGTGCCGGCGCGCCGAGCGCATCATGGTGGAGCTCAAGGACAAACCGGGCGAGGAGGTTTCCGCGCCATCGGTGAAATACGTCAACCGGCTGTCGGATTACCTGTTCGTCGCCGGCCGTTACGCCAATGACAAAGGCGCGCGCGACCTTTTGTGGGCGCCCGGCAAAAATCGCTAGCGGGCAGGCGGCGTTGACCCCGCCAAAGTCGGCTATTAGGGTGCACCGCACCAATTTCCCGCCGTGAATCGGGATCGAATCCGCCCGAGGAGTTCGCTCAGAACATGAAAATCCTGGTGCCCGTAAAACGGGTCGTGGACTTCAACGTCAAAATTCGGGTCAAGCCGGACGGCTCCGGCGTCGAGCTCGCCAACATCAAGATGTCGATGAATCCCTTCGACGAGATCGCCGTCGAGGAAGCGATCCGGCTGAAGGAAGCCGGCAAGGCGACGGAGATCGTGGCGGTGTCGATCGGCCCGGCGCAGGCGTCGGAGACGATCCGCACCGCGCTCGCCATGGGCGCCGACCGCGGCATCCTGGTGAAGACGGACAGCACGGTCGAGCCGCTGGCGGTCGCGAAAATTCTCAAAGCCATTGTCGACGCCGAGAAGCCCGGCCTCGTCATCATGGGCAAGCAGGCGATCGACGACGATTGCAATCAGACCGGCCAGATGCTCTCCGCGTTGCTCGGCTGGTCGCAAGGGACGTTCGCCTCGAAGCTCGCGCTCGACGGCGACAGCGTGACGGTGACGCGCGAAGTGGACGGTGGCTTGCAGACCGTGAAGCTGAAAGCGCCCGCGATCATCACCACCGATCTGCGCTTGAACGAGCCGCGCTACGCGAGCCTGCCGAACATCATGAAGGCGAAGAAGAAGCCGATCGACGAGAAGACGCCGGACGCTTACGGTGTTGACGTCAAGCCGCGGCTCGAAGTTGTGAAGACCAGCGAGCCGCCGGGCCGCAAAGCCGGCGCGAAGGTCGCGTCGGTCGCCGAACTGGTCGGCAAGCTCAAAGACGCGGGGGTGATCTGATGACGACGCTCCTGATCGCCGAACCATTTCGCCTGTCATGGCCGGGCTTGACCCGGCCATCCCGATCAGAAATGCACTGTGCCCGCCCAAGCGGGATCACCGGGACAAGCCCGGTGATGACAAGTCGAGAGCGGGGGTAATCCGATGACCACGCTCCTGATCGCCGAACACGACAACAAGACTCTCAAGGATGCGACCAACAAGGCGCTCACGGCCGCGAAGGCGCTGGGCGGCGACGTGCACGTTCTGGTCGCCGGCATGGGCTGCAAGGCGGTGGCGGATGCCGCGGCCAAGCTCGACGGCGTGAAGAAAGTTCTGCTGGCCGACGCGCCGGCTTACGAGCACATGCTGGCCGAGCCGACGGCGGCGCTGATCGTGTCGCTCGCCGGCGGCTATGATGTGATCGTTTCGGCGTCCACCACCACCGGCAAGAACGTCATGCCGCGCGTCGCGGCCTTGCTCGATGTCATGCAGATTTCCGACGTCACCAAGGTGGTCGCACCCGACACCTTCGAGCGGCCGATCTATGCCGGCAACGCGATCCAGACCGTGAAGTCGAAGGATGCGAAGAAAGTCATCACCGTGCGCACGGCGGCGTTCCAGGCGACGGGCGAGGGCGGCTCGGCCAGCGTCGACAATGCAGTTGCGGTGAATGACCCGGCGCTGTCATCGTTCGTCGCCGAGGAATTGTCGAAGTCGGACCGCCCGGAGCTTACCGCGGCCAAGATCATCATCTCGGGCGGCCGCGCCATGCAGTCGCGCGAGAACTTCACCAAATACATCGAGCCGGTGGCCGACAAGCTCGGCGCTGCGGTCGGTGCGTCGCGCGCGGCGGTCGACGCCGGCTATGCGCCGAACGATTGGCAGGTCGGCCAAACCGGCAAGATTGTGGCGCCGGAGCTCTACATCGCGGTAGGAATTTCCGGCGCAATTCAGCATCTCGCCGGGATGAAAGACTCCAAGGTGATTGTTGCTATCAATAAGGACGAGGAGGCGCCGATCTTCCAGGTGGCCGACTACGGGTTGGTGGCCGATCTCTATCAGGCGCTGCCCGAACTCGCCGCGGAACTCGGCAAACTCGGCCGTTGACCATCGGGCAAGAATGTTTCGGTGATGATGGCATCGGTATGGGGATCGTCGTAAAAATGAAAGAAACAAGACCGGAGCAAACTAAAGCCGAAGCCAGAAGCTGGGGCGGATAGGATCATGGCGGTCAATATTCAGAGTGTTGGGGTGATCGGCGCCGGGCAGATGGGCAACGGCATTGCCCATGTCTGTGCGCTCGCGGGCTACAATGTGCTGCTCAACGATTTGTCGGCGGACCGCATCAAGGCCGGCATGGCGACCATCAACGGTCACATGGCGCGGCAGGTCGGTAAGAAGGCGATCAGCGAGGACGACCGCAAGAACGCGCTCGCGCGCATCAAGCCTGCGGAAAAATATGACGCGCTGGGCACGTGCGACATCGTCATCGAAACGGCCACCGAAAAGGAAGACGTCAAGCGCAAGATTTTTTCCGATCTGTGCGCGTCACTGAAGCCGGAAACCATCCTCGCCACCAACACCTCGTCGATCTCGATCACGCGGCTGGCGTCATCGACCGACCGGCCGGAGCGGTTCATCGGCATTCACTTCATGAATCCGGTGCCGCTGATGGAGCTGGTCGAATTGATCCGCGGCATCGCCACCGACGACGCAACGTTCGAGGCCAGCAAGGCCTTCGTCACCAAGCTGCACAAGACCATCGCAGTGTCGGAGGATTTTCCGGCCTTCATCGTCAATCGTGTGCTGCTGCCGATGATCAACGAGGCGATCTACACGCTTTACGAAGGCGTCGGAAACGTTGAGGCGATCGACACCGCGATGCGGCTCGGTGCGCACCATCCGATGGGGCCGCTCGAACTCGCCGACTTCATCGGGCTCGATACCTGCCTGTCGGTGATGCAGGTGCTGCACGAGGGCCTGGCCGATTCGAAATACCGGCCGTGCCCGCTGCTGGTGAAATACGTCGAAGCCGGCTGGCTTGGCCGCAAGACCCAGCGCGGCTTCTACGACTATCGCGGCGAAAAACCTGTCCCGACGCGCTAGTCGGCGTTACGCAGCCACTGTTTTGTCGGCGAAGTCCGCCATTTGCGCATCGAGCGCACGCCTGAACGTGGGCCGCGCTTCGCAACGCAGGCGATAGGCATCCAGCGTCGGATACTGCGCGATCAGATCGCAGTGACGCGGGATGCGCAGCACCGTGGTCATGAGCAAGTCGGCGACCGTGAAGCGGTCTTCCAGATAGTCGCGGCTGGCCAGCCAATCGCTCAACGACTTCAACCGGCTCTGCGCCAATTGCAACGCGCCGGGGCGGCGCTGCTTGGCCCATTCCTGGTCGGCATGGAACAGGTCGATCGCGGTGAGATTCTGAATGTGCGGCTCGATCGAATTGAGTGCCGCAAACATCCAGGCCGTTGTGCGGGCGCGGGCCTTTGCATCGGATGGCATCAGCGCGTCCGAGCGCTGCGCGATGTGAAGCAGGATCGCGCCGGATTCGAACAGCACCAGCCCGTCTTCTTCGTATGCCGGCACCTGCCCGAAGGGCTGCATCGCGCGGTAGGCGTCTGACTTCTGGTCGTCCGGCCCTATCAGCCGTGGTTCGTAAGGCAGGCCCGCTTCTTCCAGCGCCCACCGCACGCGCAGGTCGCGAACCAGGCCGCGTGCAAAATCAGGGACCCAGCGAAACGCACTTACTTTGATCATTGTCGTTGCTCCTGTGAGTGATTAGCCGCAGCACGAATTGCCGGCTATCGCGGGGGCGGGCTCGTATTCGTCGTGACGGCGCACCCAGGCCATGGACCACGGCAGCGCTTCCTCGTCGCGGCCTTTCGGCGCGTGGTCGAGGAAATTGTAGGCGCCGACCAGGATGTCGAGGCCGCGCGCATAGACCGAGTAGGTGTGGAAGATCTCGCCGACTTCGTTCTTGTAGAACACACTCATGCCGGGCGCTTCCTCGCTCGGAAATCCCCCCGTCGTGTAGTTGTAGTAGGCTTTCTTGCTCGCCATCTCGTCCTTCGTGAACGAGACGTGGAAGTCGCGATTGAAATCTGTGCCGTACGACGACGCCCACGGGAAACGCCAGCCCATCCGCTTTTTGTAGGCATCGATCTCGCCGAGCGGCGCGCGTGACACAACGGTTAGCGTGACGTCGCGCTGTGCGAGATGGATCGCTGCGCCGTCGAAATGATCGGCAAGATAGGAGCAACTCGGGCAGCCTTCGTTCCAGCCCGGGCCGAGCATGAAGTGATAGACGATAAGCTGGCTGCGCCCGTCGAACAGATCCGCCAATGACTTGCGGCCGTTTGATGTATCGAACATGTAATTCTTCTCGACCTTCACCCACGGTAATTTGCGGCGCTGGCGGCTTAATTCATCGCGCGCGCGGGTGAACTCCTTTTCCTTGGCCAGCAGCGCCTTGCGGGCGGCGAGCCATTCGCTTTGCGATACGACGGTGTGTTGCATGACAAACTCCTCAATGCTGACTTACGTTTTCGGCGGCGTCATCCAGCCGACTCCGGCGCCGCCCGGCTCTTTCAGGATCGCGATGCGGCCGACACCGGGCACGTCGAAGATCGGCCGCATGAGCTGCGCGCCGCCGGCCTGCGCCTTCTTCACGCGCGCGTCGACATCGTCGACCGCGAGATAGGACATCCAGCCTTCCGGCACGCCGTCGAATTTGGCATCGGTCAGCGGAAACAAGCCGCCGACGTACTGATCGCCCATTTTCGCGACCCAATAGGTGCCATCCGGCATCGGCATCGCCTCGAAGGTCCAGCCGATAGCGTCGCCGTAAAATTTCTTTGCCTTCTCGGCGTCGCGCGTCATCAGCTCGTTCCAGTAGAACTCGCCGTGTTTCCATGCGTGCGGCATATGCGGCTCCTTCAGGCCGACAGGAATTTGTCGAGTTTATCCATCGCGCCGGTCCAGCCGACGTTGTGGCGATCGCGCGCATCCTCGTCAAAGAACTGCTCGTGCGTGAGCGTGAACAGGGTGCCGTCGCCGTCGGGCTTGAACGTCAGCGTCACCATCGACTCGCGCTCCGGCGTCGTTTTCCACGCCCAGGTGAACACCAGCTTCTCGTTCGGGATCACTTCGCGATAGACGCCGCTGACGTCATGCTCCTCGCCGTCGGGGCCTTTCATCACCCAGCGATAGCGGCCGCCTTTGCGCGGATCCGCTTCGGCGCTCAACGCCTTGACTTCGCCCGGCCCCATCCAGCGCTTTACTTTTTCCGGGTCCGTCCACGCGCTAAAGACTTTCGCCGGCGGCGCGTTGAAGCGGCGCTTGATGGTAAGGCTTGGCTTGGTTGCGGTAGCCATGAATCTTCCTCCAAAAATGCTGCAAGTCGATCGAGCTTCTCGGTCCAGAAACGCTGGTAACGGTTGAGCCATTCGGTCGCTTCTTCCATCGGCGCGGCGCGCAATTGGCATGCGACGATGCGGCCGGTCTTGCTGCGGGCGACGAGACCGGCGTCGGAGAGGACGTCGAGATGTTTCATCACCGCCGGCAGCGACATTGCGATCGGTCCGGCGAGCTCGCTGACCGAGACGTTCTTCTTCTCGCTCAGCCGCGCCAGCAGCGCCCGCCGCGTCGGATCGGCGAGCGCGGCGAAGGTGCGGTCGAGGGCGTTGGCGCGATAGTAAACCATGTGGTTAAGTATAGGCG
>JBAUHH010000112.1:0-4737 GCA_049680165.1 Pseudolabrys sp.
GTCTATGCCAGCTTCAAGTTCTTCCTCTACACGCTGCTCGGCTCGGTGCTCATGCTGTTGGCGATAATGGCGATGTACTGGCAATCCGGCACGACCGACATTCCGGTGCTGCTGCGGCACGGCTTCCCGATCGAATTGCAGAAATGGGCGTGGGTCGCGTTCTTCGCCTCGTTCGCGGTGAAGATGCCGATGTGGCCGGTGCACACCTGGCTGCCGGACGCGCATGTCGAGGCGCCGACCGCGGGCTCGGTGATCCTCGCCGCCATCCTGCTGAAAATGGGCGGCTACGGTTTCCTGCGCTTCTCGCTGCCGATGTTCCCCTCGGCATCACACGAGTTCGCGCCGATCATTTTCACGCTCTCGGTGGTCGCCATTATCTACACATCTCTCGTCGCGTTGATGCAGGAGGACATGAAGAAGTTGATTGCTTATTCCTCCGTCGCGCACATGGGATTTGTGACCATGGGTATTTTCGCGGCGACAGCGCAGGGGGTGGCCGGCGGCATCTTCCAGATGATCTCGCACGGCATTGTTTCCGGCGCGCTGTTCCTCTGCGTCGGCGTCGTCTACGACCGCGTGCACACGCGCGAGATCGCCGCCTATGGCGGGCTGGTCAACCGCATGCCGCTCTACGCGGCCGTGTTCATGGTGTTCACGCTGGCGAACGTCGCGCTCCCGGGCACGTCGGGATTCGTGGGCGAATTCCTGACGCTCATCGGCACGTTCAAGATCAGTGTTACCGTCGCAACGTTCGCGACGATCGGAACGATCCTGTCGGCGGCTTATGCGCTTTGGCTATATCGCCGCATGATCTTCGGTGCTTTCGGCGGCAAGCCGCTTCTCGCCGGGATCATGGATTTGGGCTGGCGCGAGCTGATCATTTTCGCGCCGCTGGTGGTGCTGACGATCCTGCTCGGCGTGGCGCCCAAGCCCGTGCTCGACATGTCGGCGGCTTCCGTTGCGCAACTTCTGGAAAATTACGGCCATGCGATCACGGCGGCCAAGACGGCCGCGCTGATGGTGCATTGAGGCGGACATGAATCAACTGATGCAAATGTCCGCCTTGATGCCGGTCATGCCGGAGATCGCGCTCGCGATCGGCGCCATGCTGATGTTGATGGCCGGCGTCTTTGCCGGCGAGAAAAGCGCGCCGCTGGTCAATGGCATTTCCGTGCTCATCCTCGCGGCGATCGCATTCCTCGTCCTGCGCGTGCCTCCCGGGCGTCACGTGCTGTTCAATGGCAGCTTCGTGGTCGACGATTTCGCGCGCTATCTCAAGCTGTTGACGCTCATCGGCTCGGGCGGCGCGCTGATCCTCTCGTTCAATTATCTCAAGGCCGAGAAGCAGCAGAAATTCGAATACGGCGCGCTGTTCCTGCTGGCGACGCTCGGCATGATGATGCTGATCTCGGCCAACGACCTGATCGCGCTCTATCTCGGGCTCGAGCTGATGAGTCTTGCGCTCTACGTGGTTGCGGCGTCGAATCGCGACGAAGTGCGCTCGACCGAAGCAGGTCTGAAATATTTCGTCCTTGGCGCGCTGTCGTCGGGCATGCTGCTTTACGGTGCCTCGCTCATTTACGGCTTTACCGGCACGGTGAGCTTTGCCGGCATCGCGAAAGCGACGTCGCAAGGCGCGGGCATCGGCCTGATCTTCGGGCTGGTGTTCCTGTTCGTCGGCTTCTGCTTCAAGATTTCGGCGGTGCCGTTCCACATGTGGACGCCCGACGTCTACGAGGGCGCGCCGACGCCGGTGACCGCGTTCTTCGCCGCCGCGCCCAAGGTCGCCGGCATGGCGATGTTCGTGCGCGCGACGATCGTGGCGTTCCCCGGCATCACGCACCAATGGCAGCAGATCGTCGTGTTCGTCGCCATCGCCTCGATGGCGCTCGGCTCGTTCGCCGCGATCGGCCAACGCAATTTCAAGCGGCTGATGGCGTATTCGTCGATCGGCCACATGGGCTTCGCGCTGGTCGGGCTTGCCGCCGGAACGGCGCAAGGCGTGCAGGGCGTGCTGGTTTATATGGCGATCTATGTGACGATGACGCTCGGCACCTTTGCCGTGATCCTCGCCATGCGCCGCGAGGGCAAGCTGGTGGAGAACATCGGCGATCTCGCCGGCCTTTCGCGCACGCATCCGGCGATGGCGTTCTTCCTCGCGATGCTGCTGTTCTCGCTCGCCGGCATTCCGCCGCTCGCCGGGTTCTTCGCGAAGTTCTACGTGTTTCTCGCCGCCATCAATGCCGGCCTCTATACGCTCGCGGTGATCGGCGTGCTGACCAGCGTGGTGGGCGCCTATTACTATCTGATGATCGTGAAGATCATGTATTTCGACGAGGCCGCGGCCGGCTTCCAGCGCATGCCGGCCACGCTGCGGCTGGTGCTCGCGCTTTCCGGGCTTGCCAATATCCTGTTCTTTGCCTATCCGGCGCCGCTCTTGAATGCGGCGACAGCGGCAGCGAATTCGTTGTTTTGAGTGCGTGATCCCGAAAAGTTGGTACCGGTTTTCGGACAAGATCACGCACCACATAAGATGAACCGCGACGCCACGGACCTGGCGGGGGTCCGGCACACACGTTACGAAACGCTCGGCTCGACCAACGCCGAGGCGCTGGCGCTTGCGCGTGCCGGTGAGCGCGGCCCGTTGTGGGTGAGCGCGGCTAGCCAGAGCGCTGGCCGCGGCCGCCGCGCCAGCACCTGGGTCTCGCCGCGGGGCAATCTCTACGCCACGCTGCTGCTCACCGAGCCCTCCGGCGCCGATAGCGCGCCGCAACTGTCGTTCGTCGCGGCGCTCGCGGCGCATGACGCGATCGCCGAATGCGCGCAGGCGGTCGGGCCCTCGCTTAAAGTGAAATGGCCGAACGATCTGTTGATCGGGGGCGCGAAGGTCGCCGGCATCCTGATCGAGGGCGGCAACGACCCACGTTTCGCGGTTGCCATCGGCATCGGCGTCAATTGCGCCAGCCATCCGTCCGATACGCCTTATCCTGCGATCGATCTAGCGGCTGCCGGAGCCGTGGTCGCGCCCGACGTGTTGTTGCACGCGCTCGCCGCCGCCATGAACCGGCGGCTGGCGCAATGGCAGCGCGGGGCGGGCTTTGCCGCAATCCGGGTCGACTGGCTCAAGCGTGTGGCGGGGCTGGGCGAGGAGATCCGCGTGCGGCTGCCGGAACGCGAGCTCGCCGGAAAATTCGACGGGCTCGACGAGGCCGGGCGCCTGCTGGTGCAGCAGGCCGGCAAGCCGGTCGAAGCGATCACGGCGGGCGAAGTTTTTGGATTTGGATCGTCATGAAAAAGCGCTGTGCCACATCCTCCGCTCATTCCCGCGCAAGCGGGAATCCAGTGCTGTTTGACTCTGGATCCCCGCTTTCGCGGGGACGAGCGGTGGCGGGGGACCGAATCTGATGGCCGCGCCGCAACAGGAGCTTGTGTTCGCGCCGCTCGGCGGCATTGGCGAGATCGGCATGAACCTGTCGATCTACGGCATCGGCGACGAACACCGCCGCAGCTGGCTCGCGGTCGATCTCGGCGTGTCGTTTGCCTCCGAGGAGCACCTGCCGGGCGTCGATCTGATCCTGCCGGACGTGCGCTATCTGGTCGAAGAGCGCAAAAATCTCGCCGGGCTGGTGCTCACGCACGCGCATGAGGACCATTTCGGCGCGCTGCTCGATTTGTGGCCGCGGCTGAAAATCCCGGTGTATGCTACGCCGTTCACGGCGGCCCTGCTGGCGGCCAAGCGCGCGAGCGAGCCGGGCGCGCCGGACATTCCGGTCACCATCGTGCCGCTCGGCGGGCGCTTCACGGTAGGTCCGTTCGACATCGAACTGGTGTCGATGGCGCATTCAATCCCGGAGTCGAACGCGCTCATCATCCGCACGCCCGCCGGCACGGTGCTGCACACCGGCGACTGGAAGATCGATCCGACGCCGATCCTCGGCGCGCCGACCGACGAGAAGAAATTGCGCGCGCTCGGCGAGGAAGGGTGCCTC
Organism: Pseudolabrys sp.; assembly: GCA_049680165.1. Taxonomy (GTDB): domain Bacteria; phylum Pseudomonadota; class Alphaproteobacteria; order Rhizobiales; family Xanthobacteraceae; genus Pseudolabrys. Next base: position 3,990 of record JBAUHH010000112.1, read on the forward strand.
GCGCTCATCGGCGATTCCACCAACGCCGTGCGCGAGGGCCGTTCGCCGTCGGAAGCCGAGGTTGCCAGGACCATCGCCGAGCTGGTGCGCACCGCGCGCGGGCGCGTGGCGGTGACGACATTTGCTTCGAATGTGGCGCGGCTGCGCGCCGTGGCCGACGCCGCGCGCGCCGCCGACCGCGAGCTTGTGGTGGTCGGCCGCGCCATGGACCGGATCGTGCAGGTCGCGCGCGAGACTGGCTATTTCGACGGCGTGCAGCAAATCCGCGGTGCCGACATGTACGGCCATCTGCCGCCAAACAAGATGGTGGCGCTCTGCACCGGCAGCCAGGGTGAGCCGCGCGCGGCGCTCGCGCGCATCGCCGAGGACCAGCACCCGGATGTGACCTTGTCGCGCGGCGACCGCGTGATTTTTTCCGCGCGCGCCATTCCGGGGAACGAGAAGGCGATCGGCCGCGTGCTCAACGGGCTGATCGACCAGGGCATCGAAGTCATCACCGACCGCACGCACCTGGTTCACGTCTCCGGCCATCCGCGGCAGGCCGAACTCGCCGAGCTGATCTCCTGGGTGAAGCCGAAAATTCTTATCCCTGCACATGGTGAGGCGTTGCATCTCACCGAGCATGCCGCGCTGGCGCGCCGCTGCGGCGTGCCCAATGTCATTCTCTGCCGCAATGGCGATCTGGTGCGGCTTGCGCCGTCGCCGGGTGTGATCGACGAGGTGCCCGCCGGCCGCATCTACAAGGACG
>JBAUHH010000113.1:0-2838 GCA_049680165.1 Pseudolabrys sp.
GCTGCCTCGGCCGCACCAGCATCCGGTGCGCCGGCGGCAGCCGACTCGGACGGCGCGGCGGTTTCCGTGACGGCGGTTTCAGCGGGCGCGGTTTCCGTCGCAGCGGCTTCCGCAGATGGCGCGACAACCTCGGCCGGTTTCGGCTTGCGCTCCATGCGATAGCCGAGCGCGCGCAGCACCGAGGCAAAATCTTCGCCCGACGCGCCGATGAGCGACGTCATCGCGCCGCTGACGGTGAAGCCGCGGCCGTCGAACGCGCCCGCGGGCTTCGGCAGGCTCGAGCCTTCGCGCCAGGAAAGCGCGGGCCGGATCAGATCGGCGAGCCGCTCGAGAATGTCGACGCGCACCGCGCGCTCGCCAGAAACGCGATAGCCAGCGGCGCGATAGAGCGGCTTCTGAATTTCCTTGTCGACCGGAATGGAGGTGCGCCCGCTCGCGGCGAGATGCAAAAGCGTATCGACGCCCTTCGCATCCGGTCCCGCGTGCTTGATCGCCCAGAGGTGCGTCGCGAGCGCGCGCGGCGCGGGCTTGAGAAGGATCGGCAGATAGATGTGATAGGCGCCGAAGCGCACGCCGTATTTGCGCAAGGTCGCGCGTGCCGTTTGATCGAGCCCTTTCACTTCTTCGGAAACCTTTTGCCGCTCCAGCACGCCGAGCGCTTCGACGAGCTGGAACGCGACACCGCGCGCCATGCCGGTGACGTCATCGGCGGCGGAAAGCGAGAACAGCGGCGCCAGAAGTTTTTCAATATGCGACTTGAGCCAGAGATCGAGCCGCGTCTGCACCGCGTCACGCGAAGGCCCGGTCAAGTGCTCATCCGCGACGATGCGCACGCGCGGACGCAGCGTGTCGTCGCCGGCGACGAGCTTGCCGACGACGTTGCCCATCCAGCGCAACGCGCCGTCGTTGGCGAGCACGATCTGTTCGTTCGAGGCCTGCGACAACTTGGTGGCGCGCGCCTCGATTTCGCCGGAGAGCGCCTTCTGCGCGGCGGCGTTCAAGGCCTTTGCTTCCGAGCCCGCGGCAGCCGAAGCGTCGGGTGCGAACATGAAGCCGTCGAGCCGGCCGATCACATGGCCTTCGACCGTCACGTCGCCCGATGTTGCTATTTCCGTTTCCAAGGCTGTGTTTTCCCGTAAGCGCCGCATCAACACGCTGGTGCGGCGATCGACGAAACGCTCGGCGAGCCGCTCATGCAATGCGTCGGATAATTTGTCTTCGACCGCGCGCGCGACGCCTTGCCAATGCTCCGGGTCGGCGAGCCAATCCGGCCGGTTCGCCACGAACGTCCAGGTTCTGACATGCGCAATCCGGTTGGAGAGAGTGTCGATGTCGCCGTCGGTGCGATCGGCGTGCGCCACTTGCAGGGCAAACCAATCGGCCGGGATTTTACCCTCCCGCATCAGGAATCCAAAGAGGGTAGCGGCAAGCTCGGCGTGGGTCGCCGGCGCGATCTTGCGATAATCGGGAACCTGGCAGACGTCCCACAACCGCTCGATTGCGGCGCGGTTGCGCGCCAGCGCGCGCACGTCGTCGTCGCGCGACACGTGTTCCAGCACCACGATGTCCTCGGCGGTCGGCGCACGCGTCAGGCCCTGCTCCTGTGGAACCGTGGCGAGCGAGGCCTGCAAAGCGCCGATCGAGGAGAAATCGAGATCGGTATTGCGCCATTGCAGCATGCGCACCGGCTCGAAGCTGTGGCTTTCCAGCGCCCGCACCAGTTCGGGCTCGAATGGATCGCAGCGCCCGGTGGTGCCGAACGTACCGTCGCGGGTGGCGCGCCCGGCGCGGCCGGCGACCTGCGCGAGCTCGGCCGGATTGAGCTTGCGGAATTGATAGCCGTCGAACTTGCGGTCGGAAGCGAAGGCGACGTGATCGACGTCGAGGTTAAGCCCCATGCCGATTGCGTCGGTGGCGACGATGTAATCGACGTCGCCGGACTGATAGAGCGCCACCTGCGCGTTGCGGGTGCGTGGGCTCAGCGCGCCCAGCACCACCGCGGCGCCGCCGCGCTGGCGGCGGATCAGTTCGGCGATGGCGTAAACTTCTTCCGCCGAGAACGCGACGATGGCGGAGCGGCGCGGCAGCCGCGTGAGCTTTTTCTCGCCCGCATGCGTGAGCATCGACAGGCGCGGCCGGCTGACGATGTGCGCGCCGGGCAGCAGTTTCTCCACCATCGGCCGCATGGTGGCGGCGCCCAGCACCAGCGTCTCTTCGCGCGCGCGGCGATTGAGCATGCGGTCGGTGAAAACGTGACCGCGCTCGAAATCGGCGGCGAGCTGGATTTCATCGATGGCCAAAAAGGCCGGGTCGAGATCGCGCGGCATCGCTTCCACGGTCGACACCCAGAAGCGCGGATTCGGCGGCTTGATCTTTTCTTCGCCGGTGATGAGCGCGACGGCGTCGGCGCCGACCCGGTCGACGACCTTGTTGTAGACCTCGCGCGCCAGGAGGCGCAGCGGCAGCCCGATCATGCCGGACGAGTGCGCGAGCATGCGCTCGATGGCGAGATGGGTCTTGCCGGTGTTGGTTGGCCCCAGTACGGCGGTGACGCCGGTGCCGCGGGCGCGTGGCGAGCGGCTGGATGGCGAAGAAAACGAGAGGGTCATTACGCGTCCGAACTGGCGCCGGGGGCACAGAATGCGTCCCGGCGCGGCCTTTCTGTATCACAATGCTACGGCTGCGATGCTCAGCGGTGCTCGTGAGTTAAGCATTGGAACGAGTCTGGAACGAATCGCGCCCGAATCACTGACTCGGACCCAGTATGGATTCGTTCACGGCGATATCTGGCCGCCTCGTTTGCCATCGCCACAAGATCAGGTGTCAGGGGCCGGAATC
>JBAUHH010000114.1:0-8022 GCA_049680165.1 Pseudolabrys sp.
TCCAGACGAGACTCGTCGCCGCGCTCAGCGATTTGACGGCGAGCCATGGCGCTTCCGCGTAGGCGAGATTGGTCAGCACCACGACGCTCGCCGGATGCTCGACAAAGCGATCGGGCAGCTTCTGCAATGTGAGGCGGATGTCTTCGAGGCTGATTTCCTTGCCGACCACGTAGAACGGCATGGTCGGGAAGCGGTCGTGCATCGAGCGCATCACGCGTGCGAGCACGGTGCCGTCGCCGAGGCCCGCGTCGAACACGCGCACCGCCGGCGGGCGCGGATGGATGTTGCCGAGCTCGAGCCCGACGCGGCTCGCGATCTCCCATTTCTCGCTGCACGTATTCACGAACAGCAGATATTTCTGCCGGTTGTCGAAGAAGCGGAAATTGCGCTGCGGATCGTCGCTCGTCTGGCCTGACGCGACGGAAGGCGCCGGCGGCGCCACCATCGGCAGCGGCGTCGGCGCGCCTTCGAACAGCAGCCGGCGGCGCGCGGGCGCGCTGTCTGCGCTGCGCGTTATGAAGGAGCGGATGCGGTCGAGCGTTTCGGTGGTGATGCGCCCGCCGTTGCGCAGGCGGCTCGCCAGCTTTCCGTCATTGACGGCGCGGCGGCCGAACGTGGATTCCGCCAAGCCTCGCTGGCGGCAAAAATCGCTGATTTCCTGAAGGATCTGCTCGTTCATGGCGCGTTTCCCCGTCGGCTCTATCGGCCGCTCGGGCGCAAGCGAACCAAGAAGGCCGTTTTTCGTCAACCACAAAAGCGAATTGAGAAAAGTTGGGAAATAGCCGTGGGCAGACGAAATGCAGGGAAATCCTTCAATCTAAAGGCCTTAGACCCGAATAGCGGTACACGCCGGTGTTCGAAAGTGGGCAATTTCCCACATATTCGGACCTGATTGTGGGCAAGGCGGGCACAGCGGCGAGTCGTGCCGGCCCGTTCAAACGGCCGCCAACGAGGCCCGCGCTCGGCGCACCGCGCGTCAGATGTCGAAGAACACCGTCTCTTTGTCGCCCTGGATGCGGATGTCGAAGCGATAGAGCGGCGCGCCACCCTTCGTCTCCTTGCCCGCGATCAGAGTCCCGCGCCGGTCTGCGGGGACCATCGCCAGGATGGGATCGCTGGCGTTGCCGGCTTCGTCGGCGAAATAAAGCCGCGTGTAGATCTGCCGCAGCATGCCGCGCGAGAAGATGCAGAACACGATATGCGGCGCCTGCGGCTTGCCGTTCGGCCCCGGCACCGGGCCCGGCTTGACGGTCTCGAAGCCGTATTCGCCCTTCTTGTCGGTGGCCGAGCGTCCGAAGCCCTTGAACGCCGCATTCGGCAGCGCGCGGTTGTCGCGCGGATGCGTGTAGCGGCCTTGCGCGTCGGCCTGCCAGATTTCGATCAGCGCGTCGTTGATCGGCTGCCCGTCGCCGTCGGTCACCCGGCCGGTGATGCGGATGCGCTCGCCGGTGGCGTCCGGCGTCACCAGATTGTCGCCGACGGTTTCTTTCCAGCTGTATTGGCCGTTCGGGTCCCATTCGCAGCGGCCGTCCGGCGTGAGGCCGTAGGCGAAGAAGGGACCGACGGTTTGTGAGGGCGTGATTTCTGACATGGGCAATCCGCTATTGGGTTTGAGCGACTGTAGCCACACTCCGCTCATTCCCGCGCAAGCGGGAATCCAGAACCATATTCTCAGGCTTCGTGTTTCTCCACTCTGGGTCCCCGCTTTCGCGGGGACGAGCGGAAATTATACGCTTGAAACTCATGGCTAATGCTTGTCCGTATCCAGTGGCGTCGCTTCGCGGCCGCGCAGCACGATATCCCAGCGGAAGCAGAGCGCCCACTCCGGTACCGTGTTCTCGAGATCGAAGGTCGAGACCATGCGCGCCCGCGCCTTCTCCTCCGTCACCGAATTGAAGATCGGATCGAACGGGAAAAGATAGTCGCCGGGGAAATACATCTGCGTGACGAGGCGCGACAGGAACGAATGCCCGAACACCGAGAAGTGGATGTGGTTCGGCCGCCAGGCGTTGTGGTGGTTGCCCCACGGATAGGCGCCGGGCTTCACGGTGATGAATTTGTAATAGCCATTCTTGTCGGTGACGGTGCGGCCCGCGCCGGTGAAATTCGGATCGAGCGGCGCCGGATGCTGGTCGACGATGTGCACGTAGCGGCCACAGGCATTGGCCTGCCAGATTTCAACCAGCACATCCGGGACCGGGCGCTTGTCCTCGTCGAGCACGTGGCCGTGCACGACGATGCGCTCGCCCAACGGCTCGCCCTTGTGCTGCTTGGTGAGATCGTTGTCGCCTTCCTGCACGGCATCGTGGCCGAACGCAGGCCCGGTCAATTCCGACAGCGTCTGCGGCACGACGATGAGCGGCTTCGACGGCGAGCGCTTGACCGTCGAGCGATAGCCCGGGCTCAAGTGCTTGGGATAAACGTCGAGACTTTCTTTCGGATAGATCAGCGACATGATTTCCCCGTCCCTCGAATTCAGACGCGCTCGAGCGCGAGCGACACACCCTGCCCGACGCCGACGCACATGGTGGCGAGGCCGAGCTTGCCGCCATTCTCGTGCAGGCCATGGGCCGCCGTCAGCGCGAGCCGCGCGCCCGACATGCCGAGCGGATGGCCGAGCGCGATGGCGCCGCCGTGCGGATTGACCTGCGCGGCGTCGTCCGGCAGCCCCAACTGCCGCATGACCGCGAGCGATTGCGAGGCGAACGCCTCGTTGAGCTCGATCACCGCGTAATCGCCGATCTTGTGGCCGAGCCGCGCCATCAGCTTGCGCGTGGACGGCACCGGGCCGATGCCCATGATGCGCGGCGGCACCGCTGCCGACGCCATGCCAAGAATTCGCGCGCGCGGCGTCAGCCCGTGTTCCTTCACCGCCTGCTCGGAGGCGACGATCATCGCCGCCGCGCCGTCATTGACGCCGGACGCGTTGCCCGCCGTCACCGTACCGTTGTTGCGGAACGGCGTGCGCAGTTTGGCGAGCTGCTCCCTCGAGGTTTCGCGCGGATGCTCGTCGCGATCAACGACGACCGGGCCGGCTTTGCCGCCGCGCACTTCGACCGGCACGATCTCGTCCTTGAAATAACCGGACGCGATCGCCTTGGCGGCGCGCTGCTGCGAGCGCAGCGCGAAAGCGTCCTGATCGGCGCGGGTAACCTGGAATTCCTCGGCGACGTTCTCGCCGGTTTCCGGCATGGAATCGACGCCATATTGCTGCTTCATCAGCGGATTGATGAAGCGCCAGCCGATGGTGGTGTCGAAGATTTCCGCGGTGCGCGCGAAGGCTTCCTGCGCCTTGCCCTGCACGAACGGTGCGCGCGTCATCGACTCGACGCCGCCGGCAATGGCGAATTCCATTTCGCCGGCGCGGATCGCGCGCGCGGCGGTGCCGACTGCTTCCAGGCCCGAGGCGCAAAGCCGGTTCAGCGTTATGCCCGGCACGCTCTGCGGCAAACCGGAGAGCAGCAGCGCCATGCGCGCGACGTTGCGATTGTCTTCGCCGGCCTGATTGGCACAGCCATAGAAAACGTCTTCAAGCTTTTCCCAATCGGCATTCTTGTTGCGCGCGATCAGCGCCTTGATCGGAATGGCGGCGAGGTCGTCGGTGCGCACTTTCGCGAGCGCGCCGCCGTAACGACCGATCGGCGTGCGCACGGCGTCGCAGAGGAAAACGTCGCGGGTGCCGTTCGTGCCCATCACGCGGCCTCGCCATGGGCGCGCGCCGTACGCGCGTTCAGCTCGCGCAGAATCTCAAGCTCCTGGCTCGTCGGCGCCTTGGTCTCGGCCACGTTCCTGGCGTAGCGCACGGTCCAGCCGGTGTTTTCCTGAATCTGCTCGCGCGTGACGCCGGGATGGATCGACGTCACCGTCATCTCTTTCGTTTCGGGGTCGGGCTCGAAGATCGCAAGATCGGTAATCAGCCGCGTCGGGCCCTTGGTCTTGACGCCGAGCTTTGCGCGGCTGTCGCCGCCGCTGCCGTGGCCGATCGAAGTGAAGAAATCGATCTTGTCGACGAAGCTGCGCTTGCCCTGCTTCATAATGATGAAGATTTCGCCGCAGGAGATCGCGATCTCCGGCGCGCCGCCGCCGCCGGGCAGCCGCACCTTCGGCTTGTCGTAAGGGCCGACCACGGTCGTGTTGAGATTGGCGAACTTGTCGATCTGCGCGCCGCCGAGGAAGCCGACGCTGATGCGTCCGCCTTGCAGCCAGTAGCGGAACATCTCCGGCACCGACACGGTCGTCAGCGCGGTCTCGCACAATTCGCCGTCGCCGATCGACAGCGGCAGGATTGTCGGCTTGGTAGCGAGTGTGCCGGATTCGTAAATGAGCGTGACGTTCGGCGCATGCGACAGCCGCGCGAGATTGGCGGCCGCCGAAGGTTGTCCGATGCCGACGAAGCACACGTCATCGTTCTTGAGCGCACGCGCCGCGGCGATGGTCATCATCTCGTTCGGCTTGTAATCGGCCATGTTCGTTACTCCGCCGCCGCGCGCAACTTGCGCCCATGCTCGGCGAAGGCTTCGGGGCCTTTCGCCAGCACGTTCTCTTTCATCCATGTAAGGAAAGAGTCGCGCTCGCGCGAGACCACATCCCATTCCTTGTAGAAATTGTTGTTGCGCGGGTAATAGCCCTGCGCATAAGACGGGAACGCGCCGCCCGGCACCTCCACGACGTAGCCTACCGTCCAGGATGGCAGGATCGTCGCATTCAGGCTGCGGTCGCCGAAATCGTCCACGACTTCTTCCACCGTCACCACCGAGCGCTTCGACGCGAGCACCGCTTCCTTCTGCACGCCGAGCACGCCTTCGATCATCACATTGCCGGCCTTGTCGGCGCGCTGTGCGTGGATGATGGCGACGTCCGGCCGGTGCGCCGGAATGGCGGCAAGCTCTTCGCCGGTGAACGGGCATTTCACGCGCTTGATGTTGGGATTTACCTTCGGCAGGTCGCTGCCGATGTAGCCGCGGAAAATCGCGCACGGCAGGCCCGCCGCGCCGGCCTCGTAGGCGTTCGCCATGGCGGCGTGCGAATGTTCCTCGATCGCGAGCTTGTGCGGCCAGCCGTTTTCGATCGCGTCGCGCAGGCGATGAAGCGAGCCGACGCCCGGGTTGCCGCCCCAGGAAAACACGAGCTTGTCGGCGCAGCCCATGCCGATGAGCTGGTCGTAGACCAGATCCGGCGTCATGCGGATCAAGGTCAGATGCTTGCGGCCCTGCCGGATCACCTCATGGCAGGCCGCGTGCGGGATAAGATGAGTGAAGCCTTCCATCGCCACCGTGTCGCCGTCCTTGACGGCGGCTTTGACGGCTTCGGCGAGAGACGTAATACGCGCCATTGCTACTGCTTCCCGGTTTCGCCCCGTATTTACGGCTGGCTACAGGCAGGGTCAAATGGGCCCAAACCTGCGGCCCGCCGGCCAGAAAGAATAGATGTTATCGCCCGCGCCCATATTCACCATCCATGCCGAGCTTGCCGACATGGTGCGCCTTGGCCGCACGCCGGTGGGCGAGCGCCGCGTGATCGGCATTCTCGGCGGGCGGGCGGAAGGGCCGAAGCTCAAGGGCCGCGTCCTGCCGGGCGGCGCCGATTGGCAGGTGATACGCTCGGACGGCGCCGCCGACATCGAGGCGCGTTATATAATCGAGAGCGACGATGGCGGGCGCGTGCTGGTATCGAGCGAGGGTTTGCGGCACGGACCGGCCGAGGTGCTGGAAAAGATTGCGCGCGGTGAAAATGTCGATCCGAAGCTCTATTACTTCCGCACCGTGATGCGGTTCGAGACCGCCGAACCGTCGCTCGACTGGCTCAACCGCATCCTGGCGCTCGCGCGCGGCAAGCGCGAAGCGCGCGCCGTGCGGCTCGACGTTTACGAGGTGGAATGATGGCCGATGCCCGTCTGTTGATCGACCTGCCTTCGTCGCTGCGCGCCGAGCAGCGCGACAAGGTCGCGATCCTGTGGCTCGCGCGCCCGCAAAAGCGCAACGCGCTCGACGACGAGAGCGTGCTCGGCATCGAAAAATTTTTCAGCTCGATTCCCGATGGAATCGGCGCGGTGCTGCTCGCCGGCGAAGGCGATCATTTTTCTGCTGGGCTCGATCTCAGCGAGCTGGAAGAGCGCAACATCCAGGAAGGCATCGCGCATTCGGAATTGTGGCATCGCGCCTTCCACCAGATTCAGTTCGGCAAGGTGCCCGTGGTCGCGGTGCTGCATGGCGCCGTCGTCGGCGGCGGACTCGAGATCGCGGCGGCGGCGCATGTGCGCGTCGCCGAGCGCTCGACGTATTACGCGCTGCCGGAAGGAAGCCGTGGCATCTATGTCGGCGGCGGCGGGTCGGTGCGCATTCCGCGCCTGATCGGTGTCGCGCGCATGATGGACATGATGCTCACCGGCCGCACCTATTCGGCGGAAGAAGGCCAGGCCATGGGCATCTCGACTTATGTCGTCGACAACGGCAAAGGCTTCGCCAAGGGCATGGAGCTTGCCGCACAGATCGCGGGCAATGCGCCGCTCACCAACTTCGCCGTCATGCACGCGCTGCCGCGCATCGCCGAGATGGACCCGCAGGCGGGCCACACTGTCGAGGCGCTGATGTGCTCGATCGCGCAGGCCGACGGCGAAGCGAAAGCGCGGCTGAAGGCCTTCCTCGAGAAGCGCGGGCCGAAAGTCACGCGCTCTTGACGCCAGCGGCGCGGCCTGACGGTAATAACGTTGTCTATGACAACAATCCGGTAGCCGGGCGTCCGATGCACGAACCTGTCCGCGATGCCAGCAAAGCGAAGGCGGCGCCGCTGCGCCCGGTGCGGCTCGGCCCGCCCGACGCTGTCGTCGAGCGCAGGCGCGACGGCACCATTTACATCCGCGCTTCGGCGAAGCTCGGCAAATATCCGGATCAGTTGACCGCGCCGCTCATCCACTGGGCGAAGACGGCGCCCGACCGCGTATTTCTCGCGCAGCGCGATGCCAGCGGCGCGTGGCGCACGCTCACCTACGCGGAAGTGCTGGCGCTGGTGCGGCGCATCGCCGCCGCGCTGCTCAAGCGCGGATTGTCCGCCGAGCGGCCGATCGCGATCATTTCCGGCAACGACATCGAGCACGCGCTGCTTGCGCTTGGCGCCATGTATGTCGGCATCCCTTACGCGCCGATCTCGGCGGCTTATTCCTTGATGTCGAGCGACTTCGGCAAGCTGCGCTCCATTATCAAGCTGCTGACGCCCGGTTTGGTATTCGCGAGCGACGGCAACGCGTTCGGCCGCGCCATCGCGGCGACGGTGCCAGGCGAAACCGAGCTGGTGGTCACGCGCAATCCGCCGGACAATCGCAAGGCGACCTTGTTCAGCGACCTGCTGGGTTCGGACGCCACCGGCGACGTCCCGGTCGCGCATAACAAAGTGACGCCCGACACCATCGCCAAATTCCTCTTCACCTCCGGCTCGACAGGCCAGCCGAAGGCGGTGATCAACACGCACCGCATGCTCACCTCGAACCAGGCGATGATCGCCGCCGGCTTCTGTTTCGTCGCCGACGCGCCGCCGGTAGTGGTCGACTGGCTGCCGTGGAGCCACACCTTCGGCAGCAACCACAATTTCAATCTTGTGCTGGTGAACGGCGGCTCGCTTTATATCGACGACGGCAATCCGACGCCGCCCGGCGTACCGAAGACCGCGCGCAACCTGCGCGAGATCGCGCCGACGATCTATTTCAACGTGCCCAAGGGTTACGAGGCGCTGGTCGCGCACTTCCGCGCCGACCCGCAACTGCGCGAGAACTTCTTCAGCAAGCTGAAAGTGCTGTTCTACGCCGGCGCGGGATTGAACCAGACCACCTGGGACGACCTGACCAGGCTCGCGATCGAGACCACCGGCGAGCGCATTATCTTCCTGTCCTCGCTCGGCTCGACCGAAACCTCGCCGCTCGCGCTCGCGTGCAGTTGGGATTTCGACCGGCCGGGCAACATCGGCCTGCCCGCGCCCGGCGTCGAGCTCAAGCTGGTCCCGAACGAGGGCAAGCTGGAAGCGCGCCTGCGC
>JBAUHH010000115.1:0-4032 GCA_049680165.1 Pseudolabrys sp.
GTGAAGCCCTGACGTCCGACGCCGATGCCGTAACGAATTGCCTTGCCGTCACCGAGCACAAAGTAGAGGTAGGTCTGCTCGGTATCGATGATGACGGTGCCGGGCGCTGCGTTGGCCGAATAGTTGACTGTCTGGCGGCGGAGGTTGGACGCGAGCTCGGCCGGGTCGGTTTCGTCAGCCAGCGGCCGGACGATGGCGGCAAGTGATGCCCCCGCAGGGGCAGAAACCAGCAGCGGCAAAGGCGCAGCCGCGGCGGAACCTAGCCACAAAGCCATTCCCGCAAGCAAAACGGCCGCTTGTGGAAGATATAACCGGCAATTCATGATCTTTACCTCTGTAAAACCAAATAAACAACATTCGGCGCACATTAATGTTCCGTCCGGTCTGTAATAATACCCGCAGTAAATACTTTGAGTAAAAAGTAGTAATTGAGCCCATTTGTTATATTTACTTAGGATTGGCGGAACACTCAACCTATCCGCGCGTTAGCGACCCATGCTTCCACGGGATGCATAGGGGACAAAATGTTCAAACCAATCACCAGAATGGCTGCTGCGGTCCTTGCCGCGGGCGCAATCGCCTTTGCGATCTCCGCCGCGCCGGCCGCGAACGGCCAGGAAGCCACGCAAGAGACGAAGCAAGAAACCAGGCAACCGTCAGCGCCGGCATATGCGAAGGCCGATCGCCTTTCAGTCGTCGTCAGAGGAAGCGCCTGCTCGCGGCAGGGTTGGCCCAATTTCGAGTCTAAATGCCGATTCGATCTCAGAGAGCCAGGCGGCAAAGCCCGCACCGTAAGAATGATCGCCCTTCGCTAAGCGTTGCCTGTTCCCGTGAGGACAAACCTCTTTCTCATTTGGGCCAAAGACGATTCGCTCAAACAGAGCGTTGAGTCACCGCGATCCTGTTTCCGCAACACTGCATCAGGCTGATCGAGATCGGGATGCACGCTTTGCAGCGCGTTACCGCTTCACTAGCGGTGGCGCTACGCAACCATCCACGAATTACCAAGGTACTTGAACCGAACGCCGACAGTTGCTACCTGTGTGCCGTTCCGGGCTTGCGACAACCGCCCGGTTAGCTGCCAAGCCAAGCGTTGTCTCGCTCCGCAAGGAGGTGAGACATGTCATGCGGCAGCGCTGTTTGCTCCTCCGCCATCACTGTCCAGATCCCGCAACGGCGCGCGAAAGCGCATCGTTCGCTCGCCGATTTGGCTGTGCGTTGGATCGTTTACACGATCGAATGCCAAGAGCGGTGGCGCCAGCGTCAAGTGCTCCTCGAACTCGACGACCACTTGCTCAGGGATATCGGAATATCCAGAGAGCAAGCCATCGAGGAGGCCAAAAGGCCGTTCTGGAAATAAACGTGCGCGCGGCTCGCGCGTAACAGTCGGGTCCAACGCAGACACCCGGCGCTTGCAAGGCATCCTGCCCAAGCACTGCACATCGTCCCGCACACTCGGGGCGCGCGCGTGTGGCCATGCGTGTGCACGGCCCCGAGTGTGCGGCTTGGAGAATGCAAATGCCTGCTACAATCTCAAAACTCGCGACATTGCTCGCGTTGCTGATCCCGCTGTTCGGCGCAACGGCCCAGGCGGCCGAAATCCGGCTTCTGTCCGCCGCCGCCATGCAATCCGTGTTCAAGGAGATCACGCCCGAATTCGAGCGATTGTCGGGGCACAAACTGCTCATCACCTACGCCACCATCGGCGGCGTTAACGAGAAAATCTTCAGCGGCGTGCAAGCGGACTTCGTCATCGGTTCGTCTCTGTCGATGCCCGCGCTCGTCCAGCACGGAATGATCGACGGCGAAAGTCTGACCTCGGTCTGCAAGACGGGGATTGGAGTCGTGGTCGCGACCGGCACCGTCATGCCGCGCATCAATTCGGTCAGGGCTTTCAGGCTGGCTTTGCTCGCCGCGACCCGGATCGTTTACGCGGACCCCGCGCGCGGCGGCGCTGCCGGCATCCACGTCGCAAAAGTTATCGAGTTGATGGGGCTAACCGATCAGTTGGCGCCCAGGGTCAAGCTCGCCGCGGGCGGCGACGTCACAGAAGTCACGCTCGGATTGGGCGACGGTGCGGTCGGCATCACGCAAGTAAGCGAGATCGTCGGCAAGCCCGGAGCGTCGTTTCTCGGCGCCCTGCCGGTGAAAATCCAGAACTACACCGCTTTTGTCGGCGGCACCCCGGTCGGTGCGAGGCCGTCCGACGCGGTCGCGGCGTTCCTGAAATTCCTGAAGAGTCCTTCGGGCATTGCCGCAATTCGGGCCAAAGGAATGGAGGTGGAATAGCGCGATGATGATGAAGATAAACACGTCATCCCACGGCAGTCCGCGGCGGGATATAATGCCATGATGCAAGTGGAGCCGGCCGCACGCACCAGGTTGCTCTTGCTCTACGCCGCGCGCGCGCTTCGCGGTGTCGGCGACGGGTTCGCGATCATCATCTTGCCGGCATACTTGTCGGCGATCGGCGCGACGCCGACCGAGATTGGCTTCGTGGCCGCCGCTTCGCTGCTCGGCACGGCGCTGGCGACGCTTGTCGTTGGCTTCGTCGCACCGCGTCACGATTTGCGCAATCTGCTTATGGCCGGTGCGGGTCTGGTTGCTTGCACCGGCGTTGCATTCTCGAATGTCGAAAACCTTGCGCTTATTTTGGTCGTTGCCTTCATCGGCACCGTCAATCCCTCGACCGGAGATCTTGGCGTGCTGGTGCCGCTTGAGCACGCGATGTTGGCACATGAAGCGTCTGACCAGGAGCGTACGCGTGTCTTCGCCCGCTACAGCCTGATCGGAGCCTTATCGATGGCGGCGGGCGCGCTGGCGGCGGCGCTGCCGGATTTTGCGGCGTTTGCCGGCATTACCAAGATCGCCGCGTTCAAGCTGATGTTCTATATCTACGCGTTTCTCGGTCTTGCCAGCGCGGCACTTTATAAAATGCTGCCGCGCGCGGTCATGGATGAAAAAAAGCCGAGCGCGCCGCTCGGACCTTCGCGTGGCATCGTTTACAAGCTTGCTGCGTTGTTCAGTATCGACGCTTTTGCAGGCGGCTTTGTCGTGCAGTCGCTGCTGGCACTGTGGCTGTTCGAGCGATTCGATCTGTCGCTTTCCGCCGCCAGCCTATTTTTCTTTTGGGCGACCACGCTCAGTGCATTTTCATATCCGGTTGCCGCCTGGCTTGCCGGCCGCATCGGCCTCGTCAACACGATGGTGTTCACCCATATTCCATCCAGTATTTTTCTTATCCTTGCGGCGTTTTCATCAAGCTTGTGGCTGGCGCTCGCTTTGTTGCTGCTGCGCGCCGCGTTGTCCCAAATGGATGTTCCGACCCGCACGTCCTACGTGATGGCCGTGGTGACGCCACCTGAGCGCCCGGCTGCCGCCGGCGTCACTGCCGTGCCGCGCAGCCTTGCATCGTCGCTAAGTCCGGCGATATCCGGAACACTGATGGCGACGTCTTTTCTCGGCTTGCCGCTCATTCTCTGCGGCGTGCTGAAAATCGCGTATGATATGGCGTTGCTGCTTTCATTCCGGCACATCAAGCCGCCGGAAGAGCGAAAGTGATTTCGAGAGGCGATATTTTGTTACTGTCGGTCCAGCTTCCGCAGCACCGCATCGAGCTGATCGAGATCGCGGTACTTGATGTGCAGCGTGCCGCCGGCGCCTTTGTGATCGACGCTGACAACAAGACCGAGCGCGTCGGATAAACGCTTTTCGAGTGCGCGCGTGTCGGCGTCCTTCATCGGCGGGTTCTTGATCGCGCGCGCCTGCTTCTTGCCGCTCTCGCGCGCCAGCTGCTCGACCTGCCGCACGTTGAGGCCCTGCTTGACGATGTCGGCGGCAAGCTCTTCCGCGTTCGGCTGGCCGATCAGCATGCGCGCGTGTCCGGCCGAGAGTTGTCCCGACAACACGTAAGCCTTCACCGCATCGGAGAGCTTGAGCAGGCGCAGCGTGTTCGCGACATGGCTGCGGCTCTTGCCGATGATCTGCGCGACGTCGTCCTGGCTATGGTTGAACTGGTCCATGAGCGCGAGA
>JBAUHH010000116.1:0-15781 GCA_049680165.1 Pseudolabrys sp.
CTTCAATGTCCTGCACGGGCGCGCTTACAAGGTCGGCGCTTTCGTCGGCTACAGCCACGTGCACGAGCAATACAGCGCCGACAACTGCCACCAGATCGCCTCGCCCTCGGCCGGCATCTGCACGCCGCCAATCTCGGGCGTCACGGTCATCACCGAAACCGACAACTGGGATTCGTTGCGCCTCGGGCTTTCCGCCGAGACGTGGCTCGCGCCGCAATGGAAGCTTTCGGGAGACGCCGCTTACCTGCCCTACGTGAAATTCTCCGGCGTCGACAATCACTGGCTGCGCGCGCTGGTGATCAGCGAGTCCGGCTCGGGCCAGGGCGTGCAGCTCGAGGCGATGCTGTCTTATTACATCACGCCGCAGTTCAGCCTCGGCGTCGGCGGCCGCTATTGGGCGATGTGGACGACCACCGGCTCGGATGCCTTCAACGGCGTGCCGATCGCCCGCAAGGACACCTATCGCTACGAGCGTTACGGCGTGCTGGTACAGGCCGCCTACAAATTCGATTAGCGATTAGCCTTTGACGTTCGCGAACTTGACGATCTTGGCGCTCGGCTTCGCCGCCTTCGGCGTCGACGTGTCTTCCGGCGTGAGCCGCGCCGGATTCGGCACATAGAGGCCGCGATAATTGTGGTGCGGCTTGAACGCGTCGGTCAGGCCGACCACCGTTTCGGCGGCGCCGAGCACGAGATAGCCGGTCGGTTCGATCACGCCCGCAAGACGCTCGAGCACGCCGGCCTTGGTCTTCTGGTCGAAATAGATCAGCACGTTGCGGCAGAACACCAGATCGAAGAAGCCGAGATGCGAGAAGTCGTGCAGCAAATTCATCTGGCGGAACGTCACCATCGAGCGCAGTTCGGGCGAGATCTGCCACACCTCGCCGTTCTGCGTGAAATATTTCACCAGCTCGTGAATCGGCAGGCCGCGCTGCACCTCGAACTGGCTGTAGAGCCCGGCCTTGGCCTTGTCCAAGACGTCGTTGGAAAGATCGGTGGCGAGAATGTCCAGGCGCCAGCCCTTGAGCTTGTCGGCGAGCTCGCACAGCACCATGGCGAGCGAATACGGCTCCTGTCCGGTGGAAGCGGCGGTGCACCAGATGCGGATGCGGTGGCGCCGGTGATGCGTCTCGATCAGCGCCGGCACGATCACCTTGCGGAAGTATTCGAACGGAATCTTGTCGCGGAAGAAGAAGGTTTCGTTCGTGGTCATCGCCTCGACCACGGAAATTGCGATCGGGTCGGCGGCCCGGCTCTTGAGCTTCTCGACGAGCTCGTTGAGGCCGTTGAGGCCGTTGCGGCGCGCGACCGGCAGCAGCCGGCTTTCGGCGAGGTATTGCTTGTCGGCGGACAGCACCAGACCGGAGCGCTCCTTCAAGAGGGAGCGCAGGTAGTCGAAATCTTGCGGGGTCAAGCCATATCCCCCGCGAACAGCCGCACCAGCTTGGGCGCGATGTCATGGATCGGCAGCACCGCGGCGCAGACGCCGGCCTGCGCCACCTGGCCCGGCATGCCCCAGATCACGCTGGTCTCTTCATCCTGCGCGATCACGTTGCCGCCGGCGGCGACGATCGATTGCGCGCCGCGCAAGCCGTCCGAGCCCATGCCGGTGAGCACGACACCCATGACCCAGTTGCCCCAGACGCTCGCCGCCGTGGAGAACATCGGATCGACCGACGGCTTGCAGAAATTCACCAGCGGGCCGTCGTCGAGCTCGATCACGGCCACGCCGTCGCGGCGCGCGACCTTCATGTGCTTGCCGCCGGGCGCGATGTAGATATTGCCGGCATTGATTTCCTCGCCGTCCTGTCCTTCGCGCGCCGGCCTGCCGCTCAAGCGCGTCAGGTGTTCGGCCAAAATGGTGGTGAAGGTCGGCGGCATGTGTTGCGTGATCAGCACTGGCGCGCGGTCGAACACGCCGCCGAGCTGCGGGATGATGGCATTGAGCGCCTGCGGCCCGCCGGTCGACGAGCCGATCAGCAGCACGCGTGGCGGCATGCATTGGAACGAGCGCAGCGCGAAGCTTTCCGGCTCGGGCACGATCGGCGGCGACGCCGTGGTTATGGGCGGCGGCGGCGCCGGCGCGAACAACGGCTGCGGCGGCAGCGGCGGCACGGAGTTGAGCACGGCGCGGAGCTTGCTGAGCGTCGAAGGACCCGGGGGCCGGCTCGGCGCGGCGGGCTGGGCTGGGGGCGCGGCGCGTACAGCGCGCAGGCGATGCGCGCGCAAGCCGAGCTGGCGGACTTTCTCGACCAGCTCGCGACGGAATTCGGGAGAGCCGGCAACGTCGCGGCTGTTGGTCGGCTTCGGAATGTAATCGGCGGCACCGAGCGAGAGCGCCCGCAAGCTGATTTCCGCATTCCGGCGGGTCAGCGTCGACGCCATGATGACGACGAGGTCGCGCTTCTTCGCAAGCAGCATCGGCAGCGCGGTCAGGCCGTCGAGCCCCGGCATCTCGATGTCGAGCAACACGACATCGGGCTGGTGGCGCTCGATCTGGCTGACGGCTTCGTCGCCGGTGCGCAGCGAGGCGCCGACTTCGAGGTCCTGTTCGGCTTCGATCCAGCGCGCGAATACACCGCGGATGACGACGGCATCGTCGACGACCATCACGCGGATACGGCGTGTCACGCCCGTGGCGGGAGACGCAGGTGCAAGAACGACGTTCATCGGACGCAACTTCCTGTTACGCAGTACCGATTTCAGGCTTCGTCAGATCAATCCGACTTCCTGAAACTTGGCTTCGACGATTTCCTTGTCGAAGGGCTTCATGATGTATTCGTTCGCGCCGGCGTGCAGCGCGCGCGCGATGTGCGCGACGTCGTTCTCGGTGGTGCAGAACACGACCTTCGGCCCGTCGCCGCCCGGCAGCCGGCGCAGCGAACGCAGGAATTCGTAGCCGTCCATTTTCGGCATGTTCCAGTCGAGCAGGATCGCTTCCGGCAAATTGCGCCGGCAGGCGTCGAGCGCCTGTTCGCCGTCCTCGGCTTCGACGATGTCGAAGTCGAGTCCTTCAAGGATACGCCGCGCCACCTTCCGGATGACGCTCGAGTCGTCCACGACCAAGCACGTTTTCATGACATAGCCTCACTTTTTCCAGTCGCGGGTGTCCCCGCATCCAATGTCTTACCCTCGCCCACTTTCACGCCGCAGCCGCAGGCGCGCCGATGTCGAGAATTCGTTCGACGTCGAGCACCACGAGCAATTGTCCATCCAGCCGGTGAATTCCCGCGCAGACCCGCGCCAGGCGCGGATCGAGATTGATCGGATTGGTCTCGCGCGCGCGATCGTCGAGCTTGAGCACCTCGCCGACGTTATCGATCAGCAGCCCGTAGGATTCGCCGCGTGACTCGACACCGATGGCCATCGGCATGGCGCCCTGCTCGCGGCCCTGCAGCCCGAGCCGGCGGCGCATGTCGATCAGCGTCACGATGCGCCCGCGCAGATTGAGCACGCCGGCGATCTCCGGCGGCGACAGCGGCACGCGCGTCAGCCGTTCCGGCATGAAAACGTCCTGCACGCTCAGGATGGGCAGGCCGAACAACTGACCGCCGATCGTCGCGGTGACGTATTCACTCATGTTTTCGTTGGTGGTTTCGGTCATCGCTTATGCCGCCTGCCCCACGTCGGCCTGTTCCTTGAGCGCCGCGATCAAGCCCTGGCGATCGAACTTGGCGACGTAATCGTGGAAGCCAACCTGACGCCCGCGCTCGAGCGCCTCCGGCGACACCATCGACGAGAGCGCGATGATCGGCAGGTTCGTCATGGCGAGATCGTTGCGCACGACTTCGGCGAACTGGAAGCCGTCCATCCCCGGCATATCGATGTCGGTGACGATGAGGTCGAACTTCAGCCCGTTGCGCAGGAGCGCCAGCGCTTCGTGCGCGCTCGCCGCCGCGGTCACGATGTAGCCCGCGGCCTGCAGCACCGGCGTGAGCATGTTGAGGAAGAACGCCGAGTCGTCGACCAGCAGCATGTTGCGCGGCCTGGCGTTGCCCGGCTGGTCCTTGCGGCGGAACCAGTCCTCGAAAGCGGTGGGTAGGAAATGACCGACGTCGATGATCTCGGTCGCCTGCCCCTTGATGATGGCGGAGCCGAGTACGCCCGGATTTTCGCTGGCGACCTGGATGTCGAGGCGCTCCTCTATGATGTCGACGATCTCGTCGACCACCAGCGCCATCGAGCGGCTGCCGTCGGAGAAAACCAGCAGCGGCTGGGCACCCTCGCCTTTCACGCGCACGTCGTCGCTCATGCGCACGAGCGGCATCAGATGGTCGCGGTACTGCACCATATGACGGCCGTTCGAGAGCTCGATCTTCTTGGCGTCGACCTCCTCAAGCCGCGTGATCAGCGCGAGCGGCACCGCCTTCGGCTGCGTGGAGCCGGCACGGAACACGAGCAGCGACGTCGTCTGCTCGCTCGTGGATTCGCGCCTGACCTCGGCCTCGGACTCTGCCGCCATTTGCGAGCTCACGGTGCTGCCGATCTCACGTGCGACGCCGTTCGGGTCGATGATCATGATCACCGAGCCGTCGCCCAGGATGGTGTTGCCGGAGAACACCGCGATGTGGCGAAGCTTGTTCGACATCGGCTTGACGACGATTTCTTCGGTATGAAACACGCCGTCGACGACGAGGCCGAAATGCTGCGTGCCGACCTGGATCACGACGATGAACCCGTCGTCGGTTTCCTTCTTCGCGTTCTCGAATCCGAGCAGCTTGGTCAGCCGGATCAGCGGCAACAGCTTGTCGCGCAGGCGCAGGACGGTCGTGTCCTTGATGCGCTCGATGCGGTGCTCGCTGTTGCTGCGCGCGCGCACCAGCTCAACCACCGAAAGCTGCGGAATGGCAAAGCGGTCACCACCGGCGTCGACGATCAGCGCGGCGACGATGGCGAGCGTAAGCGGAATCTTGATGGTGAAGCTCAAGCCCACGCCGGCGACCGACTTGACGTCGACGGTGCCGCCGATCTGATCGATGTTGTTGCGCACCACGTCCATGCCGACGCCGCGCCCGGACACGCTGGTGATGGTCGCGGCGGTCGAAAAGCCGGGGACGAAGATGAATTTTTGGATTTGCGCTTCGGACAGCTTCTCGATCTCGCCTTCCGAGACGAGTCCCTGCGCGACCGCTTTGGCCTTGATGCGGGCGGTGTTCAACCCGCGGCCGTCGTCGGTGATCTCGATGATGATCTGTCCGCCTTCGTGATAGGCGGAAAGCCGGATGCGCCCACGCGCGGGCTTGCCGGCGGCGCGCCGTTCCGCCGGCGTCTCAAGGCCGTGGTCGGCGGAATTGCGCACCATATGGGTGAGCGGATCCTTGATCAGATCGAGCACCTGGCGGTCGAGCTCAGTCTCCGCGCCCTGCATTTCCAGATCGATCTGCTTGCCAAGCTCGGCGGAAAGATCGCGCACGATGCGCGGAAGCTTCTGCCACGCGTTGCCGATCGGCTGCATGCGCGTCTTCATCACGCCTTCTTGCAACTCGGCGGTGACGTTGGAGAGTCGCTGCAGCGGCCCCTTGAATTCGGAATCCTCGTGACGGCGCACGATTTCCAGAAGCTGATTGCGCGTGAGCACCAGCTCGGAAACCATCGTCATCAGCTGTTCGAGCGTGTCGACGGTGACGCGGATCGACTGGTTGGCCTTGCCGTCTTCCGCGCCATTTTCCGACAATGATGCGGCCGGTTTCACCGGCTCGACCGGCGTCTCACGGAAAGCGCGCTCAAGCTCGTCGAGCGTGTTTTCGCCCGGATGCAGCGCGCGCTCGAGAACCTGCGGCACCAGCGTGCCCACCGTTTTGTCGGTCGGCGATGCATGGGATTCCGCGATCTGCTTCACGATGCGCTCGAGATCGGCAATCAGATCGGCGTCGCCGCCATCGGGCTCGCGCTGTTCGCGGTCGATGGTCTCGAGGATCATCTTGATGCGGTCGATGGTGGCAAGGATCACGGTGACCGCTTCGCCGGTCGCCGGCATGCCGTCGCGGAATTTTCCCATCAATGTTTCGGCGGCGTGCGCGAGCGCTTCGAGCCGCGGCAGCGCGAGAAAGCCGCACGTGCCCTTGATGGTGTGGACGAGGCGGAAAATATTATCGAGGATCTTCTTGTTGTTCGGGTCCTGCTCAAAACGCACGAGCTCGACGTCGACGACGTCGAGACTCTCGTTCGTCTCGGTGACGAATTCCCGCAGCAGGTCGTCCATCGAAAACGCCTTTGCCGGACGGGGGGTTAGCCCGTCTCCCACACCCCTTTGCGCGCGCGGTCAGTGTGTCGTTGAAGCGTTTAATTTTAGTTGCAACGAAAGCCTTAACCCGGGGCCGTTAACCACTCGTTAACCACTCGGGACGCGGTCCGGCGCGGGCTTTAAGCGAAGGTCAGCTCGCGGTGATGACGACCGAGGCGCCGTCGAGCGCGATGGCCGCCGAAACCCCGGCCGCCTTGGCCAGCAGCCCGGCATAAAACGGCTGGATGCGGTGGGCATCGAGCCCCTGTTCGCCCGGCTGTATCGCCAGCAGCTCCGGCGCATGCGGGGGAATGCGGGCATTGGTGCCGGCGGCCGTGACCTTGACGCCCATGGTTTCGCCCGCGCCGATCGGGTCGACCGTGAGCACGCCGCCGCGCGGGATCGCCTGCCCGGCGATCAGCAGCAGGTTGAGCAGCAGCTTGACCCGGTTTTTCGCCAGCAGCGCCCGCGGCAGGTTCCAGGCGAGCTTGGTCTTGTCGTCCTCGAAGAAGCCGCGCGCGATGGTCTCGGCATCGCCGAGGTCGATCTGCGCGCCGGCCGACCCGGCGGCGCCGAACGCGATCCGGCAGAACTGCAGCTTGGCCGACGCCGTGCGCGAGCTCTTCTTGATGAGCTCGAGCGCGAACTGCTGGGTCTCCTGATCCTTCTCCTCGTCCAGCACTTCGAGGCCGTTGACGATCGCGCCGATCGGGCTGATCAGGTCGTGGCAGACACGCGAACACAACAGTGCGGCGAGATCGAGAGCTTCGATAGGGCCGGACATGGAAAGGGGTCTCCGGGTGCGGACGAGGTGCGGCGAACCGGCGAATCGCTGATAACACCGGCTTGCGCGCGTGATACACCGCACCCGCGCGACCGCCAAGGACAGGAGCGAAACGCTGACCGTCAGTCATGAAATCAGCCCGGCCATGGCGGCCGATTTGCTCGATGGCTTGACGGCAATCGTGGTGCAAGCGTCCGCCGTCGTCCTGGCCAATCCCTACACCGACCATCGCCTCAAGAACGATCAGTCGCCGGTCACCCCGGCGGACGAGGCCGCCGAGGCCGCGATTCTGGAAGGCCTTGCGCGCTTGCTGCCCGGCGTGCCGGTCGTCTCCGAGGAAGGCGCCGGCCACGGCGCGCCGCCGAAAGCGGATGAAAGTTTCGTGCTGGTCGATCCGCTCGATGGCACGCGCCAGTTCATCGAGGGCCTTCCCGAATACACCGTTAATGTCGCGATCGTCACCAAGCGAACGCCGATCGCCGGCATTGTCGCCGCGCCGGCCTGTGGGTTGTTGTGGCGCGGCGTTACCGGCGTTCGCGCCGAGCGCATGCGGCTCGGGCCGAACGGCGTCGAGAAACCGGAGCAGATCCGCACGCGCCGCTGGCCCGACAAAGACCCCGTCGCCAGCGTCAGCCGTTCGCACTACGACCCGGACACCGATGCTTTGCTCAAGAAGCTTGGGCCCATGCAATGCGATCACAGCGGCTCGTCGATAAAATTCTGCCGGATCGCGGAAGGCTCGGCCGACATCTATCCGCGCCTCGCGCCGACATCGGAATGGGACATCGCGGCAGGCCACGCGCTGGTCGCTTCAGCCGGCGGAACAGTCGTCAATCCGCAAGGCGCGACGCTTTTCTATGGCGGAACGAACGGCAAATTCCTCGTGCCGGGATTCATCGCCTGGGGCGATCCCGCCAAGGCGAAATCGATCTGAAAAGATTTACGGCGCGATGGTGCGCTGGACCGCCGGCCATTTGCGCTCGGCCGCTTCGATGAAGCGCTCGGGCTGCGCGGCAAACGCGCTGCGCGCCGGCTCGTTATAGAAAAGATAAAGCCGCTGGCCGGCAACAAGCCAGATCTCGGGATGGCCGGGGACCGAAACGCCGCGCGCGATCCCAACTGGATCGTAGCCGCCGAAACGCGGCATATAGACGTCGGGATGTTCGGAAAATTCGGCGCGATTGCCTTCATTGCGGAAGCGCCAGATCACGCCGGCGTACCAGAGTTCAAAGTTCGGCTGGCCGAACTTGGGCGCCGACTCGGTGAAATAGGCGACCGGATCGAAACCGCTGATGGCGAGCCCGGTTTGGTGGTCGACCACGATGTTTTGGACAGCGCCGGCGCGGTAGGACATCGAAATCGCGAGCGCGACCACCATCCCGATCGCCATCCACGGCCGCATGAATGGGCTTGGTCCCTTCCGTCGTGGCCGTGCTGCGGTCATAATTTTCACTAAGGCTTTTGCCGATTCGGGTGGTATCTGGCCGTCACTTTACGGCCATCCGCGTGAGCAACCGGTTAAGCGGGCCTGGCCCCTCATTATTCAAGGGAGATTTCCATGCGCACCTTCCTGCGCCTCGCCGTTTTGGCCCTTTTGCTGGCGGCCCCCGTTCTCGCGCCAGCTATTGCGCAAACTCCACCGCCGGCAGGCGCGCAGCCTGCTCCGCCGCCGCCACCGAAAAGCGGCACCTTCTCGCCCGATGAACTCGTGCGCGAAGGCCATCGCTTTTTCGGCACGGTGTCGCGCGGACTTGCGGAAGTGGTCGAGAAGGCGGTCAGCCGCTGGGGTCAGCCGAACGGTTACGTGCTCGGCCAGGAAGGCAGCGGCGCGCTGGTCGTCGGCCTGCGTTATGGCGACGGCACGCTCTTTACCAAGAACGCGGGAGACCGCCGCGTATTCTGGGAAGGACCGTCGATCGGCTTCGACGCCGGCGGCGAAGGCGCGCGCACCATGATGCTGGTTTACAGCCTGCCCGCCACCGACGCGATCTATCAGCGCTTCGTCGGCATCGACGGCTCGGCCTACTTCATTGGCGGCTTCGGCATGACCGCGCTCGGCGCCGGCAACATCATCGTGGTGCCGATCCGCTCCGGCGTCGGATTAAGGCTGGGCGCCAACCTCGGTTATCTCAAGTTTACACCGAAGGCGACCTGGAACCCGTTCTAAACAAACGCAGTTACCACGCCGAGTACCGGAACAACGTAAGCCCTCGCGGGACGCCCGCGGGGGTTTAGGTTAATCTGGGGTTACGCTGGAAGTGCCTTACCCCTCGTGTCATGGTTTCCGCGGGGTTTACACGGGCTGGGCTGTGTTTGGAGGCGTAGTTCTATGATCGAACCGATCATGTATTTCGGGATCGGATTCCTCGTGGCGGCCCTGATCGGGCTTGTCGTCATCCCGCTCGTGCACGGCCGCGCGGTGCGGCTGACCATGCGACGCCTGGAAGCGGCGACGCCGCTGTCGATGGCCGAAATCCAGGCCGACAAGGACCAGCTCCGCGCCGAGTTCGCGATGTCGACGCGCCGGCTCGAAATGAGCGTCGAGCAGATGAAGAATAAAACGACGAGCCAGCTTGCCGAACTCGGCAAGAAGGGCGACGCGATCAACCGGCTCAAGATCGAGCTTGGCGAAAAAACCGCGACCATCTTCGCGCTCGAAGCGCGCGACAAGGCGCTGCGCGACCAGTTGCGCGCGACCGAGGAAGAATTCACCGTCAAGACGTCGGCCATGCACGAAGCCGAGCGCCACCTTTCCGACAAGGAAGGCGAGCTTGCCAAGCTGGTGAGCGAGCTCGACGAGCGTTCCTCGCTCGCCGACGCGCAGAAAGTCGAAATCATCGCGTTGAAGACGCAGGTCGAGGCGCTGAAAGAACGGCTCACCGACGCCGGCAACGAGGTCAAGGTCGTCGAGGATCGCCGCGATGCCGAGCGCGTTGCGCTCAAGGCGGCGACCAAGGAACTCACCGAAGAGCGCGGCAAGGTCGACAATCTCGGCCGCCGCGTGTCCGAACTCGAGCAGCAGCTCGCGGCGCAGACCACCGAGGCCGAGCTTCTCGGCCGCCGCGCGCACGATCTCGAAAGCCGTCTCACCGAGCAGTCGCGCTTGCTCACCCAGAGCGAGAGCGAACTCGGCCACTTGCGCACCGAGATCGAGAGCGCGCGCAAGACCGAAGGCGATCTGCGCACCGCGATCAACGAGATTTCCGGCCGCACTTCGTCGGCGGCGGAGAACCTCAAGTCCGAGAAGCTGCAGTTGCAGGCCGAACTCGCCCATGCCAACGAAGAGCGTGCGCGGCTCGCCCGCGAGCTTGCGGACATGAAGCGCGAGACCGAGGAGACCTGGGCTTCGGAGCGCGTGGAAAATGCGCTGTTGCGCGAGCGCATCAACGACGTCGCGGCGGAAGTCGCGCGGCTTGCCTCGACGCTCGAGGGCCCGAACTCCCCGATCGACGCGATCCTCGCGTCGGAAACGCGCGGCCGTAATGGTGGCGCCAACGGCGATGCCGACATCGGCGAAACGCGCGAGCCCAACGGCAATCTCGCCGACCGCATCCGTGCGCTGCAAAGCCACGCCTCGCGGGCATCACATCCGGGCGAGCCGTCCAGCCGCAACTAACGGCGAGCCGGCTCAGGCCGGCTTGCTTGACACCTCTTGGACGCACTCTTTATATCGCCCGGCCGTCATGGCCGGGCGCTTAGCTCAGCGGGAGAGCGTTCCCTTCACACGGGAGAGGTCGTAGGTTCAATCCCTACAGCGCCCACCATCAATGCCCGCCTTTGGCGGGATTTTTTATTTCCGCCGGGTTTGTCGGTTGGCGCTAACGCCCGCCCGTGCCGTTGAACAGAACGCTCAGCTTCAGCATCTGAGCCATCGTCAGCGTCATGAACCCGCCGAAGTTCTTGTCGGGCCACAACTCGAGCCCGGTGGCATTGTATTGCCGTGCTGCCTGGACCGTGGTCGTCCAGTTGAAGCCCGCCACCTTGGGACCGACGGTCTGATAGTGGATCGGCGCGCCTCTCGCCGCGATCGCCGCAACGATCGCCGTATTTCCTTTCGGCATGCTCGCAGCGAAAGCGTGGTTGCCGAGTTCGCATCGCGAGCCAAGCTTGGAGCGGCATTCGTTCATGATGGCAAAAGAGAAATTCGGATTGGAGCCGCCCATCTGAATTTTGTCGAATGCGTTGATAGTGAAGTCGATCGCCGTGCTGCGCCAAGCGGCATAATCCGTCACCGCGCCACGCAGACAGGCCATACCCGCCGCATCGGTGTAGCCGGTGGGCACCGGCTGATCGACCGGCATCACGAAGGGCTCGTCGGTCTCCATCGTGCAGGAGGTAATCGCCACCGAACGGATCAGCGGTTCGGAATCGTAGCGCGCCGCGACCATGCGCTGAAACGCGCGCCAGGCGGCGATATAATTCGTATTCCACACTTTTCCGATCGTGATCGGGCAGTTGCCGGAAGGACATCCTTGCGGGTTGCGCTGGATCGTCAGCGGGCCGCCGGCGAGCGCCTTTGCCCACGGCGGCGCCTGATTGCCGGAAAAGATGCGCAGCTTGACGCCCAGCGGCGCTCTTGGGTGAGCAAGATTGTATTGGCGCACCTGCTTCAGCGCGTTGTCGAGCCTGACGGTCGTCAGAGGACCGCCCTGCTGATGCTGCATCTCGGCCCAAGTGGCATTAAATACAATGCCGCCGAACACACCCGGAAAATGCCGGACGTTGGCCAGCGTGAAGACCGGCTGTCCGTCGTCGGCGTTGTGCCAACTGATAGTCTGCATATCAATGAAGCCCGCGATCACCGGCTTCATTGCGGCGGCATTTTCGGACGCGGCGAAAGCACGCGGCGCGGCGAGTCCGAGCGCTGCGGCCAGGGAAACACAAACCAGCCAATCCCACCTCTTCACGACCGACATTTCCGACTCCGTCAACCAGTCGCCCGCCCGTTACAAAATACCACAATTGGTGCTATCGCTACTGCGGGTCCACTCAAACACACGACTAATTGCAATATCATGATGCCTACTTGGTTACCCGCATTCGGGGTGCGTGGGGTCGCCGCCGCGGCTCTTGCGGCCGGTCTACTCGCCGCCGCGGGCGCCGCGCACGCGCAATACGATTCCCGCAACGATCCCGAAGGCATCCGTTCCGGCGGCGCGCCCAGCGGTCACTATTACGGCTGGGTCAAGGTTCCGCGCGCGACCGTCAGTTTTTCCGGCAACTACAAGCCGGGAGAGATCGTCATCAACACCGGCGAGCGCCGGCTCTATTACGTGCTCGAAGGCGGCGAGGCGATCCGCTACGGCATCGGCGTCGGCCGCATCGGCTTTACCTGGGCCGGCGTGAAGACCGTGACCGACAAGCGCGAATGGCCGGACTGGACGCCGCCCGAGCAAATGCGCCGGCGGCAACCGGGCCTGCCCGTGCACATGAAGGGCGGCGAGGGCAATCCGCTCGGCGCGCGCGCGATGTACCTCGGCTCGACGCTCTACCGCATTCACGGCTCGAACGACGCTGAGTCGATCGGCGAAGCCGAATCGTCGGGCTGTTTCCGGCTTACGAACGAGGACGCGATCGATCTCTACAAGCGCGTGAAGATCGGCACCGTCGTGCACATCCTGCGCTGAGTGTTAGTGCCGGCGTGGCGGCGGCTCGCGCGTCATGTTTTTCGCGGCCAACTCGTCGAGATAGTCCTGCCAGTATTCGGCGTGTTTGCGCCCAAGCTCGCGCAGATAATCCCAACCGAAAATCCCCGTCGAGTGCATGTCGTCGAATACCAGGCGCACCGCGTAATTTCCGACCGGCAGTACTTCGAGGATGGCGACGTTCTTCTTGCCGGGAATGGTTTTGCGCTCCTCTGCCGAATGGCCCTGCACTTCCGCGCTCGGGCTTTTGATGCGCAGGTATTCCGCCGGCAGATCGAACGTCTCTCCGCCGTCATAAGATACCGTCAGCGTCTTGCGGTCTTTGTGCAGGCGCAGTTCGGTCGGCCACGGTTGCTGTTCGGCGGGCATGACGTTCTTCCTATACCGCAACGGCGCCGGTCATGCGGCTTCGATTTCAGCCCGCAAGGCATCGCTTATCACGATGCCGTTACGCGCGGCCTTCTCGCGCGCCTTGAGGCGGCGGCTGCCCGGCAATCGTGCGCCCGGCTGGCTTTCGATTGCCGACGCCAGCACGGCGAAACGATCGATGCCGCCGCCGAACGCGGAAGGATCGAAGGCGATGAGAAGTTGTCCGGTGCCAGGCGGCGGACCCTTGACGTCGAGGAAAGACGAAGCCTCGGTCGCGAAATTCGCGCCGGTCAAGCCCGCTGCGAGCAGTTCGACCATGAGCGCCAGTGCCGTGCCTTTGGCGCCGCCGAGCGGCAGCATGGTGCCGGCGAGCGCCGCCGCCGGATCGGTCGTTGGCTTGCCGTCGACATCAAGCGCCCAATCGGCCGGAATCTTTTCGCCCTTCTGTTTGGTCGCGAGAATATTGCCGCGCGCCGCCGTCGATACGGAAAGATCGACGACAATCGGCGCGCGTCCCGGCAGCGGACACGCGAATGCGATCGGGTTGGTGCCGAACACGCCCTTGGCGCCACCCCACGGCGCAATCGCCGCCGGCGTATTGGCGAACATCAACGTGACAAGCCCCGCTTCGGCCAGCCGCTCGACCGTATGACCCGCCGCGCCGCAATGGTGCGAGCGGCGGATCGATGCAACCGCGATACCGCTTTGTTTCGCCGCCTGCGGCAACGCGGCGATGGCTGCATCGATAGCCGGAAATGCAAAACCATTATTGGCGTCGATCGCGGCGACCGCGGGCTTCGGCCAAGTTAGCGCCGGTTTCGCGAAACCGTCGACCTTGCCGGCCTTGGCCTGCGCGGCATAGCTCGGCACGCGCGACAGGCCGTGGCCTTCCAGACCGTCCGCTTCAGCGCCGACCAAGGCGCGCGCGACGCTTGCCGCATTGCCGGACGAAGTCCGGCAGCGCGTGAGCGCCGCCTCGACCAGCGCTTGCGCCTCGGCGAGCGTCAGCGTCGGCATTAGCTCATGCGCTGCGATAGAGCTTGGTCAGCACGAACTCGCGGTGGCCGAGCGCTTCCGCCGCGGTCAGGCGGCCGTTCGCCGTGCGCATGATCATGTCGATCAACGCATCGCCGGCATCGCCGATGGTCTGGTCGCGGCGCAAGATGCCCGACACGTCGACGTCGATGTGTTCGGACATGGTGCGCACGGTGCGCGGGTTGCCGCTGATCTTGATCACCGGAATGATCGGGTTGCCGATGATGTTGCCCTGCCCGGTCGGGAAGGTGTGCACGGCGTAGCCGGCCGCCGCCATCAGCGTCACGCATTCCGCCGCCGCCGAGGACGTGTCCATGTAATAGAGACCGGGGCCGCTCGCCGGCGTTTCCGCCGGTTCGAGCACGTCAATGTAGCGGCACTTGCGACCGATCTTTTCGAGATTGCCGAGCGCCTTCTCCTCGATGGTGGTGAGTCCGCCGGCGATGTTGCCTTTGGTCGGCTGCGATTCGGACAGATCATCCGTCTTGTGCGCCTGGATGACGTCGTCTTCGTAGGCCTGCCAGACCTTCATCCACTTCTCGCCGATCTTCGGGTTTACCGCGCGCGCCTTGGCGATGTGCTCGCCGCCGGTGATTTCCGACGTTTCGCCGAACACGCCGTAGATGCCCTTGGGGATCAGCTTGTCGTACATGTTGCCGACCGTCGGGCACGACGCCAAACCAGTTGTGGTGTCGCTCTCGCCGCATTTGGTCGAGACCCACAGATCGGAAATCGGGCACTCCTCGCGCCTGAGCTCGGACGCCCACTGCACGTAGTCCTTGGCGACGCGCGCCGCCTTCGCGACCGTCATCAGGTCGCCGGTGCCCTCGATGCCGAAGCCGGTCACCGGCTTGCCGGTCCTGGCGATGCCGTCGACGATGCGCTTGGTCCAGCCGCCCTCGATGCCGATGACGACCACCGCCGCGACATTCGGATTGCTGCCGGTGCCGATGATGGTGCGGAAAAACAATTCGAGGTCGGCACCGAATTGCAGCCGCCCGTAGGCGTGCGGAACGGCGATGGTGCCCTTCACCTGATTGGCGACCGCCTCGCAGGCCGCGTTCGACAGATCGTCGAGCGGCAGGATGATGACGTGGTTGCGCACGCCGACCCGGCCGTTCTCGCGCCGCCAGCCGTGGAACGTCAGCGCGCCGCCGTTGATCTTCTTCACCGGCGCGGCTTTTGTCGCTTTCGCTTTTGCTTTCGTTTTACGGGCCATGACGCTCACCACCTCTTCGTCTTCACATTATGGACGTGGACGTGCTCGCCCTTCTTGATGTCGGCGATCGCCTTGCCGATGTCCTGGCCGTATTTCCAGACGGTGGCGCCCTTCTTAATGTCCACCAGCGCGATCTTGTGGCCGATCGGA
Organism: Pseudolabrys sp.; assembly: GCA_049680165.1. GTDB lineage: Bacteria > Pseudomonadota > Alphaproteobacteria > Rhizobiales > Xanthobacteraceae > Pseudolabrys. Next base: position 15,426 of record JBAUHH010000116.1, read on the forward strand.
ACCGACATTCGCGCCTTCAGGCGAAACGTCGAATCGTTGGAGGTGACGACGCCGAGCATCGGGGTTCCAGCCTTGAGACCCTCGACGACCACCACGCCAACCGTGTCTTTTTTCTCATGCGCCAGGATATGCGGCGTACTCATGGACCAATCCCCTGCTCTTCATTCCATCAAAGACTTTCTATAAGCGCTGCCTCCGATAGGACACAAGGCCGCAGAGCGGCGTCGAACGAACGATTTTTCCCATCGGATGGGACCCGCCGCTTAAAGCGCGTCCGCGCTTGACGAAATGCGTGCTTGCCACGCTATCGTGCCAGACTGGATAATCGCCTTGCGCACGGGCGACAACAATAAACG
>JBAUHH010000117.1:0-1574 GCA_049680165.1 Pseudolabrys sp.
GACCTTGGCGCCGACGCCCTGCACCGTCTGCAACAGGCGGAACCATTCGCGCTCCATGTCGCTCACGAACCCGTACAGCTTGATGTGGTCCTCGCGCACATGCGTTTCGATCGACAATGTTGCCGCAGTGCCCGCCGCCGGCAGCGCCTGCATGGTGCGCACAGAGCAATGCACCTGATAGCCGACGCCATTCACATCGAGGATGACGAAATCCTCGCCGTAGGAATCGATGATGCCTTTGAGCTTGCCGATCATCGGTTCGCTACCTTGAGCACGACACTTTGGCGATGATGCGCGTGACACACCGCGATCGCCAGCGCATCGGCGGCATCTTCCGATTGCGGATCGGCCTTCGGCAACAGCACGCCGATCATCATGCGGATTTGCGCCTTCTCGCCGTGGCCGGTGCCGACGATGGTTTTCTTCACCAGATTGGGCGCGTATTCGGCGACTGCCAACCCGGCCTTGGCCGGCACCAGCATGGCAATGCCCCGCGCCTGGCCGAGCTTGAGGGTGGAGGCGCCGTTGGCGTTGACGAAGGTCGCTTCCACCGCCGCCTCATGCGGACGGAACTCGCCGATCACCTTGGTCAGCCCGTCATGGATGGCGAGCAGGCGTTCGCCCAGAGCCAGCCGCTCGCTCGTCTCCAGCGAGCCGCACGCCACGTAAATCAAACGGTTGCCGTCGGATTCGACCATGCCCCAGCCGGTGCGGCGGAGCCCGGGATCGATGCCGAGAATGCGAATCGGTTGCCGGCCCATGGGTCCGTTGATAACCCCGCGCCGCTGTCCCGCCTAGGCACCGGCGGACTCAGTCCAGGCGGTTATGCCGGCCATTCCCCGCAGTCACAATGGACAGCGGAACAGGGCTGGGTATGGTTTGCGCCATGCCAAGGCCTTCGTCCGCATCCCGCCGCGCCATCATTATCGGCGGCTCGATGTCCGGGCTGTTCTCCGCCGCGTTCCTGCGTCAGATCGGCTGGGATGTGGACGTCTACGAGCGCTCGGGCGTCGAGCTGGTCGGCCGCGGCGCCGGCATCACCGGCCATCCGGAATTGCTGGAGGCGCTGGAGGCTAGCGGCGCCGGCACCAAGGACCTCGGCGTCGAGGTACCCAAACGCATCGCCATCGACCGCAACGGCCGCGTCACCGAAGAGCGGCCGCTGCGGCAGATCCTGACGTCGTGGGACCGGCTGCAACAATTGCTCCAGCACAACGTCGACCCGGCGCGCTACCACCTCGGCTGGAATTTCGAGCGCGTCGACCAGGACGAGCGCGGCGTGCGCGTGCAGTTCTCCGGCGGGCGCGTCGAGCATGCGGACATCCTTATCGGCGGCGACGGCATCCGGTCGAGCGTGCGCGGGCAGATGGCGCCGGAGGTGCAGCCGATTTATGCCGGCTATTACATCTGGCGCGGCGCGCCGAACGAAGCCGACCTCGAACCGGAAACGCTGCGCAGCATCTATCCGCTGTTCACGTTCTATCTGCCGCCGCGGCAGGAAGTCATCACCTACCCGATTGCCGGCTTCGACAACGACCTCCGGCCCGGGCACCGGCGCTTCAACTTCATCTGGT
>JBAUHH010000118.1:0-1631 GCA_049680165.1 Pseudolabrys sp.
CCTTCGGCGTGGTCGCGACCACCCATTGGATCGCCACCGCGGTCGGCATGGGTATTCTGGAAAAAGGCGGCAACGCCTTCGACGCCGCCGTCGCCACTGCCTTTACCTTGCAGGTCATCGAGCCGCATCTCAACGGGCCGGGCGGCGACGTGCCGGTCATTCTCTATGACGTAAGACGCGGCAAAGCGGAGGTGATCTGCGGGCAAGGCCCGGCGCCGGCGGCGGCCACCATCGCGCATTTCCGTGATCTCGGCCTCGACATGGTGCCGGGTACCGGCCTGCTGGCGGCCTGCGTGCCCGGCATGTTCGAGACCTGGATGCTGCTGCTGCGCGATTACGGGACGATGAAGCTCGCCGACGTGCTCGCGCCAGCGATCTCCTATGCCCGCAACGGTCATCCGCTGGTCGAGCGCGCGACCGCGACCATCCAGATGGTTGAAGGCTTGTTCCGCGATCATTGGCCGACATCGGCGAATGTCTACCTCCCCGGCGGCAACGTGCCGAAGCCGGGCACGATGTTCACCAACCGCACGCTCGCCGACACCTACGAACGCGTGCTGCGTGAGGCCGAGAGCGCCGGCAGCAATCGCGACGCGCAGATCGAGCGCGCGCGCAAGACTTGGTCGCAAGGCTTCGTCGCCGAGGCGATCGACAAGTTCTGCCGCACGCAGGACGTGATGGACACCAGCGGCGAGCTCCATCGCGGCGTGCTCACCGCCGACGACATGGCGCGCTGGCAGCCGCGTGTCGAAGCGCCGGCGACGCTCGAATATCAGAACTACACGGTGTGCAAATGCGGCGTCTGGAGCCAGGGGCCGGCGATGCTTCAGCAACTCGCGCTGATGAAGCAGTTCAATCTCGGCAAGATCGATCCGACCAGCGCGGACTTCATCCACACGCTGGTCGAATGCTCGAAGCTTGCTTACGCCGACCGCGACAAATTCTACGGCGATCCGGATTTCGTCAAAGTGCCGCTCGAGACCCTGCTCTCCGATGCCTACAACGCCGAGCGCAAGAAGCTCGTCGGCGACAGAGCCTCGCTCGAGCAGCGGCCGGGCGACATCAAAGGCTACGGCAAGCAGCTTCCGGTGCGCGTCGCGGGCGGCATGCAGAAGGTTGCCGGGGCGGGCGAGCCGACCGTCGGCAAGATCTGGACGCACGACGACACGCACGATCCGGGCATTGAGGTCGAGAATGCCAGGCTCGACGCCGCTGGCGTGATGCGCGGCGACACCGTGCATTTCGACATCATCGACCGCGACGGCAACATGGTGTCGTCGACGCCGTCGGGCGGCTGGCTGCAATCGTCGCCGACGATCCCGGAGCTCGGCTTCTGCCTCGGCACGCGCGCGCAACAGTTCTGGCTCGATCCCGAGCACCCCGCCGCGCTCGCGCCGGGAAAACGCCCGCGCACCACGTTGACGCCCTCGATGGCGCTGCGCGACGGCGAGCCTTATCTCGTCTGGGGTTCGCCCGGCGGCGACCAGCAGGATCAGTGGATCGCGCAGTTCTTCCTGCGCCACGTGCACGCGGTCATGAATTTGCAGGAGGCGATCGACGCGCCGGCCTGGCATTCGGAGCATTTCGCGGCGTCGTTCTGGCCGCGCGAGGCGCGCCCGGGCGTCCTGGTG
>JBAUHH010000119.1:0-4798 GCA_049680165.1 Pseudolabrys sp.
GAGCTCGACGGGCTGGTGGTGCGAACGCCGGAGCGGCAGGCTTAAGCGGCTAGGGTTCTGCCGCGGAATCGACAAAGACGATTTCGCAATCGCTCGCATTGCGGTGACAATACTCAAGCGCGCCGGCTTTTGCGTCGTCGACGGTGCGCTGCCCGGTACGCCAGCCGAAATGGCCGTCGGGCGACACCGCGAACGCCTTGTGCTCGCCGCTCATCAGATACGTTTCGAAGGCTTTGCGTCCGCGTTCCGAGAGCTGCGGCGGCGGCCGCAGCGAGGGCGACGACGGGCGCGGCAGCAGCGCTGTCCGGAGCGTGAGGCGATGCTCGGCGAGGAACGCGTCGACATAGCGCGGCCAAACCAAGATGCCGCCCGTCGAAAAAACATGACCGTCCTCGCCGAACGCCGGCGCTTTCACGAATTCGACATTGCCGCCCGCGCCGCTGAAAGCATCCTTGAATTTCTGCGCCAGCCCGGGTCCGAAATAATGATCGTTCTCGGCGTAGACCCACAGCATCGGGATGCGCGAGCGCTGCCCGAAAGTGGCGAAGGCCGCGACCAGCCGTTCGGACCCGCACACCACATCGTCCGATTGCGAGCCGCGCCCGCCGGCAAAGCTGATGCCCGCGAGGAGGCCCGGCGGCGGATCGGCGGTGAGCGCGACGGTGGCGAAGCCGCCGGCCGAGTACCCGACGCTGACGACGCGGGTGCCGTCGATATCCGGGCGCTGCGTGAGAGCCGCGATGGCGGCTTTGAGATCGTCGGCCGATGCGCGCCCGGCGCTCACATAATCCGGATTGCTGCACGAGCCGAACGACTCCGAAAAGCTGCCGCCTGAATCACCGTAGCCACGCCGCATTACGATAACCGCCGCCCAGCCGCGGCGCGCGAACTCCATCGCCTGCAGCGACATCGCGGAAGGGCTCATGCGCGGCGTGTTGGCGCGGATGCGCGGCGATCCGTGGCTGATGAGCACGAGCGGATAACGCCCCGGCGCATCCGGCCGCACCAACACGGCTTCGAGGCCGCGCGGTCCGGCGCCGGCCATCGGGATGCGCAAATCCTCGCGGTGAAAACTATCCGCTGCGCCGGCTGTGGCAGGGAACGCGCACAACGCCAGGACAACGAGCGCGCAGCGATGCGCCGAATTCAACATGCCGGGCCGCCCCCAAACGGCCTGCACGGCTAGCGGTGCTGACGACGCCCGCTCAATTGAAGCGGTAGTTCAGGCCGGCGCGCACGATGTGGGTGCGGAAGCCGACGTTCTCCGACAGCGTCAAGGCGCCGAGTCTCTCCGTGAACCCCTGGCGATTGCCGAGGTCGACGTAGAGATATTCGATCTTGGTGGTCCAGCGGTCGTCGATTTTCGCTTCGATCCCGGCGCCCGCGGTCCAGCCGGCGCGTGTCTGGGTGCCGGATCCGAACAGCGGAATGGGCGGCGAGCCTTCCGAGCTTTCGAGCGAGCCGACCGCGAGGCCGCCGGTCACGTAAGGCAGCAGGCGATCCCACGTATAACCGACGCGGCCGCGCACGGTGCCGAGCCACCGCAGCCTAGTGTCGCAATTCGCGTAAAAGCCGCTTCCGCCGCACGGCGGCGTCGTGAAATCGGAGATGCCGCCGGTGGCGCCTTTGATGTTGGAATAATCGAGGTCGCCTTCGACGCCGAGCACGAGGCGGTCGCGTTGCCAGTTGTAACCGATCGTGCCGCCGCCAATGGCGCCACTCACGTCATACGATCCGCGATTGAAAAGCGTGTCCGATTGAGACGCGCGCCCGGCGCCGCCGCCGAAATTGACGCCGGCATAGAGTCCGGACCAGTTCCAGGGACCCGCGCTCGGTCCGGGGTTTGGCGGCAGGACCGGCAGGAACGATGGGCCCGCAGCGAATTTGTAATTCAATCCGACGCGCACGATCTGGACGTGCATGCCGACGGACTCGGTGGCGGCCGTGCCAGCGATCGTGCGGTCCATGAAGACGCGGCCGTTGCGCAGATCGGCATACAGGTATTCGAGCTTTGCGCTCCACTGGCGGTCGATCATGGCTTCGACGCCGCCGCCGAGAGTCCAGCCGTAATGACTTTCGGCGCCGGAGCCGGCGATGCCGCTGGCAGTGGGCGTCGTGCCTTCCTCGCCGTGGATGTAGCCCCACGCCATGCCGCCGGTCACATAAGGCATCCAGCGGTCGAAGGCGTAGCCGAGACGCACGCGGCCGGTGCCAAACCATTGCAGCTCGGATGCGCAGTGCTGCGCGCCGCAGGGCCCGTTGAGGGCGCCAACGCCGGTGGTCGAGCCGCGGATGTTGCTCCAGGCGGCGTCACTTTCGAAGCCGACGACAGTGTTGCCGACTTGCCAGTTGTAACCCAGGGTCGCGCCGGCCAGCGCGCCGCTCAGGCCGTACCAGCCGGAGTCGAAGGGGAAAGGATCGGTCTGATGGGCGCGGGCCCAGCCGCCGCCGCCCTGAACGCCGACGTAAAAGCCGGTCCAGTCGACCGCGCGCGCTACCGGCGCTGCCTTCACGGGCATTCTCTCGAGATCGGCCGATTGCGCGGCATTAACGGCCACGAAACCGGCGAGACCCGCCAATACAGTCAAGACCAATTTTTTCATGACTCTACCCACAGCCGAAGCACAAGAATGGTCCAGTGTGCCATGCCGCCGCAAGAGGGCTTATTCACTTGTTAAGCGGAACGACGTTTGCGACGGTTCATTGACAATGCACGGTAATCGATGACCACCGCCGGGACGCGCGACATTCAAACCACGTGCTGCATCGCCGGCGGCGGGCCGGCCGGAATGATGCTCGGCTTCCTGCTGGCGCGCGCTGGCGTGCGGGTGACGGTGCTGGAGAAGCACAAGGATTTCCTGCGCGACTTCCGCGGCGACACCGTGCATCCCTCGACGCTCGAAGTGATGCACGAGCTCGGTCTGCTCGACGAATTTCTCAAGCTGCCGCATTCGCAAGTCGATCACGTCAACATGCAGATCGGCGCGGACCGCGTCACCATCGGCTATTTCGGCAAGCTACCGGTGACCTGCAAGTTCATCGCGCTGATGCCGCAATGGGATTTCCTCAATTTTCTCGCCGCGCATGGCAAGAAATTTCCGGGCTTCGACCTACGCATGCGCGCGGAGGCGACAGATTTGATCGAGGAGGGCGGGCGCATCGTGGGCGTGCGCGCGACGACGCCGGAGGGAGAGCTGGCGATCCGCGCCGACCTCGTCGTCGGTTGCGACGGGCGGCACTCGACCGTGCGCGAGCGCGCGGGCTTTCATGTGGACGATCTCGGCGCGCCGATGGACGTGATGTGGTTTCGCATTTCGCGCAAGCCGAAGGACGGCGACGAAGTCGTCGGGCATATCGAAAGCGGTCGTATGCTGGTGATGCTCAACCGCGACGATTACTGGCAATGCGCCTTCGTCATTCCGAAAGGCAGCGCGGATGCGATCAAGGCGAAGGGCCTCGATAATTTCCGCGCAACGGTCGCCGACATGGCGCCCTTCGACGTGCGCGAGCGCGTGGCCGAGATCAAAAGCTGGGATGACGTGAAGCTGCTCACGGTGACGGTGGACCGCCTGCGCAAATGGTACCGGCCGGGGCTGATCTGCATCGGCGACGCCGCGCACGCCATGTCGCCAATCGGCGGCGTCGGCATCAATCTCGCGGTGCAGGACGCGGTGGCGTCGGCGAACATCCTGGCCGAGCCGCTGCTGCGCGGCGCCGTGACGATCGGGACGCTCAACGACATCCAGCAGCGGCGCGAATTTCCAACGCGCGTGACCCAGCGCGTGCAGATCGTGATGCAGAACAACCTGATTGGGCCGGCGCTGCAAGGCGGCAAGCGGCCGAAGGCGCCGCTGCTCATCAAGATGCTGCAATGGCCGCTGCTGCGGCGGATTCCCGGCCGCGTTCTGGCGCTCGGCATACGGCCCGAACACGTGCGCACGCCGGAAGCTTAAGGGCAGCGCTTCTCCCAGGTGTCGAGATTGTGTTGTTTCGTTTAAGGCTTCATGCCGGCGGGCGCGACTTGCGAGGACTTCAAGCCCATCTCGTCGAGCGCCTGGCGCACCAGGCCAGCGGATTTCGCCTCCTCGATGAATTCGCTGGCCAGCGCAAGCGCGGCCGGCTTGTTCTTCGGCAGCGCGACCGCGGTGGTCGAATTCATGAAGGCGTCGCCGAGGATGCGCGAGCCCGGCACTTTCGCCTGTAGGCCGGTGAGCGATTCACGCGAGAAGGCGATGGCGTCGAGCTTGCCGTCGCGCAGCGCGGTGACCGCGGCGTCGGCGTTCTCGAAATTGACGTGCGTTGCCTTCGGCGCGCTGCGGTTCGACGCGCGGAAGGTGGCGGTATTGGCGATGCCACCGATGCGAACGCCGGCGGTATTGGCGTCGGCGACCGCTTGCATTTTGGAGCCGGGCGCTGCGAGGTAAGTGCTTTGCAGGATGTGATAGGCGTTGCCGAAGTCGACGAATTTCTTGCGCTCTTCGTCGACCGGCATGAAGGCGACGTCCCATTTGTTGCTCGACGCCGAATTCTGAATCTCGCCGGAGCCTTGGTGGAGGACGTATTCGACCGGCACGCCGAGCTTTTTCGCCAGCGCCGCGCCGAGGATTACCGCTACGCCGCGCGGCTTGCCGTCCTCGCCTTGAACCGCGAATTGCGCGGAAGGCGCGGGCGCAATCGCAATGGCGACGCGCAACTTTCCGGTGGGAGCGAGCTCTTGCATGACGGTTTCGGCCCTTATGGATGGAGCCACCGCGCACGTAAACGCGGCAGCGAGGATCGCAATTCGGGAACAGGGCAT